>CAMHFW010000209.1 GCA_946184675.1 uncultured Clostridia bacterium | reverse complement strand
AGCCATTTGAATACCTTGCCGCAGATGTAGATGCCGTAGCAGGGCGGTGTATTGTAAAGAGAATTATTGTCTGCATGTGTCTTGTACTTGAGCATGGTCGGAGTTCCGGGGAGCACATCATCACTGATCAGGTCTTCGCGGATGATAACAATAACGGTACCGGCAGGGCCGACATTTTTCTGTACGCCTGCATAGATCAGACCGTACTTTGTCACATCAACAGGCTCAGACAGGAAGCAGGAGGACTGGTCCGCGATCAGAAGCTTGCCCTTGGTGTTGGGAAGCTCAGGGAACTTGGTTCCGTAGATGGTATTGTTTTCGCAGATATATACATAATCAAGATCGTCTGTGATATCCAGATCACTGCAGTCCGGAATGTAAGTAAAGGTCTTGTCTGCGGAAGATGCAAGTTCTACAACTTCGCCGTAGATTCTTGCCTCAGCGGCAGCCTTTTTGGCCCACTGTCCGGTGATGATGTAGCCGGCTTTGCGATTCTTCATGAAGTTGAGCGGAACCATTGCAAACTGGGTATGTCCGCCGCCCTGCAGGAAGAGGACCTTATAGTTGTCTGGAATATTCATCAGTTTTCTGAGGTCAGCCTCTGCTGTCTGGATGATGTCTTCGAAGTCTTTGGATCTGTGGCTCATTTCCATGACAGACATACCGGAAGTGCCATACTCCAGCATCTCTGCTGCTGCTTCTTTAAGTACTTCCTCCGGCAAAACGGCAGGACCTGCTGAAAAATTATAAACTCTGCTCATTTTTTTTAACTCTCCCTTGTGTGTTTTGATCTATTCAGACCGGGGCGGAAAATCCGCCCCGGAGCTGTGCTTATTATTATTTCTTCTCCAGATCCTCCTCGGAGAAGGTCTCCATCAGAGAAGCTCCCGGAGCTACCATAGGCCATACCTTTTCACTGGGGTCAACAACGCACTCCAGCACTGCGGGACCGCCCAGGTTCATGGCCCACTTCAGGCCCTCCTTAAACTCCTCGGGAGTGGTGATCTTTCTGGCAGGAACGCCGAGTCCTTCCGAAACCTTGACAAAATCTACTTTGTCAAAAAGCTCTGTTGCGGAATATCTGCCTTCATAGAAAAGATCCTGCCACTGGTGGACCATTCCCAGAACATGATTGTTCACAACGATTTCCACGAAAGGAATGTTGTAGCGGGAAGCGGTTGCCAGCTCATTCAGATTCATGCGGAAGCAGCCGTCGCCGGCAATATTGATGACCGTCTTGTCCGGGCATCCCAGCTTGGCGCCCATAGCAGCGCCCAGACCGTATCCCATGGTTCCCAGGCCGCCGGATGTCAGCAGCTGTCTGGGTTCGGAATATTTGTAGAACTGGGCCGCCCACATCTGGTGCTGTCCGACCTCTGCCACGATGATGGCATTGCCGTTGGTCTGCTCATAGACCTCTTCCACGATGCCGGGACCAGTCAGCTTGTCATGATTATAACGGAGCGGATAATGGCTCTTCATTTCGCGGATATGAGCCAGCCAGGGATCATGATTCTGCTGATCGATCTTCTCTGTGATCTTCTGCAGGATGACCTTGGCATCGCCGATGATCTGATAATGAGACAGAAGGTTCTTGTCGATCTCTGCCGCATCCACATCAATATGCACAACATCCGCATGTCTGGCAAACTGCGCTACATTTCCCAGAACACGGTCTGAGAAGCGTGTGCCGACAGCAATCAGAAGGTCTGCCTCGGAGATACCGAAATTGGAAGTCTTGGTGCCGTGCATGCCCAGCATGCCGGTATAGAGGTCATCTCTTCCGCTGATGGCTCCCTTGCCCATCAGGGTATCTGCAACAGGGGCCTGGATTTTTTTGGCAAGACCCCGGAGTTCACCGGCTGCATCCGCGCGGATCACACCGCCGCCCGCCAGGATAAAAGGCTTCTGGGACTGATTGATCAGCTTGACCACTTCATCGATCATGGCTTCATCGATCTTGTCTGTCTTTCTCTGCACCGGCTCCGGTTTTTTGAACTCATATTCTGCCTTTAATGCGGTAACATCCTTGGGAATGTCTACCAGCACCGGGCCGGGACGGCCGGACTGGGCAATACGGAAAGCCCGGCGGATGGTATCTGCAAGTTTGTTTACATCTTTTACGATGAAATTGTGCTTGGTGACCGGCATGGTGATACCTGCGATATCTGTCTCCTGGAAGCTGTCTTTACCCAGCAGATCTACATTGACATTACAGGTGATGGCTACCATGGGTACGGAATCCATCAGGGCTGTGGTAATACCTGTGACCAGATTGGTCGCGCCGGGACCGGATGTGGCAAAACATACACCGACCTTGCCGGTGGCTCTGGCATATCCGTCTGCCGCATGGGAAGCTCCCTGCTCGTGAGATGTCAGATAATGATGGATCTCATCACTGTGTTTGTAAAGTTCATCGTATATATTCAGGATGGCGCCGCCCGGATATCCGAATACGGTGTCAACTCCCTGTTCCTTCAGACACTGGATAACGATTTGTGCTCCTGTAAG
>CAMHFW010000208.1 GCA_946184675.1 uncultured Clostridia bacterium | reverse complement strand
CTGACCATGTTCTGGCTTTACCGCAGTATCATCCGCCCCATTAACAAGCTCAAGGAGGCGGCGGATAACATCACAGCAGGGAATCTTAATGTCAGCGTGACGGCGGAGACCGAGGATGAGATCGGAGAGCTCTGTACGGCTTTTGAGGCCATGCGGATCAAGCTCAAGGGCCAGATCGAGCAGAATATGCAGACGGAAAAAGACAGCAAGGAGCTGATCAGCAACATTTCCCATGATCTGAAGACGCCGATGACATCGATCAAAGGCTATGTCGAAGGCCTCATGGACGGAGTGGCGGATACGCCGGAAAAAAGGGACCGCTATATCCGTACCATTTACAACAAGGTGAACGACATGAATACCCTGGTGGACGAGCTTTTCCTCTATGCCAAACTGGACAGCAACGCCGTCACCTATTCCTTTATCAAGCTCAATGCGGGAGACTATTTTCAGGACTGCGCGGAGGAGCTCAGCCTGGATCTGAGCGAGCAGGGCGTGGATTTCGGATTCTTTAACTATATGGATCCGGATGTCATCATCATAGCCGATCCCGAGCAGCTCAAGCGCGTCATCAGCAATATCATCGGCAATTCGGTCAAATACGCCTCTCCGGACCGTGACCTGCAGATTTCTCTCAGGCTCTCCGAGGAGGAGGAGTTTATCCGGGTAGAGATCGAGGACAATGGCAAGGGAATCGCCAAAAAAGAGCTTCCGCTGGTATTTGAGCGTCTCTACCGGACAGACGCGTCCCGCAATTCCTCCAAGGGAGGCAGCGGATTGGGACTTTCTATCGCGAAAAAGATCATCGAAGAGCATGGCGGCAAGATCTGGGCCCAGAGCACGGAAAATGTCGGCACGACCATGATCTTCGTCCTTCGGAAATATATGTAGCAAATTTGAAAATGTGAATGCAGAGGAGAAACGGAATGAGCAGAATACTGATCGTAGAAGATGAGACAGCCATTGCTGAGCTGGAGAAAGATTATCTGGAGCTGAGCGGCTTTGACGTAACTATTGAGAATACGGGAGATAAGGGGCTCAAAGCGGCCTTAAGCGAAGATTTCGACCTGATTGTCCTGGATCTGATGCTGCCGATGATCGACGGCTATGAGATCTGCCGCAAAGTAAGGGAAAAGAAGGATATTCCCATCATCATGGTATCAGCCAAGAAGGAAGATATCGACAAGATCCGCGGCCTGGGCATCGGCGCAGACGACTATATGACCAAGCCCTTCAGTCCCAGTGAGCTGGTGGCCCGCGTTAAGGCCCATCTGGCCCGCTATGAGCGCCTGGTCGGCAGCAGCATCAAGGCCAACGAGATCATCGAGATCCGTGGGATCAAGATCGACAAGACCGCCCGCCGCGTTTTTGTAAACGGCGAGGAGAAGGCCTTCACCACCAAGGAGTTCGATCTCCTGACCTTCCTGGCAGAAAATCCCAACCACGTTTTCACCAAGGAAGAGCTGTTCAACAAGATCTGGGATATGGAGTCCTTCAGCCAGAATGACATCGCCACCGTAACGGTTCACATCAAGAAGATCCGCGAAAA
The DNA here is from genome assembly GCA_946184675.1 of uncultured Clostridia bacterium. GTDB lineage: Bacteria > Bacillota > Clostridia > Lachnospirales > Lachnospiraceae > UBA2912. The sequence goes on along the minus strand of CAMHFW010000208.1, from coordinate 988 downwards.
GGTGGAGCTGAACACATCCAAGCCCCAGTACATTGAGACCATCTGGGGCGTCGGATACCGCTTTAAGGTATAATAAGAGATCTTTCAGAAACTTGTTTGTATCATCTGGTACAAACAAGTTTTTCTTGAGTAATGAAAAGAAGGGACAGATATCCTGTATGTTTCAAATATTGCTTTTAATTATCTACTTGTCTTTTATCAGTCTGGGACTGCCGGACGGTCTTTTGGGGGCAGCCTGGCCGTCCATCTATCAGGAATTTTCGGTGCCGGTATCCTATGCCGGCATCATTTCTATGATTATTGCCTTTGGAACCATCATTTCCAGCCTGCAGAGCGATCGGCTGACCAGGACGCTGGGCACCGGGAAGGTGACGGCCATCAGCGTGTCTATGACAGCCGCTGCCCTGTTTGGATTTTCCCTGAGCAGGTCCATGGCAGGACTGTGTCTGTGGGCCATTCCCTACGGACTGGGCGCTGGCGGCGTGGACGCGGCGCTCAATAACTACGTTGCCCTGCATTATGAGAGCCGGCATATGAGCTGGCTTCATTGCATGTGGGGCGTCGGAGCGACCATCGGCCCTTATGTAATGGGCTTTATGCTGACGGGCGGCATGGGATGGCCGGCAGGCTACCGGGCAGTCGGGGTCATTCAGCTGGTGCTTGCGGTCATTCTCTTTGGCAGTCTGCCTCTCTGGAAAAGAAGGACCAATCCGGGGGCAGTTTCTACAGACGGCCTGGGTGGCGAAGCTCTGAGCCTGCGGGAAGTCATTTCCATTCCCGGAGCCAAAGAGATTATGGTCTGCTTTTTCTGCTACTGCGCTCTGGAGCAGACAACCGGCCTCTGGGCCAGCAGTTATCTGACTCTGCATGAAGGAGTCCCGGCTGTGACGGCAGCAGGCTTTGCCAGCATGTTTTTTATCGGGATAACCATTGGCCGCGGGATTTCCGGTTTTATTACCATGAAGCTCAGTGACAGGCAGATGATCCG
>CAMHFW010000207.1 GCA_946184675.1 uncultured Clostridia bacterium | reverse complement strand
TATCCGGAAGAGGAAAAGACCGGAGATGTGGCTCAGTACACCGGCGGAAAAACAGATAATGACATTCTTTAAAAACGGATTGTATTTAAGAAAGGATAGTAAAATGGATCAGAAATTACAGGGATATATTGACAGACTCAATGCGCTTCATTTCAAGGATATGTATGAGAATGATTTCTTCCTGACCTGGGAGAAGACCGATGATGAGATTGAGGCTGTATTTGTGCTGGCCGATGCTCTCCGTTATATGAGAGAGAACAACATTTCTACAAAGATTTTCGAGTCCGGACTTGGCATTTCCATTTTCCGTGACAATTCTACCAGAACCAGGTTTTCCTTTGCCAGCGCCTGTAATATGCTAGGCCTTGCGGTACAGGATCTGGATGAGAAAAAGTCCCAGATCGCGCATGGTGAGACGGTCCGCGAGACAGCGACCATGGTTTCTTTCATGGCAGATGTCATCGGTATCCGCGATGATATGTATATCGGCAAGGGCAATGCCTATATGCATCAGGTTGTAGATTCTGTTACGGAGGCAAATCAGGCAGGCGTGCTGGAGCAGAAGCCGACTCTGGTTAACCTGCAGTGCGATATCGACCATCCCACGCAGGCTCTGGCGGATGCACTCCATATCATCCATGAATTCGGCGGCGCTGAGAATCTCAAGGGCAAGAAGATTGCCATGAGCTGGGCTTATTCCCCTTCCTACGGCAAGCCCCTGTCTGTACCCCAGGGTATCATCGGCCTTCTGACCCGTTTCGGAATGGATGTCGTACTGGCCCATCCGGAAGGATATGAAGTGATGAGCGATGTTGTTGAAGTTGCCAGGAAGAATGCGGCAGAGTCCGGCGGTTCTTTCAGCATTACCAACGACATGAAGGAAGCATTCAAAGACGCGGATGTGGTATATCCGAAGAGCTGGGCTCCTTACGCAGCGATGGAAGTCAGAACCGACCTGTACGGAAAGGGTGATTTTGACGGCATCGACAAGCTGGAAAAAGAGCTGCTTGCCCAGAATGCGGAGCATCAGGACTGGGTGGTTGATGATGAGATGATGAGGCTGACCAAAAACGGTCTTGATACCCTTTACATGCATCCGCTGCCGGCTGATATCCAGGGCGTATCCTGCGAGCACGGGGAAGTAACCGATAAGGTATTTGATCATGCACGCGAGTCTCTCTACAAAGAGGCATCCAATAAGCCTTACATCATTGCTGCCATGATTTTCCTTGCAAAAGTTAAAAATCCTCAGAAGACTCTTCAGGCACTCTGGGACAGGGCAGTCAGCAGACATTTCCAGTAAATGCCGGATGGGAGGATTTTATAAAGTATGAAGAAAAGAATTGTGATCGCACTCGGCGGTAATGCGCTTGGAAATAATCTGCCTGAACAAATGAAGGCCGTCCGGATCACAGCAAAAGCGATTGTAGATCTGATTGAGGAAGGGCACGAAGTCGTGATTGCCCACGGCAACGGCCCCCAGGTGGGAATGATCCAGAATGCCATGATGGAACTGACACGGTCTGATCCGGAAAAGTATATTCCCTGCCCTCTGTCAGTCTGCGTAGCTATGAGCCAGGGATATATTGGTTATGATCTGCAGAATGAGCTTCGGGAGGAGATGCTGGACAGAGGAATCGATAAAGGGGTTGCTACTGTGCTGACGCAGGTGGAAGTGGACCCGGAGGATCCGGCTTTTGAGAATCCGACCAAGCCGATCGGATCATTTATGACCAAAGCAGAAGCAGATCAGCTGGTGCGCGACAGAGATTATCAGGTGATTGAGGATGCAGGCAGAGGCTACCGGAGGGTGGTAGCTTCCCCCAGACCGCAGTCTATCATCGAAATCGATACCATCCGGTCCTTGGTAGAGACCAATCATGTAGTCATTGCCTGCGGGGGCGGCGGAATCCCGGTCTTTAAGACCAATGGACATCATTTGAAAGGAGCCGCTGCTGTCATTGATAAGGACTTTGCAGCCTGCAAACTGGCGCAGCAGCTGGATGCAGATGTCCTGATTATTCTGACAGCGGTGGAGAAGGTTGCCATCCATTTCGGGCAGCCCGATGCAGAGTGGCTGGATGATTTGTCAGGCGATATGGCCAGAAAGTATATTGCAGACGGGGAATTCGCTCCCGGATCTATGCTGCCGAAAGTGGAGGCAGCCCTGGAATTTGCCGAGTCCAAAGAGGGAAGATTCTCCCTGATTACCCTCCTGGAGAAGGCCAAAGACGGTATAGCCGGAAAGACCGGAACCCGGATTCATAAGTAACAGCTGGATTCATAAATAAGAGCAGAAGGAGGTTCGTGATGAAAGTAATAGAGACAAAAAACGCGCCTGGCGCAATCGGACCATACTCACAGGGCTATGAAGTAAACGGACTGATCTATACCTCCGGGCAGATCCCGGTTGACCCCGCAACAGGCGAAATGCCTGAGGGGATCGAGGCGCAGACAGCGCAGAGCTGCAAAAATGTCGGAGCCATCCTGGAAGCAGCAGGAAGCGGATTTGACAAAGTAGTCAAGACCACATGCTTCCTGGCAGAAATCGCAGACTT
>CAMHFW010000206.1 GCA_946184675.1 uncultured Clostridia bacterium | reverse complement strand
GCGAAGCCGCGACAGTGAAGAATTGCGAAGCAATTCTGAACCTGTCGGCATGGCTGCCGTAATACATTGAATACGGCGAAGCCGCGACAGTTCAGAATTGCGAAGCAATTCTGAACATGTCGGCATGGCATTATTTATGCTTTGTATACGGCGAAGCCGCGTTCTTTTACAGGTCTCTGAGACGCTGCACAGCCTGTCCCCGGAGAATCAGGGTATCATGTTCCCGGATATGGGAGAGAAAACGCTGCACATTTTCCGCCCTGCACCGACTGCCATACTCTGTGCACAGACGGCATAAGGCCATAAAATCCTGCTGGCTGGAGACGGAACGGTCTGCGGCCAGATAGTAACGCCCGCTGAGGGGGTTTTTATACAAGGTATTGAAACAGGAAAGGCCTGCGGGCAGATGCCGGCTCATCTGAGAAACATCAGAGAGTGAGGCAAACTCAAATATGACAGCTGCCTCCTGATCTGGGGAAAAGATCCCGGCAGAGGATTCGGGCTCATCAATGTCATACTCATGAACAGCCTGCCAGACAGAACCGCCCTCCTCCGCCTCTTCTTCCGAATCTTCGGGTGGAGGGGTAAATCTGGAAAATCGTGCATCAAGCTCTTCGGGATTTTCTACTTTGCTGATTGTAAGGACGATCGAGCCGTTTGCCATGGGCACAGCTTCTACTACAATCGGCATATCTTCTGTTTCAAAGCCAAGCTCTTCGGCAGCCAGATCCATCATATCGCGGAACAGCTGGCGGGCCTTGTCAGAGCCGTATGCCAGTTCACCCAGCATGATCTGACGGCTGGAAAGATCATTGCCTGTAAGAGTGCAGCGGATCTTGTTTTCGCTAATTCGCTCCAGTTTCATCCAATCTACCTCCTGCATGTTCAAAAATCTCCGTGCGTCATTCTCACGGAGAATTACAAGTATTATAGCATAACGGAGATACTTGTAAAGAGGGAGTTAGATGTCGAATCATGTCGGAGAATGATAATTGCGAAGCAGCCTGGACGGGTGGTATGATAATAACAGTTCCTGGAAAGTATCTTGAGCATTCAGCCTGAAATAAGCACATTATCACAGACATATCACAGAAATTGCAGGTAATTGGATGATTTTTGACTCAGTCTTTCCATTCGGGGACCAAAAAGGGGGTGTTTTTTGCCGGAAAATGGGAAAAACAGGACAAAACTGGTACTAAACCTGTTTGAAAACGCATAATTCTTGCTGTATTTGCCTATGTGTAGTATAATCATGAGTATCAGTGACAAAACAAGAGCGCAGGTATCACGAGATGATGGGATACCCTTGCGCGGGAGTTAAATGATATGAGGAACAAAAGAGTTAAGAGATCTGCGGGTGTCCGGGTTTTAGCAGCGATGTCTTTTGGACTGGCTGTCATACTGGCACTGATTATGGCTGCATGCCTGCTTTTTGTCAGAAACCCTTGGATGGTCCATAAGCTGGATGCAGATCAGGACATTACGCAGGAACTCTCCAGAGCTGCTGACAGCACAGCTCCATATGTACAGATCAGGAATATGGACCTGACTTATACCGGATATTATGAGACAGACGCTGCTGGGACAGTCCTGGCCTACTGTTATTTCGGTGAGACAGGAGACAGCAGCGTACTGGTCTCCATAGCAGCAGAGGATGGCGGAGAGCTGGCAGGGGACAGTTCTGCACAGGGTTCGGTGCTGAAAGACGCCACCTTTTCCGGCAGGGCGGTGAATGGCAGTGAGATGGCCGGTCATCTGGCTCAGGGAGAAGGAATGGAGCTGCAGGCTTATATGGATCAGTATCATATGGCCGGACCTGAGATCATGTCCTATGGCAGTGACAGGGAGCGGATTATCATCTACCATCTGATGATTCTGACAGGAATTCTTGGATCCGCAGCGGCAGGCGGCGTATTCCTTTCCGAGGCAGCGTCGCAGCGCCGTGAGGAGGAAGACGCGGCGGAGACAGATAGTTCTGAGAGAAGATAAGAGGACAGCAAGATAGAAAAAACAGGAGGAACGGATGAAAAGAGTAGTACCTGTATTGATTGTCATTATTCTCATTTTAGGCGTAGGCGGTTTTTTCCTCTATGAGCTGATTGGAAAGAAATATCAGCCGGAGCTTGCGCTGTTGGATTATAAAGCCGAACTGGGCCTGGGAGAAGATGAGTATTCCATCACACTCAACAGAGAGTTGCTGACCGATGAACATGCACTGGAGATCGACGGCAGGATCTATCTGCGGGCCGGTTTTGTAGCCCAGAGCATTAACAGCCGTTTTTATTATGATGACAATGAGGATCTTTTCCTTTATACAACGCCCACCGAGATCCTGACCTTTACGCCGGATGTGCAGACATATACCATTACTGCCTGGGATAGCAGCAGTGAGGGGGACGAGGGTTATACAGTCGTAAGAGCAGTAGACGGGGTTCCCTACGTAGATGCTGTCTATGTACAGGAAAGGACTAAGATGGATTATGCTTCCTACACAGATCCGGAGCGTATCGTGATCAATACCAGATGGGGAGAGGAGAGCGTAGTTGCCATCGGGGAAGATACGCCGCTTCGATACCGCGGAGGTATTAAGAGCGAAGTCCTTCGCACTGCAGAAGAAGGCGAAGAGATGGTCC
>CAMHFW010000205.1 GCA_946184675.1 uncultured Clostridia bacterium | reverse complement strand
TGCGAGACTCTTGAGTTGAATTCAGGGTGTCAATGATTTATAATATTCCTGGATAAGAAGGCTGAAGCAGGGAGTATTAAGACAAAAGAGAGAAAAAGAGATGGGTAAACAAGAATATATTGAGAAGACAAAGCCAAGAATCCGTTTTTTGATTGATAACTTTTTCCAAGGCAGTCAGCAAGCTTTTGCAGATGCAGCTAAAATAAGCAAAGCATCTGTATCACAGTATGTGAATGGTACAAATACTCCCGGAAATATTACGGCAGGCAAAATAGCATCGGTATGTCATGTAGAGCCCCTTTGGGTCATGGGATTTGATGTGCCGATGACAGCACAGGAGAGCCCGACAGATACAGAGCCTGCTTATACAGACCAGGAGAAATGGATCATACATCAGTACAGAGGACTCTCGGAAACAGGCAAGGAGATGATTTTGTCTCTGTTAAGGATGCTGGAAGAGAAGAATACGGAAAAATAAAAAGCGGACGGTCCCTGCCTCGCCGGGATAAAATACGCCCGGGGGCCATTGCCTCTATGGCAGGGGCTGAGGATCTGTGTTATAGTAAATATAGTAGTGATCAGAATACAGGAGGTAGGAAAGATGTCGTTTTTTGATGATTTAAAAAAGAGTCTTGAAGCTTTTTCAAAATCTTCTGAGAGTATGTTCCAAAAATCCAGCGATGCTGTAGAGCTGCGCAAACTGAAAATGGAACAGGATTCTTTGAAGAAGGAGTTAAACAACTGCTACGCACAGATCGGCAGAATGTTTCTTGAAAAGATAGATGACGATCAGATTCCTGCTGAGATGGAGATGCTGGTCAGACAGATTGAAGACTGTAAGGAAGCTATCGCGGAAAATAATCAGCTGATTGCCAGAAAGACCGGTCAGAGAGTTTGTCCGGTATGCGGGGCAAAGGCCGGAAAGGAAGCTGTTTTCTGTCAGAAATGCGGCACCCGTCTGCCGGATCTTGCAGAAGAAGAGCCGGAGGAGGAGACGGCAGAGCCGGAAACTGAGGCGGCAGAACCTGAACCGGCCAAAGAAGCAGAAGCTGAAGACGAAAAAACGGAGCCTGTGAGGGAAGAAGCCGCTGAAGAAGTCACTGCAGAAGATACGACACCGGAGGAAGAACCCGTATGAAAAAGATACTGACAATCGCAGTTGTGCTGCTGGGGGCGGGACTTGCATTGGCAGGCTGTTCTTCCAAAAAGATCTATACAGAGGAAGAAATCACGCAGATTCATGACATTACATCAGTTGTGGAACAGCGGCAGACAGCCTTTTACAATGTAGTTACCAACAGTATTCCCGGGCGTCTGGAGCAGCTTGCACAGGAGAATGGGGGCATTGCAGCCTTTACTTCGACCAGGAAACTGGATGCCTCAAAACCTATGCTGGCGCTCACTTTCAATGGAGGGCCGGATACGGAAATCACGGAAAAACTTTTGGATGTTCTCCAGGAAAACCAGGCCCATGCTACCTTTTTTATAGATCCGGACAAGCTTGATGAGAGTACAGCACCGCTTTTGAAGCGCATGAGGAGAATGGGCTGTGAAGTCGGTCTTTATATCACCGATCCCGGAGAATTGGCAGATTATTCTGCTGCAGATCTGAAAAAGACGCTCAAGGAGAGAGTCAGCAAGATCGAGCAGTACTCGGGAATGACCTGCAGCATTGCCAGACCTTACGGGGGCTATGTGCAGGATATGATCCGGGAAGCACTGAAGATGCCTTTGATCCTCTGGAGCGTAGATACGGAGGATGCCGTCTATGATGATGCGGCAACCACCCGGTCGATTGCCCAGGAATACGCATCCGATGGCGGAATCATGATCATGCATGATCAGTATATGTCTACGGTTAATGCCGTGCGCAACTTGCTTCCTGACCTGGTAAAAGACGGATACCAGCTGGTTACGGTGTCGGAAATGGCAGATGCGAAGGATGTTGTGCTGGGGACGGATGAGGATTACTATACGATTGAGGCAGAGGAAGAGGAAACATCTGAAACTGAGGAATGGGAATAAGGCATAAATGATGAAATACAGATTGACAGAAAAGCAGCGGCAGGAATATCTGCAGCTGCGGGAACAGCTGGACACGCAGGAGCGGGAAAGGCTGGTCAAAGAACTGGAAGAAGCCGGAGCGGATGCGTCCGGCTTTTCCATGGCAGCCCTGCAGGCGCGGGGAGCATTACAGCAGCTGGAGAACCGGATCCGGAAGATGGATCAGGTCCTGGATAATTGTGAGATTATGCGGGAAGAAGACCCGGAAGATGTTCTGGCCTTTGATCTTTCCAGGATCAGGGCGGGAGAGAATACCGGATGCTGTGCTTTTGTGCAAGCAGGAGAGGCTCTTATATGTCTGCAGCAGAAGAAAGAAAAGGGGATACATACGCTCCAGCTGTCTCTGGACCGGAAGGAAAACGGGAAGACCTATCTGTGCCTGTGCCGGAACGAGGAGAAAAAGCAGCTGGAATATCTGATCCTGGGTGAATCATTCTGGGAGTGTCAGGAGCCGGAAAAGACAGCAGCGGCTTCTTACAGATCCATTTCCCAGGCGGCAGGATCGGCTTACCTCCCGTATCTGCTGATTCTTTATTATCTGGACCAGGACCGGCTCCACGCAGATCAGATGGG
>CAMHFW010000204.1 GCA_946184675.1 uncultured Clostridia bacterium | reverse complement strand
TCGTAATGCCTCTCTCCCGCTCCAGATCCATATTGTCCAGGACCTGCTCCTGCATTTCTCTGCTGGTCAATGTGCCGGTATGTTCGATCAGGCGGTCCGCCAGTGTCGATTTACCATGGTCGATATGCGCTATAATACAAAAATTTCTGATTTTATCCTGTGCAGACAATCTATTCCTCTCCTGTCCTGATATTTATGCGGGCAGAACAAGGGCCGCCGAAAAAAGGCAGCCCTCACATCCTATTTCTGAAAATAATATCCAACGCCCCACTTGGTATGAATATACCTGGGATCACTGGGGTTCTTCTCAATCTTCTCGCGAAGCCTCCTGACATGTACATCCACTGTACGGACATCTCCGGGGTAATCAAATCCCCAGACCAGGTTGAGAAGATTATCTCTCTTGTAGACTTTATTCGGATTGGTAATCAGAAGTTCCAGAAGATCAAACTCCTTAGCTGTCAGGTTGATCTCCTTGTCCTCGATGAATACGCGGCGGGATTCCAACTCAATCCTGAGATCTCCGGAAGCCAGAGTGCGGGCTGTGCTCTCCTCTGCCTTGCGGTTCTTGGTCCTGCGCGTAATCGCCTTGATACGGGCTTTGAGCTCCAGAATGTTGAAGGGCTTAGTCACATAGTCATCCGCTCCGTACTCCAGGCCCAGGATCTTGTCCATATCATCATCCTTGGCTGTCAGCATGATGATGGGTACATCGGACTCTGCGCGGATCTGCTGGCATACCTCAAATCCGTCCAGTTCCGGGAGCATGACATCCAGCAAGATGATGTCATAATCCTTTTTCCTCGCCTGTTCCAGAGCCTCTTTTCCGTCATAAGCGACATCCACTTCCATACCGTCCTGCTCCAGATTGAACTTGATCCCCTTGACGATCAGTTTTTCATCATCGACTACCAATACTTTGTTCGCCATTTTTATCTCCTTATTTCACAGTGATCAGCGCTTCGATCTGATCATATATCCCCTCTTTGATCCCGGGCACCTGCAGCAGCTCTTCTTTGGAAGAAAAGCCGCCATGCTGCAATCTGTAATTGATGATCGCATTTGCCTTGGACTGTCCGATCCCCGGCAGTGCCACAAGATCTGCAGCGGAGGCCTGATTGATATTGATCAGAGAAACACCAGCCTCTCTGTTGGCATCCTCCTGCTGCTCACCCTTTGCGGGCACATAGATACGTTCTCCGTCCGAGACAGGCTGTGCCAGATTCATCCCGTCCGCATCCGCATCCTCCGAGATCCCCCCTGCCGCGTCCACTGCTTCAAAAACCCTGGCACCTGCTGTCAGCCGGTACACGCCCGGGCTATTGACACATCCGCAGACGTAGACAAAGATTTCATTCTCCTGTGTGCCGCCGTCTCTGCCTGCAGTCTCCTCCGGCACTTCTGTCTCATCCAGAATGATCAGACCATTCCTTGTCTCCTCCTGTCCTTCCCGGTCCGGGAAGTCGCAGAGGAATATGATGCCTGCCGTGATCACAAATACGATAATCAGCCAGAAACTGCTTGTTTTCTGTCGCTTCATAGATGCTCCTTTCTGGAGCATCAGGGCATAATCACACAGTTTCATTTTACATAATAAAAGAATACATTACAAGCTGTTTTTACGATTTTATCTCTGATATATTACGATTTTCCATCTGATATGATATACTTGTTCATAAGATTTTCATGAAAAGACAGAGTAAAGGAGATCATGCAGATGGCAGCTGGCAAAAAACGTTCCGGGTCCGGTTTTGGCAAGCCCAGAACCGCTGCAGTGAATACTATGCGCATATTGGCGGAAGACATTAAAAAAAGGACTTTCCGCCGCGTCTATCTGCTCTACGGCAGCGAATCCTACCTGCGCGTTCAATTCCGCGGACGTCTTCGGAATGCCATGGCAGAGCCTTCTGATACCATGAATGTATCCTTTTTTTCCGGCAAGGGAATCGATGAAAAAGAAATCATCCGTACAGCGGATACCTTTCCTTTCTTTGCCGACCGCCGCGTAGTTATCGTCAAAGACAGCGGCTTTTTCAAAGGCCAGCACAAAGAACTGACTGAATATATGGCCCGCATTCCTGAGACCACATGTCTGATTTTTGAGGAGGAAAACGTCGACAGCAAAAGCGGCCTTTTCTCCGCTGTCAAAGAACATGGTCTTGCTGCCGAGCTGTCCTTCCCGGACGATACAGCCCTTCGCCAGTGGCTGCTCTCTTTTGTCGGCTCCGCCGGTAAAAAAATCCGCGGGATCGATCTGGAGTATTTCATTTCCCTGGTAACCCCGGAAATGAACGCCCTCCACAGTGAAATGGAAAAGCTCATTTCCTACACCGGCACCCGCACGGAAATCACCAAAAAAGACATTGATGAGATCTGCAGCGTCAATATAGAAAATAAAGTTTTTGACCTGATCCGCGCTATTGCGGAAAAAAAACAGTCTCAGGCTCTCACTCTCTACCACGACATCGTCCTTCTGCAAAGTGCCCAGGACCGGTCCCAGCGCACCAGCGGCATGTCCATCCTTTCCCGGATCATGACACACTATGATCACCTCTATGAGATCAAGAGCCTGCGTGACAGCGGTATGCCGCCCGACATCATAGCGCAGCGTTCCGGTCTCAACAGCTGGTTCGTCAAAAAGAATCTGCCGCTGAGCGAACAATTTCCCTTCCCCTACCT
>CAMHFW010000203.1 GCA_946184675.1 uncultured Clostridia bacterium | reverse complement strand
TACCACACATCACTGGGACTTACTTCTCTGATGGTTCCGGTGGAAATCAGTTCTTCAAAATACTGCCTGCTGTAAGGCAGCATATCTGTGTCAAGTTCACAGAGCTCTGAAAAGAAAGCCTGTCCGTAGAATGTCCTGGCACCGACTTTGTGCAGCATCAGATGATTGATGGTTGTATCCGAGAAGCCAAGAAAAATCTTTTCCGTTACTGCTTTTTTCAGTTTGTCTTCGTCAAAAAGATAGGGGAGCAGACGATAGGTATCATCACCGCCGATCGCGCAAAGAATCATATCCACTTCCGGATCAGAATAAGCCTGGAGCAGATCCGCGGCCCGGTCTTCGGGATGATTTCTGATATAGTCGATTCCTTTCAGGGCGTGGGGAGAGAACTTTACCTGCAGTCTCATGGCTTTTAATCGTTCTATGCCGATTTTTAACTCATGCTCTGCAAAAGCTTCTCCTATAATGCCGCTGGACAAACTGACAATCTCTACCGTCTTTACCTTCATCACAATTCCTCCTTCACTTTCCTGACAGAGAAACAACTGTTTCCACATGTACCGAATGGGGGAACATATCTACGCACTGCACTTTTTCTGCTTTGAAACCGCCGTCTTCCAGAATACGAAGATCGCGGGCAAGGGTGGCAGGATCGCAGGAGATATAGACCAGCTTGCGCGGCTGCATCTGAATGATACAGTCCAGAAGGGCTTTATCACAGCCTTTTCGCGGAGGATCGACTACGATAATATCTGCGTGGATATGTTTTTTTTCATAAGCTTCCGGAAGGACATCTTCGGCTTTGCCAACAAAAAAGTCAGCGTTTGTGATCTGGTTAATTGCAGCATTTTCTCTGGCGTTATCAATGGCCTGGGGAATGATTTCAACCCCGCAGACATGGGCGGCCTTTCTGGCCATGAAAAGGGAAATGGTCCCGATGCCGCAGTATAGATCCCAGATGACATCTTCGGGACCGGGATCAGCAAAATCCAGTGCAGCGGCGTAGAGCTTTTCGGTCTGCACCGGGTTGACCTGATAAAAGGAGAGCGGGGAGATCTGGTAAGAGTTCCCGCCGATCTTGTCTGTGATAAAAGGTTCTCCCCAGATGGTCTGCACGCTGTCTCCCATGATGACATTGGTGCGGGCGGTATTGGGGGAGAAGGAAACCGAGGTCATGCCGGAGATCTGCCGGAGGGTATGGATCAGGTCTTCTGATGCAGGGAGTTTCCTGCCGTTGATGACCAGGCAGACCATGATCTGGCCGGTGTGAAAGCCGGCCCGGGTCAGGACATGGCGGACCAGTCCCCTGCCGCTTTTCTCGTCATAGGCGGAAATGTGATTGCGGTCCATCCAGGCCAGTACGGCAGGCAGGATGTCCTCTGTGTGTTTTGACTGGATACAGCAGTGATCGACCGGAATGATGGAATGCGTCCGTCCGGCATAAAATCCTGCCGTGAGATGTCCGCTGCGGTCTGTACCAACCGGGTACTGGGCCTTGTTTCGGTAATACCAGGGATCGTCCATGCCAATGACAGGCAGCATTTCAAAGCCCGTGAGCTTACCCACGCGGGTCAGGAGATCACGGACTTTTTTTTCTTTGAACCGGAGCTGGGCCGGGTAGGAGAGGGCCTGGATCTGGCATCCCCCGCAGCTGCGGGCAGCCGGGCAAAGAGGCTTCACGCGGTCGGGGGAGGGGGTCAGGATTTCCAGAAGACGGCCGTAGCCGTAAGTCTTTTTGACTTTGATGATCTTGACTCTGGCAAGGTCTCCGGGAAGGGCGTCCTTGATAAAGACAGTAAACCCGTCTGCCTTGCCGACTCCGGAACCATCTGAGGAGAGGTCCTCAATAGGAAATGTAAAAATGTCGTCTTTTTTGATGTTCATGGTATTCTCCGTGTCTCAGACTAAGCGGCAGGGTTCAGGTCAGGGAGTGGTCCGGCGGATATTAGAATCGAGAATACGGTTAAAGCCAAGCCATTCTCCTTCTGCCGGGGAGTCATCCAGAAGCTCGGTCATGGTTTCCATACGGGCGTCTGTGAGGTCAGCCAGGTGCAGAGCCATTGCTTCCAGGAGAGCAGGTTTTTTAGGGGATCCGTATTCCAGCTCACCGTGATGGGAGATGATGCAGTGCTCCAGCTCGTTGGCCAGAGTCTTGGGGAAGTTGGGAATGCGCAAAATGGCATCCCGTACCATCATGGTTCCTGTTACGATATGGCCTACCAGCTGTCCTTCATCCGTATACTCATTGGCCGGGAAGCCCGAGAGTTCCCGTGTCTTGCCGATATCATGGCAGATAGCTGCCGTCAGCAGGAGGTCGCGGTTGAGAGCCGGATAGCGGCTGCAGTAGAAATCACAGAGCTTTGTAACGCTGAGTGTATGTTCCAGGAGTCCGCCGGAAAAACTGTGATGAACGCTCTTGGCAGCGGAGTGTGTCTTGAAGGTTTTGATAAAGTTCTGGCTTTTGACAAAATACATTTCCAGCAGTTCATGCAAGTGCGGTTCCTTTATGCTGCCAATGATTTCCAGGAGCTGCCGGTACATATCCTCGATGTCCTGCTTGCTGCAGGGGATATAGTCGGCAGGATAGTATTCTCCTTCAGAAGCCCTGCGGACCCGCCGGACATTGAGCTGGAGGGAATTCTGGAAAGTCGTAATCTGACCGTCTACCTTGATATAATCCAGACTTTCAAAATGCTCGATGCCCGGGGACAG
>CAMHFW010000202.1 GCA_946184675.1 uncultured Clostridia bacterium | reverse complement strand
GTCTGTAGTCCAGTCCGCTGGTAGGTTCATCGAGCAGAAGAATTTCCCGGCCGGACGCCAGTGCACAGGCAATAGCCAGCCGCTGCTTTTGTCCGCCGGAAAGGCTTTGCGGATGCCTGTCAAGATAATTCTCCAGATCCAGCTGCCTCAGGATCCGCACAGCCTGCTCTTTTTCATTTTCCGTGTTTTTTGGCAGAGAGATCAGGACTTCGTCAAGTACGCTTTCTGTGAAAAGCTGGTTCCCGGTGTCCTGCATAACCATAAACATAAGCTTTTGTCTTTCTTTACGCCCATATCTTTTCCCCTTGTACTCAACTGTCCCTCTGCATCGCCCTTCCAGGCCGCACAGACAATTCAGGAAGCTGGTTTTCCCTGCGCCATTGCTCCCTGTCACAGCGGTAATCTCCCCGGCTGCAAGTTGCATTTCGTCAAAATCCAGGACCGGCTGTTTTCTTCCCCGGTATGAAAAATGGAAATCCCGCAGTATCATCCGCTCATCAGCTTCCGTAACATCCGGAAGCTTCACATCATCTGGTGCTTCCATAAGACAGGACCTGAGCCCCATACCGGCAAGGTCATCCGGCGTCACCTCATCCTTTTTTTCTCCGGAAAGCTGCTGGATAATCTTCCCATCTTCCAGAATAACTGCCCGGTCGATCAGATCCCACAAGTAGGAGATTCTGTGCTCTGCCGCAATAATCGTTTTTCCCTGCTCTCGCCAGGAAAGGATCAGGCTGCGCAGAGCCTTAGCCGACTGATCATCCAGATTCGCTGACGGCTCATCCAGAAGGATCAGGTCCGGACCGGAAACATTTACCATACCGCAGGCAACCTTCTGTTTCTCACCGTCCGACAATTGAAAAATGCTTCGGTCCATCAGCTTCTCCATTTCAAATGCAGAGACGGTCTTATCGATTCTCTCGTAAATCTCTTTCTCAGGGAGCCCCCTGTTCTCACAGCCAAAAGCCAGCTCTCCGGTCGTATCCACATTATAAAACTGTGTGCGGGGATTCTGAAAAACTGTTCCTGCCAGAAGAGCTGTTTCATACAGTTCCATGTCACGGACCTGTCTGCCATCCACCAACACATCTCCTTCAATGACTCCTGGATAAAAATGCGGGATCAGCCCATTAATAAGACGCAGGATTGTTGTCTTACCGCATCCGGAAGGGCCGGTCAGCAGAACAAATTCTCCCTTTCTCACGTGAAGATTGATATCTGTCAGGCTGTTTGCCGTCGTCCCCTGCTTTTCTTCTGCTCCGTAACGAAAAGAAACGTTTTTGAATTCTACCATAGTTTCACCCCGATCATCTCCAGAATCCAGACAAGGACAACAAACAGGCAGCCGGCAAGAAGAACATAATCCTGCAGCCGCAGACCGATTCTGCAGATATTGGTACGTTTCCCCGGTCCGCCAAGCCCTCTGGTAAGTGCAGCAGCCGAGAGTTCCTCCCCAATCCGGACACTGGACGTCATCATCGGAACCATCTGGTATTCCAATACCTGCTCGGCCTTTGCCCCGCCCAGATGGATCCCCCGCATCCGCATGGCGCGGCGGATGGATTTCCACTCTGCTCCGATGGTCGGGAAGAGCCGGAACATGACCGACATGGGAATCGTAATCTGCTGCGGCAGATGGAGCCGTTCTCCCGCAGAAATAAATTCACTGACAGAAGTTGTTGCGATCAGGTACTCTCCCATCATGATTGTGACAACAAAACGGGTCAGAATCCCGCCGCAGAAGAGAGCAAGATAGCTGATACCCGCCGGCAGATGCGGCATGATATACAAAAGGCCATAACCACATAGCAGCATGCATATGCCGCGCAGGAAGCGTCCCCACTGTTTTTCTGCCAGAAGGAGAAGGAAAGGAAGAGCCGACAGGATCAACTTGATTGGCTGCATCTGCTCCTTTCCCAGTCCGCCCATGACAAATACTGCCAGGACAAGTACCAGGGCAATCTTGGTCCTCGGATCCAGAAATCCCCTTCTCTTCTCCTGAGATGCTTTTGATGAATAAGCCATCAGACAAGGCCCGCCTTTTCAAAGTGCTTTTTCAGAAGAGACCGTCCCAGAAGACCACCGATCAAGCCGCATACAAAACAGGCAATCAAAAGAACCGGCGCCATCCACAAAGGCATCAGCTTCTGTACAGCATCAATATAGGCCTGGCCGTAATCCGCTCTCTGTGCGAAATATCCTTCATAATCTGTAAACAGAGGCAGATAGTTGCCAAAGATCCACATGCTGAACAAACCATATGTAATGACTGCCTTTTTTGCATTCTTGTACTCCCCGCTCTTAAACATCAGCTCAGCCAGAATGCCAGCGATGGCACATGTCATAAGCGGCCAGGGACCCATTCCCGTCAAAAGCATCATAATTCCCATGATCATAGCCAGAATCAATATCATACCGGGCTTTTTGACTTTGGTAAGAAATAACATAAAAGGAATACCGCCCAGAATCGGGACAAGTACCGACAGCAGAGGCAGGAAAATGGGAATCATGCCCAGCATAGCTACTGCAAACAAAATCACAAAGTAAATTGCTCCATAGATGCCGATATTCATCAAGTCACGGCCTTCCAGTCTTTTCTTGTTGTTCATCATTTTTTCCCTCCATTTGCCGTTTTTACTTTCCAGCTTGCTGCTGCTCTCCGCTCACTGATGAAATTCCGGTAGATGCCTTCCCGGGTCATCAGCTGCTGATGCGTTCCCTGCTGCACGATT
>CAMHFW010000201.1 GCA_946184675.1 uncultured Clostridia bacterium | reverse complement strand
CAGGGGACGGTTCTCTGTCTCCCCCCTCACAACCCTGTTGGTTATGTTAAAAAGAAGCCAAAAACCAGCGTTTGCTGGTTTTTGGGATTCTTTTTTTACTACAAAAGGGGGGAGACGTAGAACCGTCCCCTGTCTCCCTCGCGTAAAAAAGAGGTAAGATATGGAATCCAAGATCAAAGAACGCTGCATTTATTGCGGCGGTGACGTGTATTATCAGGGCGATGAATCGCTGATTAAGTGTGACTGGTGCGGACAGACCATACCGGTTATGAAGTTTCAAGGCGAGATGACCCGCATGAAAAAGGCTGAAAATGAGAATACCCTGATCCGGGACCAGCTGGCAGAAGCTGAGAAGGAGAAAGAGACGGCGAATGACCGTCTGTTTGCTGCGCTTTCAGATCTGGGACAGATCCGGGATGACCAGGATACCCTTGGAAAAGTCGTGCATCTTCTGACCGAAGGGCAGGGAGATGCTTTGCAGGGACTGGAGTTTTTGAAAGGGGTCTCTGAAAAACTGGTCAGCTCCCAGAATGATATTTTTGCTAAAGTAAGCGTGATCCAGGAAATCGCCGGACAGTTGCAGAAGATTGATATGGCGGAACAGGAACGCCAGGCGGTTATGAATGATTTTATGCTGTGGAGCCAGCAGATCCGGGAGGAAGATGCGCAGCGCCTGCAGGGGATTGCATCGTCTGCGGAATCTCTCATCGCAGGCCAGCGGGAACTTGCCGGCAAGGTGGATGAACTAAAGGCAGCCGCAGACCTGAACCAGCAGACCCTGGAAGCTTTCCGGGACCAGTATGCCAGGGACAAACTGGAGAAGATACAGAAATTGTACCGCCAGGCGGCAGACTATCAGCATGACCGCAGATATGATAAGGCAGAGGAATATTACCGCAGGATGCTGACAGAGGGTGGGGAAGATACCGAAGTCTACTGGCGTCTCATCATGTGCCATTACTGTCTTTTCTACGAGAAGGACGATGAAGGCAGGATGATCCCGATCATTCTGAATCCGGACCTGACAGATCCGGCTCAGATGTCACTGCGCAAAGAGCTGGCCAGTCATATGACAGAAGGGGAAAAGTCCTATTATGCGGCAAAGCTTCAGGAAATCGACCGGATCCTGGACAAGTACCGCCTCTTAAAAGACCAGGCCCAGTATGATATTTTCATCAGCGTCAAGCAGGACGATGACGGGCATTATACCGCGGACAGCGACGTCGCTTCTGACCTCTATGACTTCCTCAAAGGACAGGGCCTGCACGTCTTTAATTCCAGGCGAACAGCCATTCCGGCCGGACAGGAGTTTGAGCCCTATATCATTTCCGCCCTGCTTTCCTCCAAAGTCCTGATCGTGGTTGGGACGTCTCCGGAAAACATGAACTCTAACTGGGTGAAAAACGAGTGGTCCAGATTCCAGTGGCTTCAGTACCGGGATAAGGAAAAGACCGGAAAGACAGACAGAGTCCTTTTCTGTTACCTGGCCAAGGGCATGCAGGCAGAGCAGATCCCCAGAGCCCTCCATCCGGACAGGCAGGCTATTTATAACGGGGTAAAAGCCCATGACCAGCTGCTGGCCGGCATCTCATCCCTGAAAGGAATCACGCTCGCAGGGAATACAGGCACCGTAGTGCAGTCGTCTGGGGACCAGGATTTCCGGCCGGTTGAAGACCAGATGAAGTTCTGGCTGATCCAGGGAAAGTATGAAAAAGTCATGACCAAATATAATGAGCTGACAGAAGCCGGACTCTTCCTGGCACAGGCCCAGCTTCACCTTTTGGCTTTGTGTGCAGAAAAACAGGCTGCAGAGATCGAGCAGGTCGTATGCTCCGATGTCATACTGGACCAGGAAGCGGAGTTTAAGGCTGCCATCATGCTCTGCCGAAGCGATGTAGAGAAGGAGAAACTCCAGAAGCTTCTGGAAAAGAATCAGGAGTGGCGCAGCAAAGGCCAGACAGCAGGAGCGACAAAAGCACCGGAGAACACTGGGAAAACAGAGACAATAGAGACACAGCAAAAGGGCGAGGAAGAGCAGATTTCCGAAAACAACGAAGCTGAGGAATGGTTTAAGCTAGGTGCAGAGGCTGAAGAGAAGGAAGAATATGAGGAGGCAGTCAAATGGTACAGAAAAGCGGCTGAGGCTGGAAATGTCAGTGCACAATACTGTTTAGCATGTCTCATAGACGATGAGTATGGGGATTCTGAAGCCGCGTTAGAGTGGTTCAGAAAAGCGGCCGAAGCAGGGAATCCGGATGCCATGGATCAGTTAGCTAAGCACTATGATCATGGATGGGGAGTTCCTAAAGATGAGGTAGAGGCAGACAAGTGGTATAAAAAGGCTTTTGAGGTCTATCGCGCAGCAGCCGAGGCAGGGGATCCGGATGCTCAATGCAGTATGGGAATATATTATAGTCTTGGTTTTGGAGTTCCTGTTGATAAAACAGAAGCGGCAAAATGGTATAAAAAGGCGGCAGAACAGGATTACGTTTCCGGCTATATCCTTTATGGAAAGTGCCTGGCCGAGGGAGAAGGCGTCAGGAAAAACGAAGCAGAGGCTTTTACATGGTATAAAAAGGCTGTAGAAGCAGATCCGGATGGACCGAACTGTCTCAGAATCGGGGAATGTTATGAGAATGGTACCGGGGTCAGGAAAAACAAAAAAGAAGCTGCAAAATGGTATAAAAAAGCAGTAGATCAGGACTTTGAACCGGCCAGAAAATATTTTGAAAACCTGTCTTC
>CAMHFW010000200.1 GCA_946184675.1 uncultured Clostridia bacterium | reverse complement strand
CGGCAAATATTTCCCCTGTATCTTCCGGATATTTCCGCCGGTCTTGTTCACAGATTTTTCGCAGGTATTTCCTGACAAAACTGCAGCAGGTACTTGCATCCTGCAATTCAAAGTATATAATATGTAACGTTATTCGGATTTTTGCCTTATCCTGGTATTCTCATCAAGGTATTCTCTCAAATCCGGATCAACACCCGGCCGGACAGCCGTGTGAAAGCGGATCTTTGATATCCCGCATGATTGTTTTCCGGGCACCCCGGCAAAGGTAACTATCGGCAATAAATATTTTTATTTTTATGGATTAATTAACAGGAGGCGTTCAATTCGTATGAACAAGAGCAGCAATAAGAACACCGGTAAAGGAATCGGTCTTGCAATGAGAAGCAGAATTCTGAGCACAATGCTGGTACTGGGCTGCACTGCTCCAATCGCAGCAGCGCCTGTTCTGCAGCCGCTGACCGTCTATGCAGAAGAGGCAGCAGGACAGCAGAATGAAAATACAACTGAGGAAAACACTGAAAACCAGGCTGCCCCTGATAATCAGGGACAAACAACTTCCGTTTCCGGACAGATCGTTTTTGCAGGGACAGACAAATTCCCCGCATCCATTACCGTGAATCTTCTGGCAAATAATGTCATCTGCAGTACTGTGGAGGTCACTCCCGAGACAAAGTGGGCATTCACTTTCCAGAATCTCCCTCTGACAGGAGCTGACGGCGCAGCAATCATCTACACGATCGACGAAGTCGTCCCGGAAGGCTTTGTAAAGACCATCGCCGGAACAACCATTACCAATACCTGGGCAGACGCGGCAAAGGCCGATGCTTCCAAGGCGGAAGAGGAGAAGAAGGCCGACGATACCAAGAAGGCTGAGGAAGAGCAGAAGGCCGACGACACCAGGAAGGCCGAAGAAGAGCAGAAGGCTGAAGAGGCAAAGAAGGCCGAAGAAGAGCAGAAGGCTGAAGAGGCAAAGAAGGCTGAGGAAGAGCAGAAGGCTGAAGATGCAAAGAAGGCCGAAGAAGAGAAGAAGGCTGAAGAGGCAAAGAAGGCCGAAGAAGCAAAGAAGGCTGAAGAGGCAAAGAAGGCCGAAGAAGAGAAGAAGGCTGAAGAGGCAAAGAAGGCCGAAGAGGCAAAGAAAGCTGCCGAGCAGGACAAGAAGATCGAAGATGCAAACGCTGCAGCTAAAAAAGCCGAGGAAGACGCCGCCGCTGCAAAGAAAGAAGCCGAAGCAGCTAAAAAGACTGCTGATGAAGCCAAAAAAGCTGCTGAAGAGGCAAATAAAAAGGCTGAAAAAGCCAAAAAGGCCGCTGAAGAAGCAAAGGGCGACTCCGAAAAGCTGAAGAAAGCTGAGGAGAAGGCCAAAAAGGCTGAAAAAGCCAGAAAAGAAGCTGAAGAGAAGGCCAAGAAGGCTGAGGAAGCCAAGAAAGAAGCTGAGAAAAAGGCCAAAAAGGCTGAGGAAGCCAAAAAGAATGCAGAAAAAAAGGCCAAAAAAACTGAGCTGACCGGACTGAAAGGGGAGGGCTATAAAGAAGCCGGCAATTCAGCACAGACCAAGCAGACCAAGGTCACTAATGCCTCAACATCCACAGTTCCCGCCGAACAGCAAAAATACGCCTACGTCACTGTCAAATACGTCGCCAAAGATCAGCAGTCCGGCCATGTCGTTCTCTCGGACTACCGCAGCCAGATCGCCGCGCAGACAGCAAAGGGATATCACTATGTAGGATATATCCCCACCGAGCTGGATGCTTCCGGCGCAATGGTCTCCATAGATCTCGTTTTTGAGAAAGACTGACTGTCGCTTTACCGCACAAGTCAATAAATAAAAAATGAGGGGATGTCCCGCGAAACAGATTTCAAATTCATTCTGTTTCCGGGGCATCCCCTTTTATATTTTTATTTTTATGCCAGAGATTCAATGCCTGCGGTCACAGTCCCTCGTCTGCGGGCAAGCCTGAACCGCTGCAGTTCTTCCGGTCATTCCCCGCTGGGCAGTGCCGGCCGGGACTGCTGTCTCGCAAGACTGGCGACATCGTACTCCCTGTCTTTAGTCACTTCCCGGATCACCTGCAGAAAATCAGGAATTCTAAACTCTTCTTCCTCATCCCCCAGGAGGACTTCCAGAACAGCCCGATCCTGCCAGAAGGGATATAGATCGAGTTCGTAATAATGACCGTAAAAGGTGAGGCACCAGCGGGTCTTATGGATCGGTTTCATCCCGGGATCTGCATTGCCCAGAAACTGCTTGTATTCCCTCTCAGTCAGACGCCCTTCCGACTCAAGGCACCTGTGCCCCTCTGTGATTTTCGTCGTCGTAATGTAATAAACACAATCCTCGCCGCTGCTGCGTCTGCGGAGACGGATTTCCTCATTCTGCGGAGCATGCAGATAGACCTGCTCTATTTTCTCCCGATAGCAGCCGGGAAGAGCATCCAGCATATCAATGTCCGGATAATGCACCAGAAAACGACGGCGCGCCTCATAGGGCTTCGGCTCTCCAAGGACAGAAGCAATCTCCGCCACCAGGTGGCGCATCTTGTCCTCAAAACCGTTCAGGTTCTCAATGATGCGGTAATTCGGATGTCTGTTCCAGGCAGCGATCACACGGTCGTCCAGTGCAGCAGCCTGCTCCGGCGTCTCGTCCCGGATGGCATTGGTCGCTGTCCCGTAAAAAACCTTGGCATTCTTGGCCGTCGTCTCCAGATGAAAGACCGCGTCATAGCTGCGCAGCTTTTCTTCCTCCGAGACCCCCAGAATCTGCAGCGCCTCACTGAATTCCTCCGAAGTCATGTAAGCGCGGTTGTCAAAAAAGCCCCTGTCGCAGACGATCAGGAC
>CAMHFW010000199.1 GCA_946184675.1 uncultured Clostridia bacterium | reverse complement strand
GTGATTCCATACTTTTTAATCTGGGATTGTTTGTAAAAATAGATGATAAAACAAGTTGCAAATATCGCGATTACAATAATGGGAAACAACATAACTATTCTCCTTTATCAAACGCCGAATATTGCCATGAATACGCCGGCTACAACTGCTGTTCCGATAACACCAGCTACATTCGGCCCCATGGCATGCATGAGCAGGAAGTTTCCGGGATCTTCTTCTGCGCCGACTTTCTGTGCGACTCTGGCTGCCATAGGTACAGCAGAAACGCCTGCTGCGCCAATCAGCGGATTAACTTTTCCGCCGGTTGCTTTGCACATAACTTTACCCAGCAGAACGCCTGCGGCTGTGCCGAAGGCAAAGGCAATCAGACCAAGTGCAACAATCTTGAGAGTCTCCCACTTCAGGAAGGCCTCTGCGCTTGTGGATGCGCCGACCGAAGTTCCCAGAAGAATAACTACAATATACATCAGGGCATTGGAAGCTGTCTCTGACAGCTGTCTGACAACGCCGGACTCTTTAAAGAGATTGCCCAGCATCAGCATGCCGACCAGCGGTGCTGTAGTAGGAAGGATCAGGCAGACAACGATTGTTACGATAATCGGGAACAGAATCCTCTCCAGCTTGGAAACCGGTCTGAGCTGCTCCATGCGGATCGAACGTTCCTCTTTTGTTGTCAGAAGACGCATGATGGGCGGCTGGATTACAGGCACCAGGGCCATGTAGGAATAGGCCGCTACCGCGATGGGACCCATGATGGATGTCTGTGACAGTCTTCCTGCCAGGAAGATGGATGTCGGACCGTCCGCGCCGCCGATGATGGCGATCGCAGCTGCCGCCTTATCGGAGAATCCCAGTGCCATAGCCCCGATATAAGCAGCAAAGATACCGAACTGAGCTGCGGCTCCCAGCAGAAAACTCTTGGGATTTGCAATCAGGGGACCAAAATCTGTCATGGCTCCGACTCCCAGGAAAATCAGGGAAGGCAGGATGGACCATTCATCCAGAATATAAAAATAACGGAAAAGACCGCCGATGCCGTTGGATGCATTTTCCGGAGCGATCATGATATCCGGATATATGTTGACCAGCAGCATGCCGAATGCAATCGGGACCAGAAGCAGGGGCTCAAATCCTTTTGCTATGGCAAGGAAAAGGAAAAAGCAGGCCACGCCGATCATGATCACATTGCCGACGGTCAGATTCAGGAATGCAGTCTGATGGACCAGATTCCCGAGTGTACTGGCTATGTATTCCATAGAAAAGTCTCCCCTGCCTTTAGTTCATTGTGGCAAGGATCTGCCCTACGGTTACATCTGCGCCTGTCTGAACGTCTATACTTGCGATTGTTCCTGCGGAAGGAGCCGCTACCGGGATTTCCATCTTCATGGCTTCCAGAATCATGATGGTGTCTCCGGCATTCATCTTCTGGCCGGGAATCGCATCAATTTTAAAAACCTTGCCTGCTACGCCTGCCTTGACAGGAAGGCTTCCCTGCCCTGCAGGAGCCGCTGCCGCTGCCGGCGCGGGTGCCGGTGCAGGAGCTGCTGCGGGTGCCGGTGCGGGAACCTGTCCGCGGCTCTCGGGTACACCCTGCTCATCAACGTCTACTACATATGTTTTTCCATTTACTGTAATATGAAATGTTCTCATTCTATCTTATGCCTTCCTTTCTCTGACGGTTACGTAGGTAACCTGGCTTTCTCTGACTCTTACGTTTACAACTGCGCCGTCCGGGATCTTTAAGGGTTCACCCGTCCGCACCGCATCATTGACTGCAGCAGGAACAGCCATCTGGGGATTTTCTGCTGTTTCATTGGTCTGTGCAGTCTCTTCAGAACTGTTTTTAGAAAAACGTTCTGTGATTGCCGGAATATACTTAAATGTGGAAATCAGCAGGGAGATCAGGATCAGTACTGCAAATACTGTCCCCATGCCGATCAAAGTGTTGAGCCCGGCCTTTTTCAGAATTTCTCCGGTCGTATACTTGCCGCCTGCTGTCAGGGCAGTCATGGTTCCTTCTCTGTCAAAGGAAAATGTAATATCGGCCATTCTGTCTGCGAAAGCCATCTGTCCCCGCAGGTTCATACCGTCTGCTGTTTTCTCTGCAGTAAAAGAATCCAGAACTGTATACAGATCATTTGTTTCAGCATAGGCGCCGCACTCTTCCTGAGCCGCTTTCCAGGAAGTCAGAAGATTCTTAAAATCTTCCGCCGTAACAGGATAGCCGCCGGAAATCAATAAATAATCCAGCTGAGAATCCCTGTATCCCATGATTTCCTGATAGCCGCTTTCATCGGAACAGATGCCCATGACCGTTTCCATGACGACCGCAGCTGTCTCCTTCAGCTGCTGCTCCTCAAATCCGCTGTCATCCGAAGCAAATGCCGCTGACTGCAAAGCGAATACGAGCAAAACAGCTGCCAGCAGGATAAGAGCTGCTTTCATTCTTTTTATCATCGATTGCTTGCTCCTTTCCCAAACCTTCCGTTATCAGTCGCAGGCCGCTGTCAAAGCCGCAGCGATCAGGATCGCGGTCAGTTCGTCAGGATCAATCTCCTCATTTGCCTTTTCCTGCTCGGCTCTCCATTTGAAGAAATCTTCTGCCACCTGCGGGAAAAGTGCATAGCTGAGCACATCTTCTTCCGTTTTCTTGTAGGGAGCCACTTTTCTTTCCATCTCCGGCAGCTGAGGATCCAGAAGGTCTGCAGGTCTGCAGCTGATGATCTCGTCCTTGTTGATCTTTGCTACGACTTCAGGATTCATAGGCATCGGTGTAGCGCCGTATTTGCCTCTGATGATGTCCTGAGTTTCCTTCGAGAGGATCTTGTATCTCTCACCCA
>CAMHFW010000198.1 GCA_946184675.1 uncultured Clostridia bacterium | reverse complement strand
CCCAGCAAAAACAGATTGATCAGCGTCGCAATTCCAATCTTTTTGCGGTCAAAAATCAGAGCAAATAAGAGAAGAATGGCGTTGGCGATCACATATAGTGTCCCAAAATGAATAGGGATGACGGCATCTAATCCGCTCATCAGCGACTGAAAAGGATCTACACCCAGCGCTGCAAACTTGAACATGCCTACGCTGATCCCGCAGATCACCACGCCCAGAACGCTCATGAATACTCTTCTGGCTAACATATCGTATTTATTACCTCCGATTCCTGCTATACTCTACCATACAAGGCTTTTCCCGTCAATCAGCAGGAAAGCAACGTATCTGTCAATTATTCCTTTTGATGTATCGCTCGCCCGCAGGAACCTGCCCGGGCTTCCCTATACGGCCTCCTGGAATAAAAATGCTTGTACGTATGCTGCCGCGGGAAGTATACTATAGTCATCTTCCGAAAGAAAGGGCTTGTTCTATGATTGTTTTTATCGTCCTGCTGCTGGTTTTGTATGCAGCTGTCCTGGAATTGTCTAAAAATGTGATCATCGGCTGGATTGCAGCTGCTGTTATCGCAGCGGTCTATCTGATCATCCGTGCCAAAGGAAAGAAAAAGGGAAACTGGAAAGGGAAGCGCGGTTTTGCTGCTTTCCTGCTTTTTGTCCTGCTGCTGGCCGGGGTCTGGCTGGTCACCCAGCCTCCTGTAAAGCAGGTCAGGGCGGTAAACACCGGGAATCCGGAAGTGACTGATGTAGTAACCGTTTCCGAGGGCGATCTGACCGGTGTTTACAATGAAGAACATACCGCCCGGATCTATGCCGGGATTCCCTATGCGGCAGCTCCGGTCGGAGATCTTCGCTGGAAAGAGCCGCAGCCGGCTGCTTCCTGGGATGGAGTGCGGGCCTGCGACACTTTTGCCCCCATGGCCATGCAGCCGCGAAGCAGTGTCATCTATGACTCCCTTTCCCGCATCCTGGGCTATCACGATTACAAGATCAGTCTGCACGACAACTACCGGGAAGCCATGAGCGAGGACTGCCTCTATCTCAATGTATACGCGCCGGCAGAGGATAGTGATGAGCCGCTTCCCGTCCTCTTTTTTATCCACGGAGGCTCTCTGATGACCGGCCAGTCCTATCACAGTGAGTATCGGGGGGAGACCCTGGCCGCACAGGGCGTCATTGTTGTCAATTTTGCCTACCGTCTGGGGGTTTTTGGCTATTTTGCCAATGAAGAGCTGGCCGCCGAGTCTGCAAATGGCACGACAGGCAACTATGGTCTCCTCGACCAGATTGCGGCCCTTTCCTGGGTTCGTGAAAACATCGCCGCCTTTGGCGGAGATCCGGACCGGATCACCATCGCAGGCGAGTCTGCCGGCTCCTCCAGTGTCAATGCCCTCTGCGTATCTCCTCTGACAGAGGGAATGTTTGTCCGGGCCATCGCAGAGTCCAGCAGCATCAACGCGAAACATCCCTATCACACCTTCCGCCAGATGGACCGTGCCCTGGCCATGGGACAAAGCATCATGGAGGAAATGGGTGCCTCTGACATTCGTGAAATGAGAGCGCTGCCCGCTGACCGGCTGATTCAGACCAGTTATGCCAACAGCGCTATGACTGTAGATGGCTATGCCATCACGAAAATGCCCTATCTGTCCTATCAGAATGGCGAAAACCATGAACAGGCTCTCCTGAACGGCTTTAATGCGGAGGAGGCAGACGCCTTTATGCTGGGCACCAAAGCGACGGAAGAGAATTATATTCCTCTCCTGGAAGCCATTCTGGGAGAATATGCCGACGAAGCTGCCGAGCTGGTGCCGGCCGGAAGCATCACACCCCAGCAAAAAATCATCATTGATGCGGGCGGTCCTGCCAAAGGCTCTCTGAATTTCCTCTACAGCGCCGCCTGGTTTACCTACAGCCATGAGATCTGGAGCCGCTATATGGCCGCGCAGGCACGGCCTGTATATGAATACTACTTTACCAAGACCAATTCCTCTCTGGGCAACTTCCACGCAGGTGAAATGCCATACGCCTACGGCAACCTCTGGAGACATCCGGGACTCTATGAGGAGTCTGATTATGAACTGTCACGGATCATGCAGGGCTACTGGCTGAATTTCATCAAAACCGGCGATCCGAACGGCAAAGGCCTGCCCGAATGGAACATGCGTACGGAAACAAATAGAGAGCTTCTGCAGCTGGATGAGCAGGTAGAGATGACTGAAGATCCTTATACAGAGATTTACAAACTTCTGGATCAGTATCAGGATTCCCTTACAGAATAATCCACACAAAAAAGCCCGATGACCATTCCGCATCGATTTGCGGTCTGACCATCGGACTTTTTGATTTCAAGCTCTGTTATTTTTTCTTAAACAGACCTGCCAGTGAGGAAAGAATGCCGGAAGATTCTTTCTCAGAAGCAGCCTCATTTCCGCGTCTGCCCTGATCCAGATCTCTGCAGATCCTTCCATCCGGCAGAGACTCATCCACCGTCATGGTAAACACCGTCTCGCCATTCGCATCCACATGTCTTCTGACCAGATGGTATTCGCCGCCATCTGCTTCCAGCTTAAATCCATGGGTGTCGCCCTTGTACATAAGCTCCTTAACCTGTTCTGTATTATTGCGGGAGATATATCCGACATGGATACTGTCCGCCAGAACCCGGATGGCATCCGGCCCGCGGTCTGATGCCGGATCCAGAATCAGCTCAATGTGAGCCGCCTGCACCTTACGTTTGTAAATACGCTCACCTGTCAGGCCGCGCTCTATGATCTCGTCTCTGCTTAATTCATAATCCGGATTGTCAACGGCAAGATTCTTTCTGATCTCGTCCCAGTGATCGCGGATACCGGAAATATCAAATGACTGAAT
>CAMHFW010000197.1 GCA_946184675.1 uncultured Clostridia bacterium | reverse complement strand
GCAAAGATTTGCGGATATGACTCATAAAGTCCGTCCTGAATCTCTGCGATCGTTGAACTTCCGTTCACCATCAGATAATCCAGCAAAGTAAAATGCAGAAGGATGTCCTTGTCTGTAAAACTTTTGGTCTTGAAGGCTCTGTAGAAAGGATTGTGCTCGATGGTCCTGCTGTCTACGGAGATAAAGACATTTTTGCCCTGGCTGGTCTGGCGGAAGGCAATGTAATCCTCCAGCCAGCTTTCCACCCTCCTGCGCTCATCGTCATAGCTGCGGGTGCTGCCCAAAGAGGCATACTCTTCCCGCGAACGGAATCCGTAAACATAGAATTCCCGGATATAATCCCGGATCTTCTCAAAATTCTTAATCAGTTCACTGTATGCCATCTGGTCCTTTTCCTTTCCCGATCTGCAGCTTTCTCTTCCTGAGTATCATTTTATCAGTAATTGCTCCGCGCGCCTGTAGGGGGGCTCTCCTTTAGATATACCACATTACAAGAGGAAATCGCAATGCACCTTGACAACGGAAATGAAAATGTAAATTGACAAAGCCATAGTCTGCTGTTAAAATGGCTTTAGTGAAAAGCGGGGAGCTGTGAAAGGCTGAGAGGAAGCAGATGCTTCGACCCTTATAACCTGATTCGGGTAATGCCGGCGTAGGGACTATAGTTCAGATTGTTTGAGCGAGATGCCCTGCGGGATCCCGCTTTTTTATTTGCTAATTTCATAGTTGTTTAGAGTGAGCAAAGAGCTTGCGAAGGGGTGCACCACCATGGGTACAGACTTTTCGTAGGGCTCTTTTTGTCTTTTTCAGGGGGTGAAATCATGATTCTGACCATCAACGGAGAGAAATGCCAGCTGGCTGACGGAACAGTCCTGACTGCATATCTGGAGGAGCGCGGCTATCGTCCGGACCTAATCGCTGTGGAGCTCAACCGGAATATCGTGCCGAAAAAGCTGTATGGGGAAACGGTGCTGAGTGACGGCGATGAACTTGAGGTCGTGACCTTTATGGGAGGGGGCTGATTACAGATGCTGAGTAAAGAAGAGCTGCGCGGTGTTCGCGTCGCCCGGCATGGCGAGGAAGTGCAGCAAAAGCTGGAATCCGCCCATGTGGCCATCTGCGGTCTGGGCGGTCTGGGATCCAATGTAGCTTTTTTCCTGACCCGGATCGGGGTCGGCCACCTGCACCTGATCGATTTTGACCGGGTAGATCCCTCCAACCTCAACCGGCAGCAGTATGCCGTACGGCATCTGGGCATGTACAAGACCCAGGCCCTGGCTGAGCAGCTGCTGGAGATCGATCCCTACATCGATCTTCGCTGCGACTGCCTGAAGATCACGGAGGGAAATGCCGGGACCCTTTTTGATGAGGAGACCATCATCTGCGAGGCCTTTGACGTACCGGAGGCCAAGGCCATGCTGGTCAATTACTGTCTGGAGCATTATCCGGAAAAATATATTGTCTCTGCTTCCGGCATGGCCGGTTTTGGAGACAGCAATTCCATAAAAACGCAGAAAATCACCTCACATTTTATTCTATGTGGGGATCAGGTGTCGGAAATTCGCGAAAACTACGGTCTGATGGCGCCCAGAGTGGCGATTGCCGCTGCTCATGAAGCCAACGCGATCACATCGATTATTTTAGAAAAACCTGTATGTTAAAGGAGAAATCAATATGAGCAATCAGAAAGATACGCTGGTAATCGGCGGACACGAGTTTACATCCCGTTTTATCCTTGGTTCCGGTAAATATTCCCTGGAACTGATCAAGGCAGCCGTGGAGAATGCCGGCGCTGAGATTATCACACTGGCCCTGCGCAGAGCGGCCGGCGGCGACTACGCCAACATCATGGATTATATTCCGGAAAACGTGACTCTTCTGCCCAATACCTCCGGCGCCAGAAATGCCGAGGAGGCGGTTCGTATCGCCCGCCTGTCCAGAGAGGTCTGCGGCAGTGATTTCGTCAAAATCGAGATCATGCATGACAGCAAGTACCTGCTGCCGGATAACTATGAGACCGTAAAGGCTACGGAGATTCTGGCCAAAGAAGGCTTTATTGTTATGCCCTACATGTACCCGGATCTCAATGCTGCCCGCGATATGGTCAATGCCGGCGCTGCTTCCATCATGCCCCTGGCTTCCCCGATCGGGTCCAACCGCGGTCTTGCTACCAAGGATTTCATCCAGATTCTGATTGATGAGATCGACCTTCCCATCATCGTTGACGCCGGAATCGGCCGTCCTTCCCAGGCCTGCGAGGCGATGGAAATGGGTGCTGCCGCTATCATGGCCAACACAGCGATTGCGACTGCAGGTGATGTTCCTGCCATGGCCGGTGCCTTCCGTCAGGCCATAGAGGCCGGCCGTACCGCTTATCTGTCCGGTATGGGTATGGTTAGAGCAAAAGGCGGCGAGGCTTCTTCCCCGCTGACCGGATATCTCAGATAATAAGGAGGCAGCTATGGAAGACAAACATTTAAATACCAGTATTCTGACCAAGGAAATTCTGGACAACCAGAAAAAGGCCCGTGTCAACCATATGGAATATATGGAAGGCATGGAGCAGATTGACCATTCCATCATGGACCAGGTCATCGCGGCCCGCGAGGCTTTTGACTATGACAAATATACAGAGGCGGATGTGCGCAGAGCCATCAATCGCCGCAACCGTACACCGGAGGACTTTGCCGCTCTGCTCTCTCCTGCCGCTCTTCCCCTTTTAGAGGAAATCGCGCAGGCTGCCCAGCGTGAGACCAGAGCACACTTTGGCAATTCCATTCTTCTTTTTACACCGATCTATATTGCCAATTACTGCGAGAATTACTGCATCTACTGCGGATTTAACCGCTATAACAAGATCAAGAGGGCTATGCTGAATGCGGAAG
>CAMHFW010000196.1 GCA_946184675.1 uncultured Clostridia bacterium | reverse complement strand
GGAAGTCGGCTGCACCGTCTCCCGGTTGCTGATGATATAATTGTACACCGTACCATCTACAGCGGTGAAAGTCACTTTTTCCCCGATGCCAATACTGAGCAGGCCTCCAAAATGAGAATCCAGGTTGTGGGCGCAGATTACCATATCATCCGTTTTGTAACTCCCCGTGTACCGGCAGGGATTGATCCAGAGCCGGGCATCATCCCACTCAGCCATAACCGGCAGATCGATACTGATACAGGGAATCGTGATCCTGCCGATGTACTCATAACCATCGATTTCCACTGTCGGCATAGTCGGATCCGTCTTGTCATCGTCTGTGTACTCCGGCCGCAGCTGCTCGGGCTCTAAGGGTACATTCTGCATGGCCTCTTCCATCTTCTCCAGAATCGCCGCACTCTCATCGCCTGCACGTATACTCTCGATTTTATTATAAACTACAAGCGCTGCCGCCCCAATGATCAGCAGCACCCCCAGCACGATCAGAAAGGTGCTGAAACGCGATTTCTTTTTTCTAGCTTTCTTTTTCAAAGGATATCCCCCTCGGTTCTGATGTCAGACTGCTTTATTCTCCTCTAACATACACAGCTCTTCCAAGCTTAACTCTGAATGTTTCTGGATTAATTCAATCAAATCTTCCACTTCATCAATCTGCATATCCAGATCCTCTGCAATCTGCTCAGCAGCCTTTCCCTTTTTCAGCTTGGCGGAAATCATCTGCAAGAGAAGCAATTTGCGGCCTTTTATCTGGCCTTTCGCCATTCCCTTCTCTAGTCCCTTCTCTCTTCCTTTCTCTATTCCAATCTGAATACCTTCTTCTACATATTCCTCTCTGAAAAGCCGCTTATATTCTTCTTTATCAAATTCTTCCCATAACATACCTTTTACCTCCGCTTTGTGTATCTGTACGCTGAAGACGCCGTCCCGCCAGGTCTTCCTGACGAGGGCGGCGCCTCTGAGTCTTATGAGATATTGTTTTTACTGTCCGTTTGCAGACCTTTTCTGCCTTCTCTTTCCGTAGATACCGGCTGCAATGAGCAGGATCCCTGCGCAGCCCAGTACCGGTACGGGCCACCAGAGCTGACCTGTCTGGGGCAGTTTGCTTTTGGGCGGTGTCTTGGGAGGTGTTGTCTCCGGGACATTTTCCTTGGGCTTTTCAATACCGGGCTTGGGATTACCAGTAATATAGATCTGCCCATCCTCATCCGGAATGGAAATGAGGAAAGAGCTTACTACGAGTTTCCCCTCGGAGGGTTTGTTCTGCACGATCAGGTAGAGTCCGCATTTCAGGTCTGTAAAAGCTGCCTTACCATTTTCAATCTTAACAATCTGATCTGCCTTTACCTTGGCAGCCTTCCCTTCCATGGCCTTGGCCAGGCTGGAATTGTTTTTATTCAGCTGAGTGGTCGTCATGGACGGAATGTCGGAGACCCCTTTCACATCTGCGAACTTACCTTCAGTGATGTCCCAATAGTATCCATGTTCACTCTTTACTGTTGCAACGGTATAGAGGGAAAGCTCGCCGCCGACCATATCCTTCTTCTTACCGCTCTCGTCATACTGCATGGTGAGCGTAATGGAGCAGTCTGTATGGGTGTATTTTTCCGCCAGAGACTCCTCCGCCCGGGCCGTGCCGGCCCCTGACAGTGTCAGAATCAGCGCCAGCAGCAATACTGCTGTCGTCCGCAGCCAATGATAAGCATTTCTCTTCTTCATGTCCATCATCCTCATCTATAAAAATCCTTGATTAGTTCTCGTTTCCTTTTGATCTGGCTGCCCTTTTCCTGCTGGAATGCCTGCCGGTCATGATCATTGCCGCAATAAAGAGCAGGATCAGAATGGGAACCGCCACGAAGACCGCTACATATGTGGTCTCAATCTGCAGAGCATCCGCTACCACATTGGCATCACCCTGGGCATTGGCAATGCGGTGTCCCCGCACCAGAAGCCGGTGGGTATTAATACCGTAAGGAGTACAGGTAACCAGAGTACAGTAATCCTTTCCCGGCTCAATCTGCAGGTCTGCCAGATTGGACGGCTCCACCACGCGAATCTGGTCGACCTCATAAGTCAAGGTACGATCCAGAACATTGATGGTCCAGGTATCTCCCTCCACCATCTTGTCCAAATCTGTAAATAGTCTGGCCGAAGGCAGGCCTCTGTGTCCGGAAACCACACAGTGGGTTCCCTCACCGCCAACCGGGAGAGACGTACCCGTCAGATGGCCAATCGCGACCTGAAGGACAGTATCAGCTGTACCATGGTAGATTGGCAGGGTGATGTGAATCTTGGGAATGTCGATATAACCCATAACACCATTGCCATCTATATTGAGCAGAGAATCGTACTCCTGCTGCTGTTCTTCATTCATCCTATAAAGCATGCCGCTTTCGGACAATCGGGAATTATATTCCGATGCTTCTTTGATAATTCTGTCAAATTCCTCTCTGTCTAGATTTCCCACTGCCTCTGCATATGTGGCAACCACACGGCTCTGGTTCATAGTATTCCACCAATTAGAAAAAGAGGGGTAGATCAGCATGCCGACACCAATCAGACCAATCAGTATCAGGAGCAATGTTATCAGATGTTTTTTTATCCATTTCATATTTAAACAACCTGTTTCTTTGAAAGATCCATCTCTGCGTTCGATTCAAATTCAACCGCACAAATCTATCTTGCAAAAGCCGAGGCCGAGGCAGCCATCAAAGAATGACTGTCTCAGCCTTGCGGCTAAAGGCTGCCGACTGCAGGCTAAAAAGCCTGCAATCAGCTAAAGGTAATGAAAAGCATTAAAGCTATCTTATTTGGATGTCATTCTTCTGCGAGTGATCAGCAGAACGCCTGCACCAAGAACAAGTGCTGCACCTACTACATAAAGCATAGTCGTGCCCATGCCACCA
>CAMHFW010000195.1 GCA_946184675.1 uncultured Clostridia bacterium | reverse complement strand
GTTACAGCATCCAGTCCGCAGCCAAAGGAATTGAGCTGGATCAGCTCCAGATCATCTGTCTGCTTGACATATTCAGCGGCACAGTAGAGCCTGGAATGATACATCCACTGGTCAGAGACGATCAGAGGACGCTCAGGCTTGGCCAGATGCGAGATAGAATCCTCTGTCAGTACAGCAAAACCATAGGAAGTAATCAGTTCGGGAATACCGTGGTTGATTTCTTTATCGATATGGTAGGGTCTTCCTGCCAGTACAATACCTTTTTTATGATTTTCACGCAGATAGCGGAGGGTCTCTTCGCCTTTTTTCTGCATATCCTTATGGGCGCGGTCCAGCTCTTTCCAGGCCTTGGATACGGCCATGCGAATCTCGCGGGGATCGATGCCGAACTGTTTGCCGATTTCTTCGCCAAGACGCTTCTGCAGATGCTTTTCACTCTCAAAGGTCATGAAGGGATTCATAAAGAGGATAGAAGGATCTGCAAGTTCCTCTACGTTGTTTCGGATATTTTCTGCATAGGAGGTAACGATCGGGCAGTTGTAATTGTTGGTCGCATCCTTTGTCTCAATTCGCTCGTAAGGAATACAAGGGTAGAAGATGAACTTGACATCATGGTTGATCAGCCACATGATGTGTCCGTGCACCAGCTTGGCCGGATAGCAGACAGATTCGCTGGGAATGGATTCAATCCCCAGATTGTAGATCTCATGCGTGGACTCCGGAGAGAGAACGACAGAGAAGCCCAGATCTGTGAAAAATGTATGCCAGAAGGGGTAGTTCTCATACATATTGAGAACTCTGGGTATGCCGACGAGACCTCTGGGAGCATTTTCCGCAGGAAGTGACTTGTATCCGAATATTCTCTTGTATTTATAGGCAAAGAGATTGGGAACGTCACTCTTAGCCTTTGCGCGTCCCAGTCCTACCTCACAGCGGTTGCCGGAGATAAAGCGGCGGCCGCCCGGGAATTTATTAACTGTCAGACGGCAGTTGTTGGTGCATCCGCCGCAGCGGGTCATGCTGGTCGTATATTCGAGGTCAATGATCTCCTGCAGAGGCAGCATGGTGGTCTCCTGGCCGCTGTAGCGGTCTCTGGCAATCAGGGCAGCGCCGAATGCGCCCATGATGCCGGCAATATTGGGACGGACAGCCCTGCAGCCGGAGATCTTTTCAAAGCTGCGCAGAACAGCATCGTTGTAGAAAGTACCGCCCTGCACGACGACCTTTTCTCCCAGTTCTTTGGGATCGGTCAGCTTGATAACCTTATATAAAGCATTTTTGATAACAGAATAAGCCAGACCTGCTGAAATATCGCTGACATCAGCGCCTTCCTTCTGGGCCTGTTTTACATTGGAATTCATAAATACTGTACACCGGGTACCCAGGTCTACAGGATTTCGGGACTTGACAGCAGCCTTGGCAAAATCTTCTACAGAATAATTGAGAGAATTGGCAAAGGTCTCAATAAAGGAACCGCATCCGGAGGAACAGGCTTCGTTGAGGGTTACATTATCAACCGTATGATTGCGGATCTTGATGCACTTCATATCCTGGCCGCCTATGTCCAGAATACAGTCTACGTCAGGTTCGAAGAAGGAAGCGGCATAGTAGTGGGCAATCGTCTCTACTTCGCCTTCATCCAGCATCAGGGCAGACTTAAGCAGAGCTTCTCCGTATCCGGTAGAGCAGGATCTGACAATCTGCGCCTGAGGAGGCAGGATTTCTTTGATTTCAGCGATAGCACGCTGGGTCGTTTTGATCGGACTTCCGTTATTGTTGCTGTAGAAGGAATACAGAAGAGTACCGTCTTCACCGACAATAGCCAGTTTGGTTGTAGTAGAGCCGGCATCGATACCCAGGAAGCATTTCCCACTGTAATCTGCCAGAGAACCCTGCGTAACACAGTGAACGGCATGGCCTCTCTTGAAGGCTTCATACTCTGCATCACTGTTAAAAAGAGGCTCCATACGTGTTGTCTCCGGTGCCATATGCATATCGGAGGAGAGAAGAGCAATCATGTCATCCGTTGTCGTGACAACTTCTTCCTTATAGTTCATTGCAGCGCCGATCGCGGCAAAGAGATGGGAATTCTCCGGCGCAATGATAGCATCACCTGTCAGCTTCAGAGTCCGGATGAAAGCATTGCGCAGTTCCGGAAGAAAATGAAGCGGTCCGCCCAGAAAAGCGACATGTCCGCGGATGGGTTTTCCGCAGGCAAGGCCGCTGATGGTCTGATTGACAACAGACTGGAAAATGGACGCGGCCAGGTCTTCCTTGGCTGCGCCTTCGTTGATAAGAGGCTGGATATCTGTCTTGGCAAATACACCGCAGCGGGCAGCAATCTGATAAAGGGATTTATAATTCTTCGCGTAATCATTCAGTCCCTTGGCATCTGTCTCAAGCAGACTGGCCATCTGGTCAATGAAGGCACCGGTACCGCCTGCGCAGATTCCGTTCATACGCTCCTCTACATTGCCATTCTCAAAGTAGATGATCTTGGCATCCTCACCGCCCAGCTCGATGGCGACATCAGTCTGGGGAGCAAGTGATTTGAGCGCAGTAGCAACAGAGTACACTTCCTGTACGAAAGGTACCCCGATATATTTGGAAATGGACATGCCGCCCGAACCTGTGATCATGGGATGCACTTGCAGAGAACCGAGTGCATCCTGCGCATGACTGATCAGGGCCAGCAGTGTTTCCTGTATGTTTGCAAAATGTCTTTCATATTCAGAAAAAAGGATCTTTCTGTCTTCATCGAGAATGGCAACTTTTACTGTGGTCGACCCGACATCAATCCCAAGATAATGTGTATGACTCATAGCATCAGGCCTATATAAGGCCTTCCCTCCTTATTTATGTCTTTCTTAATATCTTCATTATTATAAGCTATGGAAAGCTAAAAAACAAC
>CAMHFW010000194.1 GCA_946184675.1 uncultured Clostridia bacterium | reverse complement strand
GGGCTGTAATGCGGGGGTTGGCGCAGACTAAAAACGGCAGGATTCCGGAGTTACCACATGCAGGATTGGCGGGAGAAAATATGGTGGTAGTGCCTGCCTGCAGGAGTCTGCAAATGGGAGATAGCTACCACATGCAAGCTTGTCAGGAGAAAATGTGGTGGTAGTGATTGCCTGCGGGGCAGGGGAAAAGGCAGTTGAGTGCCACCACAAGGACTTGTTAAAGAGGTAGATGAGGTAGTAAGTCCCTGCGGGGACGAGCGAGAGGCAGTTGAGTGCCACCACAAGGACTTGTCAAAGAGGAAGATGAGGTAGTAAGTCCTTGCGGGGACGGGCGAGTAGCAGTTAAGTGCCACCACAAAGACTTGTTTAAAGAGGAAGATGAGGTAACGAATCCCTGCGGGGACGGGGCCAAAGGCCCGCCAAACACAAGATTTGCATCCTTGCCTGCGAAGCGCTATAATAAAGAAGACTTTTTTTTTACTTACTTTACGGTTTTGCCAACAGGGGAATGATATCATGGGAACGACCGCATATACAAAGACCCGCAGAGATCCGCTCAATTATATCACGACAGGGATGTACGTGTTTACAGCCCTTTCTTTTCTCGGACTGCTCAAAAGCAGCTCTTTCGGAGCATCTGTTTACGAGATCGATGCGGTCATCTATCTGATTACCATGTCCCTGGTGGCGGTACTGCTCAACTGGTACAACAAAGGAAGATATGAAGACAATGTCAAGCGAAGCAAAGACTATATCTGGCTTCTCTTCCTCCAGTTCGCCATTTGCGCCATCGGCGTCTGTCAGGCACTTTTGCAGATGCGGGGGCGGCAAAATCATGTCGGTTTCTTAACTATAACCGTCTTTTTGCTCAATGTTGCCGTCATGTATCGTTTCGCATGCTTTACCGGCAACTATCTCAGGTCTTCCGGTCAGACAAAACATTTTTATCTGAACTGCAACAGAGTTGCTGCCTCTGCCAGTGTGGCGGTGCTTTTGCTGACCCCGCTTCTGGACAGGATCGCCAGACATACGGGAATATCTTTGCAGATTGTGCCAGGTCAGCCCTTGCTTTCCCCATTATTAAATGTCCTGTGGAGTCTGATCATCGTCTTTTTCGTCGGAAAATATGTCATCGGCAGGGCGATTCGCGTCAGCCTGATCAGCTATCTGATCGCCGGACTGCCGGGCTTTATGGTCTACTATGTCACCTGGACCAGCTATGAAGGCATCTGGATCCCCTCCCTGCTGAGCTTTTTCCGCTATCTTTCACTGCTGGCCATATTCTGCAACGCCTATGTCGAAAGAAGCCGTATGATCCTCCACCAGCAGAACCTTCTGCGGGAAAGGGTGGCCGAGCTGATTCAGAACCGGCTTGACAACATGCTTTTGCAGATCAACCCGCATTTCCTCTATAACACCCTGGGCTCGATCAAGAGTCTGTGCATGATTGACCCGGAACGGGCGGCCGACCTGGTCCAGCAGTTTTCCGAATATCTGCACAGCAATTATTCCGATATGGCCTACCAGCAGACCGTTCCCTTCCGCAAGGAACTGGACTATGTCAGGCAATATCTGCAGATCGAACAGGTGCGTTTTCCCAATCTGAAAGTAGAATACGACATCGGTGCGGATGACTTCATGATTCCCAGCTTGTCGGTCCAGCCCCTGGCGGAAAATGCCGTCCGCCACGGAATCGGCCAGAAAAGGCACAATGCCGGGACCTTAAAGATTTCCTCCAGGGAGACGGCGGAGGCTTATGAGGTTATCATCGAGGACGACGGGGCAGGATTTGATCCCGGAGCAAAAAAGGCGGACGACGGCCATAAACATATCGGCATCGCAAATGTGCGGTCACGACTGGAACTGATCTGCGGCGGCAGGCTGCAGATTGAGAGTGAACCCGGCAAAGGAACCCGGTGTACCATCTATTTATATAAAAACGGGAATGACAAGCAGACTGATGCAGGGCCTGCAGTAAGAGCCTGAAACAACAAAGACATCAGCGACAGATAGCAAGGAGAATGACGGAATATGATAGCACTGTGCGTAGATGATGAGGCTTTATTATTGGAAGATTTAAAAAGAGCGGTAGAAAAATCACCGGACATCAGCCAGGTGTATGCCTTCGACGATGCCATCGACGCGGACGAATGGGCGCAGACACACAAAGCGGACATCGCCTTCCTGGATGTGCGGATGCCTGTGGTGGACGGACTGGAACTGGCCCGGCGTCTGCACCGGAGTCAGCCGGGGCTGCCTATCGTATTTTGCACGGGATATAAGGAGTACGCCCTGGAAGCCTTCACGGTTCATGCCAGCGGTTACCTGCTCAAACCCGTCCGCCCCGACAAAGTCCAGGAGGAGATTGAGCATGTAAAGAGCAGGCAGGACCAGACAAAAGCAGCCGCAGGGGAAAATGACCGGACAGCACCGGATCAAAAACAAGAAGAACCAAAAGCAGACTGGCTGCTGACCGTGCGGCCCTACGGGGAATTTACCGTTCTGGACCGGCAAGGTCAGTCCATTAGCTTCAAACGAAAAAAAGAAAAAGAACTTTTTGCGGCCCTGATCCATCAAAATGGAAAAGAGATTACGGCAGACCAGCTGTGCGAACTGCTCTGGGACGACAACGCCTGGATGTATGAGAAAAACAAGCAGTACATTTACACTCTGCTCAGCCTCCTCCGCGGGACCATACGCGATGCGGGGGCAGAGGAGATTCTGAAAAAGGGAGAGTCCGGATACATACTCGATACATCCCGGATCTATGTAGACGATAGCGGAAAACAGGGACAGGAATATATGCCGGGCTATGCCTGGAGCAAATAAGAGGAAATAATAAGCCCTTTTTCATGCTATGATACGTAGGAAGTGTATAATTTCTCGGAGATTATGCCGATTTTATATACATTTTTGCAGTTTTC
>CAMHFW010000193.1 GCA_946184675.1 uncultured Clostridia bacterium | reverse complement strand
GGCAGTGTGATCCAGTCGCTCAAGGGCGGCGTGGTTCCCCGTATCGGTCTGCCTTACATCACGGTGGGCAGGACCAATGAGATCAAGGCTCTATTGCATGATGTAGATCTGATTGCCGAGGGCGGTGCATCTTTCCGTTTCATCGTCGGCAAATACGGCAGCGGCAAGAGCTTTCTCCTGCAGACCATCCGCAATTATGTGATGGACCGCGGGTTTGTGGTAGTAGATGCTGACCTTTCTCCCGAGAGGCGGCTTCAGGGGACCAGGGGACAGGGCCTGGCCACATATAAGGAACTGATCCGCAATATGTCGACTAAGACCCGCCCGGAGGGCGGTGCCCTGACTCTGATCCTGGACCGGTGGATCCAGGGAATCCAGACCCAGGTGGCGGCCGAGGGGATGTCACCCTCGGATCCGGGCTTTCAGGAGGCTGTGGAGAGGAAAATCTATGCGGTTATCTCTTCTATGAATGAGCTGGTGCACGGATTTGATTTTGCCAGACTCCTGACCATGTACTACCGCTCCTACGCGGAGGGACGGGATGATATGAAGGCCGGCGTGATCAAGTGGTTCCGCGGAGAGTACGCGACCAAGACCGAGGCCAGAAATGAGCTCGGGGTGAATATTATCATCACCGATGATGACTGGTACGAGTATATGAAGCTTTTTGCCTGGTTTCTGAAGCAGGCAGGCTACAGCGGCATGATGATTATGATCGATGAGCTGGTCAATATATATAAGATTCCCAACAGCATCACCCGTCAGTACAATTATGAAAAGATTCTGACCATGTACAATGATACCCTGCAGGGAAAGGCCCAGTATCTGGGCTTTATCATGTGCGGCACGCCCCAGTGTATCGAGGATACCAGGCGCGGCGTCTACAGCTATGAGGCCCTCCGGTCCCGCCTGCAGGAGGGACGTTTTTCCCGGGAGGGAGCCAGAGATCTTCTGGCTCCGGTCATCCGGCTGGAGCCTCTGACGGCAGAGGAGATGCTGGTTTTGTGCGGCAAGCTTTCGGAGATCCACGGGGAGATGTACGGATATGAGAGAAGGCTGGATGATAAGGAATTGTCTGTCTTCATCCAGATTGAGTACAGCAGGATCGGGGCGGATAAGCATATCACCCCGCGAGAGGTAATTCGTGATTTCATCGAGGTTCTGGATATCTTGTACCAGAATCCGGATATGCAGGTAGCAGAGCTTCTGGGATCTGAGGAGTTCAAGTTTGCCGTTGATCCCCTGCAGGAAAAGGCCGCCAGGCTTTCCGCAGAGGCGGTGGGAAGAGATGAAAAGGGATTTGCAGAGTTTACATTGTAACTCCATTTTATAGTGGATGTATTTGAAAGAAAGGGTGGAAGCCATGGATGTTTTTGAACGCTATGCGCCTTTTATTCAGGATTTCATTTACCGGAATGGCTGGGACAGTCTGCGCGCAGTCCAGGTAGCCGCCGGAGAAGCGATTTTTGAGACAGAAGACAACCTTCTCCTCAGTGCGTCGACTGCCTCAGGCAAGACGGAAGCAGCGTTTTTCCCGATCCTGACATTGCTTTCCGAGGATCCGCCTGCTTCTGTCGGAGTACTCTACATCGGGCCGCTCAAGGCCCTGATCAATGACCAGTTCCAGCGGCTGAATGATCTGTGCGAGGAGGCGCAGATCCCGGTCTGGCATTGGCACGGGGATGTATCCCAGTCACATAAGAATAAACTGCTGAAGCATCCTTCCGGTATCCTGCAGATTACGCCGGAGTCTCTGGAGGCTATGCTTCTGCATAAACATAGTGCTATAACGACCCTTTTTTCGGACCTGCGATTTGTGGTGATTGATGAAGTACATTCCCTGATGCGGGGAGACCGCGGCGGACAGACCTTGTGTCTGCTGGAGCGCCTGTCCCGGATGTCAGGGGCCAATCCCCGCAGGGTCGGCCTTTCCGCAACGATAGGTGATCTGGAGGAGACAGGAAGATTTCTGGGTGCGGGTACCGGGAGAGCGACCGTGATTCCGCGGATTGACAGCAAAGGACAGACCTGGCGCCTTTCCATGGAGCATTTTTATATCTCAGGTCCTCAGGCAGAAGACCAGCAGAATTTTGATCCGCCGGAAAGTCAGGAGCAGCCGCCCGAGACAATTACATTATCCAGGAAGGCTAATGCAATCTTTATGCCTGACCAGGACGGGCAGTTTGCCGGAACAGAGGCATTTACTCTGGGGGATGAAGGGACAGATTCCGGAAGAATAGAGTTTTATGAGGTTACAGAAGACGGGGAAATCCCTCTGCCGCAGATGCCGGTGGAGGAGGATGCGCCGCCCCCGGCAGCAGACCCCGGTATCGGATATATCTTTGCCAATACTCTGGGTAGGAAATGCCTGGTCTTTTGCAATTCCCGCGAGGAGGCGGAGGCGGTGACGACCACCTTGCGCCATTACTGCGAAGCCAATCATGAGGCAGACCGTTTTCTGATCCATCATGGAAATCTGTCGGTTGCCCTGCGCGAGACGGCAGAGGCCATCATGAAGGATGAGGAACAGTGTCAGACCACTGTCACGACATCGACACTGGAACTGGGAATCGATATCGGCCGGCTGGAAAGAGCTTTTCAGCTGGATGCGCCTTTTACGGTATCCTCCTTTTTGCAGAGGATGGGCCGAACCGGCAGGCGGGGACAGCCGCCTGAAATGTGGTTTGTGATGCGGGAAGAGCATCCCGAGCCCAGGGCTATGCTGCCGGAGTTTATTCCCTGGAAACTGCTCCAGGGCATCTCACTGGTACAGGTCTATCTGGAAGAGCACTGGGTAGAGCCGCCTGTTCTGGACCGGCTGCCTTACAGCCTTCTCTATCATCAGACCATGAGCACTCTTGCGGGAGGCGGGGAGATGACACCTGCGGAACTGGCCCAGAGAGTGCTGACGCTCACTTATTTCCGCAATGTCTCCACAGAGGATTT
>CAMHFW010000192.1 GCA_946184675.1 uncultured Clostridia bacterium | reverse complement strand
GCACGCCGCTACTATTTCGGTATCGTCGGCAAATACGGCATGCAGGTACAGAAGGTTCTCAAGAAGGCAGCGACTCTGGATATCCAGATCATCTGCTCCCTGCACGGCCCTGTTCTGACCGAGAATCTGGGCTACTATCTGAACCTCTATGATATCTGGTCCTCCTACGGCGTAGAGTCTGAAGGCATCGTTATCAACTACACCTCCGTTTACGGCAACACCAAGGCCGCTGTTGAAAAGCTGGCACAGATGCTCCGCGACAAGGGCTGCGAAAAGGTTGTTGTCAACGATCTGGCCCGCAGCGATATGTGGGAGTGCGTAGAGGATTCCTTCCGCTACGGCAAGATGGTACTGGCTACCACAACCTATATGAACGACATCTTCCCTTACATGAAGGAGCTGATCAACTCCCTGGTAGAGCGCGGCTATACCAAGAGAACCATCGGTCTCATCGAGAACGGTACCTGGGCTCCTGTAGCTGCCAAGACCATGCGCGCCATGTTCGACGGCTGCAAAGACCTGACCTTCACAGACACAACCGTAACCATCAAGTCTTCTCTGGATGAGGCCAGCGAAGCACAGCTGGCTGCTCTTGCAGACGAGCTGATGAAATAAAAAGGAGACAGGGGACGGTTCTGTGTCTCCTCCCATAAGTACATGAATAAACTGCCAGATCCGGCGACTGTTCGGACCTGGCAGTTTCCTTAAATCCCACATATGCGAGAAAGGATGAGCATAATGAAAAAACTTGGCTTCGGTCTGATGAGAATGCCCCTGCTGGACCCCAAAAATGATGCATCTGTAGATATCGAGCAGGTCAAAAAGATGGTGGACCTCTTCATGGCAAAGGGCTTTACCTATTTTGACACTGCCATTATGTACAATGGCTTTGCCAGCCAGCGTGTCGCTAAGGAAGCCCTGGTTGACCGCTACCCCAGAGACAGCTTTACCCTTGCCACCAAGCTTCACAACGGATTTTTCCGTACCCTGGAAGACAGAGACAAGATTTTCAATGAGCAGCTTGAGCAGACCGGCGCTGGCTATTTTGACTACTATCTGCTTCACGGCATTGAGTCCTCCAGCCTGCCCCAGTATGAGGACCTGGACTGCTTTAACTGGCTCCTGGATAAAAAAGCCAAGGGGCTGGTAAAACATGCCGGCTTCTCTTTCCATGACTCTCCGGAGCTTTTGGATCAGATTCTGACCAGACACCCGGAAATGGAATTTGTCCAGCTGCAGATCAACTATCTGGACTGGGAAAGTGAGTGGATCCAGTCCCGCAAGGTATACGAAACTGCAGTCAGACACGGCAAGCCCGTTATTGTTATGGAACCGGTCAAAGGCGGTACCCTGGCTCAGCTCCCGCCTGCAGCGGAA
Source organism: uncultured Clostridia bacterium (assembly GCA_946184675.1). GTDB lineage: Bacteria > Bacillota > Clostridia > Lachnospirales > Lachnospiraceae > UBA2912. Next base: position 1,595 of record CAMHFW010000192.1, on the reverse strand, counting down.
AACATGTTCCGGTCCCATGAACCGGATCTGTCCATTGCCTCCTGGGCCATCCGCTTCGCCGCTTCCCTGCCGGGCGTTATGATGGTACTCTCCGGCATGTCCAGCATAGAGCAGATGGAGGACAACCTGAGCTTTATGGAAGACTTCAAGCCCCTGACCAGCGAGGAGACAGCCATGGCCCTGCAGGCAGCTGACATTATCAACAATCAGATTGCAGTTCCCTGCACCGCCTGTTCCTACTGCACAGAGGGCTGTCCTTCCCAGATTCCCATCCCCAGATACTTCTCGCTCTACAATGAAGACATGAGAGAAAATCTGGAGGAGAAGGGCTGGACCATCAACTTTACCAATTATGAAAAACTGGCAGAAAGCTTTGGCAAGGCCAGTGACTGTGTCGAATGCGGCCAGTGCGAAAGCATGTGTCCCCAGCACATTCCCATCATTGACTGCCTGAAAAAAGTCGCCGGACATTTTGAGCACTAGACCGGCAGATACAGCAGGCATTACACTCTTATAGCAGAAAAAACTCCCAATCACCATAGATTGGGAGCTTTTTCTGCTTTTTTATCGGATCGCTGTTCCTTCCGGAATCGCGTCATCAACAAATATCACTCTGCAGCCGCAGGCATTATTGGTACCCGCCAGCAGCATGCCTTCACTCTTAACACCGGTGATACGTGTCGGAGCCAGATTGGCTACAACAATGATCTTTTTGCCGATCAGATCTTCCGGCTGATAATACTGCTTGATGCTGGAGACAATCACTCTCTCCTTCAATCCGTCAAAGAGGGTGATCTTATAGCAGCTGTGCGACTTGCGGATCTCCTGGCACTTGAGCACCTTGCAGACACGCAGATCCATCTTGGAAAAGAAATCAATATCGATCTCTTCCTTAACAGGCTCTACAGGATCGGGATCGCCGTAAACGATCTCAGGCTCCTCGGGAACTTCCTCTTCCACTACCGGATGCAGCTCCTCCTCTGTCTTGGGTGTGGAGAAATCCAGCAGATGCAGATAGCGTTCCTTATCAATCGCGAAGAGGAACAGATAGAGACGAGGTCCCTTTTCCTTGCCCAGAAGCAGGGTGTAGACATTCTTAAAGAACTTGCCCTGGATCTTCTTCAGCTCAGGGATATCCGTGCCGAAAATCTTCTTCGGGATATCATAGAGCTCGGTGTTCAGATCATCCAGTGTATAGCCTTCTCCGGACAGATAGGTATGCAGAAGGGAGATTTCCTCCTTCTCCTTCTCATCCAGGGACTCATACAGATCCCAGTCACGGGTCTGACGAAGTTTGTTTGCATTCTCTGGAGAACAGGTCTCCAGCCAGAATCTGGCGCGATCCAGTCTGTCGCTGAAATCCTCATACTTGTAAGGCTGGTCAATCTTCTCAAATACTGTCTCCAGCATGGGAATATTGAAATCAACGATGGATCCCAGCTGTACCAGGAGGGACATGGGAACCGTCTTAATCTTGCGGTCTGTCATCAGACAGTTGTCCATCACAGACTGCAGCATCTCGTCTGCGCTGCCATCGATATATTTATTGTACTGCTTGTCAAACTCAAAATACTGTCTGAGTATTCCGTCATCGA
>CAMHFW010000191.1 GCA_946184675.1 uncultured Clostridia bacterium | reverse complement strand
CGGGGACGGGCAGAACATATAAAAGTGCGAAAGGAGCATTTATGAAGTTTATTTCATGGAATATAGATTCGCTGAATGCGGCGCTGACGGGGACCAGCCCCAGGGCGGAGCTGACGAGGGATGTGCTGAAGAAGATTGCGGGGGAGGATGCTGATATCATTGCTCTGCAGGAGACGAAACTGCCGGAGGCAGGCATGAATGCCAAGCAGTCTGCTGCTATAGAGGAGCTTTTTCCGGATTACGACTGCGCATGGATCAGTTCCGGGCCGCCGGCCAGGAAAGGCTATGCCGGGACCATGGCATTATATAAAAAGAACCTCAGTGTCAAGGCGGATTACCCCGGGATCGGTGCACCGGAACCTATGGACAGAGAGGGCCGTATGGTGACCTTGGAGCTGCCGGAATTCTTCTTTAATCTGGTCTACACGCCCAATGCGGGTGACGGATTAAGGAGACTGGAGGAACGGCAGGTCTGGGATCGTAAGTATGCAGAGTATATTCATGGCCTGGATCAGATCAAGCCTGTCATTGCCTGCGGGGATTACAATGTGGCGCATCAGGAAATCGACCTGGCGCACCCGGAGAGCAATCACCGGTCGGCCGGCTTTACCGATGAGGAGAGGGAAGGCTTTACAAACCTGCTCTCCATCGGACTTGTAGATAGCTTCCGCCAGGTGCACGGCGATATCGCCGGGGCTTATTCCTGGTGGGCCCAGAGAGTGCGTTCCAGCAAAATCAACAACAGCGGATGGAGGATTGATTATTTTCTGGTCAGTGACAGACTCAAATCCAGCATCCTGCGTTCGGAAATGATGGACTCCGGTCCCAGACAGGATCATACGCCGATCCTGCTGGAAATGGATTTTTAGGATTCCTTTTTGCGGCCGGCAACAGTAAGCGGTTTGATCGTGCCGTCAGGGTATTCGACATCCGTGTTTTCCAGCTGTCCGGTCAGGGAAGCTCTGATAGAAGCACGGAACTTGTTCCGAAGAAAGGTCTGCTCTTCTTTTTCTTCAGGAGTCAGGCCTTCTGATTGCTGTTTGCGGTAAAGCGCATTGATTCTGGCGATTTCAGCTTCAGTAATCATAAATATTATCTCCTTTGTCAAAGTCTGCGGTGCTGTAAAGTTATTGTACACAGACGCGGAGGTCTGCGGTGACATGGAGACATTATAGCACATAGAGTTAATTAAGAATAGAGAGGTTTTAGCATGGCTGAATTATTAAAAGAAAGAACAGAGATGGATCCGGCTTACATGTGGAAGCTGGGGAAAATGTATGAGAGTGACGAGGCATGGGAGGCGGATCTGGCTTCTGTGCAGGATGAGCCCGCCCGGCTGGCGGCTTACAAGGGGACGCTCCATACGCCTGAGAATGTTAAGAAGTTTTACGATGATATCACAGAACTTTTTACCAGAATTGACAAGATTTATTGCTATGCGTCTCTGCGCAGCAGCGAGGATACCCGGCAGGAGAAGGCCAAGAGCATGAATGCCAGGGCCATGAGCCTTTTTGTTGCAATTTCGACGGCCATGAGTTTTGCAGACCCGGAGCTTCTGGCTCTGCCCCAGGAAACGTTTGATGAAATTGCGTCCAGCCCGGAACTGGCGGATTACCGCATTCTTCTTAAGGAACTGGCGGACCAGAGACCCCATACCCTGACAACTGCGGAGGAGCGTATCATTGCTTCTTACGGGGAAGTTTTATCTGCGCCGGGTACGATTACTTCCAGCCTGGAGAATGCAGACATGCAGTTTGCGCCTGCGGTTGACAGCGAAGGGCAGGAGCATGAGCTGACCGGGTCCAATTTTGTTCTGCTTCAGATGCAGGGAGACCGGGAGCTCAGAAAGAGCGCCTTTGAGAATTATTACAAGGGTTTTCAGGATCATATCAATACCTTTGCGGACGCATACAGTGCCAATGTCAAGAGAGAGACGGTCAGCGCAAGCCTGCGTCACTATCCCTCTTCCAGATTGATGGCGGCAGCCCGCGAGCGGGTTCCCGGCAAGGTCTATGAAAATCTGATCGCATCCGTGCGCCGTCATATGCCGGATATGTACCGCTATGTGCGCCTGCGCAGAAAACTGCTGGGCGTGGAGGAACTGCATTTTTACGATATTTACGCACCGCTGGCCGGACCGGGCAGCCGACGTTACAGCTTTGAGGAGGCGCAGCAGATGCTGCTGGAGGCGACAGCGCCTCTGGGCGAAGAATATGTCGGCACGGTCCGTCAGGGCCTGGCAGACGGCTGGGTGGATGTCTATCCAAACAAGGGAAAACGCGGCGGCGCCTTTTCCGGCGGATGCTATCTGTCGGACCCCTATATTCTGATGAATTATACCGGATCTCTGGACAGTGTTTCCACTCTGGTGCATGAAATGGGGCATTCCATGCACAGCTGGTATTCCCGCCGGTATCAGCCTGCTCAGTATGCGGATTATACGATTTTTGTGGCAGAGGTAGCTTCCACAGTCAATGAAAATCTGCTGATCGAGCGCCTGCTCGAGACTGAGACAGACAAGACTGCCCGTCTGGCCCTGCTCAATCAGTATCTGGAGAATTTTAAAGGGACGGTCTTCCGCCAGACCATGTTTGCTGAGTTTGAGAAAGAGGCTCACGAGATGGCAGAACTCGGCCAGGCACTGACACCGCAGGCTTTGTGCGACTTATACGGCCGTCTGGTAGAAGACTATTTCGGACCGGATATGGTGATCGATGACCAGATTCGTTATGAGTGGGCGCGGATTCCTCATTTTTACAGACCATTTTACGTTTATAAATATGCCACATCTTATTCGGCAGCTGTGACCCTGTCAGAGGGAATACGGGCAGAATATGCCGGCAAGGCAGAAGGCAATGTAAAGCGTTATCTGGAATTCCTCAGCATGGGATGCAGCAAGGATCCGCTGGATGAGCTGGCACATGCCGGTGTCGACTTGTCTCAGGAAGCGGCGATTGATGCAGCTTTGGACAAGTTTGCCAGGGTTCTGGATGAGGTAGAGGCTCT
>CAMHFW010000190.1 GCA_946184675.1 uncultured Clostridia bacterium | reverse complement strand
CAAATCCCTATGATGGAAGCTCTTTTTGCCGGAGGCGTAGTCACCGACAATCTGTCCGCTGCCGGTGAGTTTGTACTTGTAGGTTACCAGGCCTTCCAGACCGACCGGGCCCCGGGCGTGGAGCTTGCTGGTGCTGATGCCGACTTCTGCGCCAAAGCCGTAGCGGAATCCGTCTGCGAAACGGGTGGAGCAGTTCTGGTATACACCTGCAGAATCCACCATCTGCATAAAGTACTCTGCGGTTTCGGCGTTTTCTGTGATGATCGCATCTGTATGGTGGGAGCCAAAACGGTTGATATGGTCGACTGCTTCTTTTACATTATCCACCAGCTTGATGGACATGGACATGCCAAGGTATTCTGTGTGGAAGTCTTCCTCTTTGATCGGTGTGCAGGAAATACCAGACTGAGAAAGCAGATCGCATACCTCATCTGTGCCGAAAAGTGAAACCCCTGCATCGGTCAGGGCCTTTGCAGCAGCAGGCAGGAGCGCTCCGGCTGCAGGGCGGGCAACCAGAAGGGTCTCGGCCGCATTGCAGGCTGCGGTGTACTGGGTCTTGGCATCCACGATAATAGGAAGGGCTTTTTCCAGATCTGCATCCTTGTCGGCGTAGACATGGCAGACACCATCAGCGTGTCCCATTACGGGAATCTTGGTATGGTTCATGATATACTGCACAAATGCATTGGAGCCGCGCGGGATGATCAGGTCAATATCCTTATCGCAGGAAAGGAGTTCATCGATCTCATCATGGGTTTCCGCCTGCAGAAGGGTTTCCGCAGGAAGCCCGGCCTCCACAACTGCAGCGAGAATCAGGTCAAAGAGCACCTTGTTGGTCCGGGCAGTTTCTTTGCCGCCTTTCAGAATCGCGCAGTTGCCGCTCTTGATGCAGAGACAGGAAATCTGGATCAGAGCATCCGGTCTGGCTTCAAAAATCACACCAATCACACCGATTGGACAGCTCACCCGGCGCAGAACGAGTCCCTCATCCAGCTCGCGGGCCAGAAGAGTCCGGTTCAGCGGATCCGCAAGCCCCATCAGCTGCCGGATACCGGCCAGACTGTCCGCAAGCTTTTCATCTGTAAATTTCAGACGCTTGATGATAGCGGGGGAGACATGGTCTGCTTCGGCAGCAGCCACATCTTCATGGTTGGCAGCAAAAATCTCTTCTTTATGTGCAAGCAGGCTGTCCGCTGCCAGCTGCAGAGCCTGATTTCTCTGGTCCGGAGAAGAGGCAGCCAGAACAGGGGAAGCCAGTTTCATATGACGGGCAGATTCTCTTATATTACTCATACGAAAACTCCTTTCTGAAGAAAAAAACCGATCTTTTTGTGCATCATAGCATACAAAAAGTCCACGCGCAAGAGGACATGAGACAGGAGGGAGACAGGGGACGGTTCTCTGTCCCCTTGTCTTTTTCAAAAATCTTTTTACAAAACGCTTGACGGAAAAAGCATTTGTATATATGATACCAACGAGAAAAAAATGAGAGACCAGACGAGAGAATGGAGGACGCGTTTTTGAGCGTTGAAGATTATAAAGAAGCAGTAAGAAGAGGTCAGAAATCCTATCGGAGAGCGCTGGGGGAAGGCCGTTATCCCTACCTGCCCGTGCTTGATGATATCCTTTCCATGCAGAAGGTGGAAAGAGAAGAGGCACTCGGCCTTACGGAGATCCCCATGAGCCACATCGCAGGCACGAGAACAGCAGGAAGGACCAAGGCATTTGCAGACAATTTCATGCCGCTGCTGGATGGCGGCACCGAGTTTTCCGGCAAATGGATTGCCCTCTGCGACAGCCTGGTTGAAGAAGGAATCCGCGAGCCGGTCCGGGCCTATGAGTTTTACAACCGCTTTTATATATTAGAAGGAAATAAGCGCGTCAGCGTGATGAAATACCTGGGAGCCGTTTCTATCCCGGCTTATGTGATCCGCCTGATTCCCAGACGGACAGACACAGACGAAAACCGACTCTATTTTGAGTTTGTGGATTTCTACGGAAAGAGCAGGATCAATTATCTGGACTTTACTAAACCCGGCTCCTACCGGCGTCTGCAGACATCTGTCGGCAAGGGACCGGAAGATGTCTGGACCGAGGATGAACGCAGGGAATTCCGGTCTTTTTATGCCCTTTTTGCCATGGCTTATGAAGAAAAAGCAGGCGGACATGAGCCGATTGGAACAAGCGATGCCATGCTGATCTATCTCAATATTTATCCTTATGAGACTTCCAAAGATCATTTGCCGAAAGACTTTAAGGAAAACATTGCCAAGAGCTGGGATGAGTTTGCCGCGGGCGGAGAAGAAGGCGGACTGGCTGTTTCCATGCAGCCGGCGCAGAAGGCAAAGGGACTGGGAATCACCAGGACCATTCAGGATGCGGCAAAAGGAACCAAGGTCAGCAAGGTGGCTTTTATCTACGAAAAAAATGCGCAGACCTCCAGATGGACCTACGGCCACGAGCTTGGCAGACAATATCTTGAAAAAGTCTTTCAGGGCAGAGTGCAGACAAAGGCCTGGTTTGATGTTGACGTAGACCATTTTCAAAACTGCATGGACGCAATCGAAGAAGCTATTGCTGAGGGGGCTACCGTGATCTTTACCACAACGCCCCGGATGCTGAACGAAAGCCTGCAGGCAGCAGTCAATCATCCCAAGGTAAAGATTCTCAACTGCTCTCTGGGCAGTGAGCATCCCAGCGTCAGGTCCTATTACGGGCGCATGTATGAGGCCAAGTTCCTCACAGGAATGATCGCAGGTGCTCTCTCTGAGAGCGATGAAATCGGCTATATCGCGGATTACCCGATTTACGGGATGACAGCCAATATCAATGCTTTCGCTCTCGGCGCCAGAATGGTCAATCCCAGGGCAAAAGTGATCCTGGAGTGGTCAACCGTTCCGGACAGCGATATCTATGCCAACATGCTTGGAAGAGGCGTCTGCTTTGTCTCTGACAGAGACATCACCGCCCCGGAGACCGGTTCCAGAGAATTTGGTCTCTACTTCCTGAAACAGAGCAGCAGCG
>CAMHFW010000189.1 GCA_946184675.1 uncultured Clostridia bacterium | reverse complement strand
AAAAAGTCGTGACTGGCAAAATCCGGTCTGCTGTTCAAACCGTATTCTGCTGCGATGCCTCCGATGGGAGGGCTATGCCGGAGCCTGTGGGTGTTCAGGTCCGGGATCGCACGCGACAAATTGATAGGGAAACAATCCGTTGTACAGATTCTGCTCTATCATGCCAGCCGCCATTAGATGCGGCGCAGGACAGTCCTGGGGTGACAGAAAAGCCCTTTGACACTGTATTATTTTAATGATTTAGCATACTAATATAAAATAGCATTTACGCTGAATAAAGTCAACAGATGCAGAGAGAAAGTTTTTCATATTATATACTCGCTTTTATGGTATACTTAAGAACAGAAAACAGCATGATACAAGGAGGAATCAAATGAAGCAGCAGAGAATCCGCCGCGTGCTGGCGGAGCTTGAAAAAATGGGCCTGCAGCAGATGCTGATCACGGATCCCATGTCCATTTATTATCTGACAGATGTGTACATTTTACCCTTTGAACGCTTTTATGGCCTGTATATCAATGCAGACGGAAAAATTGTTCTGTTTTTAAATAAACTTTTCACGATTCCGGAAGGTGTGGAGGCGGAGAAAGTCTGGTATTCAGATACAGATCCTGTCACAGACTATGTGGCTGCATGCATCGATCCCGCCAGGACCCTGGGGGTGGATAAAGATCTGCACGCCCGCTTCCTGCTTCCTCTCATGGAGAAAAAAGCAGCAGCAGGCTTTGTCAATTCCTCATTGGCTGTTGACCTGACCAGAGGCATCAAGGATGCAGAAGAGCAGGAGAAGATGCGGATCGCTTCTGCCATCAATGATCAGGCCATGGAGAAGTTTAAGGGACTGATCCACGAGGGTGTGACAGAGAAGCAGGTCGCAGACCAGATGCTGCAGATTTACCTGGATCTGGGTGCAGACGGCTATTCCTTTACCCCTATCGTATCCTTCGGGGCCAATGCGGCAGATCCCCATCATGAGCCGGATGACACGGTACTGAGGGAAGGCGACTGCGTGCTCTTTGACGTAGGATGCATCAAGGATGGCTACTGCTCCGATATGACCAGAACATTCTATTATAAATATGCGGATGACCACTGCCGCCAGATCTACGACCTGGTCAGAGAGGCCAACGAATCCGCAGAAGAAAAGATTCGTCCGGGCATCCCGATCAAGGAACTGGACAATACAGCGCGCGATATCATCAGTGAAAAGGGATACGGAGAATATTTCAATCACCGTCTGGGCCATTTTATCGGCCTGAGCGAGCACGAGTACGGCGACGTTTCGGCTGCAAACGAATGGCCGGCCCAGCCGGGCATGATCTTTTCCATTGAGCCCGGCATCTACCTGCCCGGGGATACCGGCGTCCGGATTGAAGACCTGGTCCTGGTGACCGAAGACGGCGTGGAAAGACTCAATGTATATCCGAAGGAGCTGCAGATCATCGACTGACCCCATACAGGAGGAAGACTGCTATGAGTTTCTATGTAATGAGCGACATTCACGGAATGTATGACAAATACACCGCCATGCTGAAAAAGATCCGCTTTTCGGACAGTGACATGCTCTTTGTGCTCGGCGATGTGCTTGACCGGGGAAGCGAAGGCATGCGCGTTCTCTGGGACATGATGATGTTTCCCAATATCATCCCCATTCTGGGCAATCATGATTATATGGCAGCCCAGTCTCTGCGCATGCTCATGCAGGAAGTGACACTGGAAAGCCTGCAGAAGTTTGACAAAGAGATTATGACAGGTCTGACCGAGTGGGCCCAGACCGGCGGCATGGCCACCATAGAGGAGTTTAAGAAGCTGGATGATGAGGAGCGCGAGAGTGTTCTGGACTATTTGGATGAGTTTGAACTCTTTGATGAGGTGGAAGCCGGCGGGAAGGATTTTGTCCTGGTGCATGCCGGCCTGGACAACTTTTCTCCGGACCGCCCGCTGGAAGACTACGGGCTTCATGAGGTCCTTTTTCATGCTCCGGATTACAGCAAGGTTTATTTCCCTGACAAATATCTGGTGACCGGACACCGTCCGACGCGGCTGGAGTTTGAAGGGAAAGATTTCTGGAACGCGGATCCGGCAGGCAAGTATAAGGATGAGATTGTCTTCACCAACAATCATATCGCCATCGACTGCGGCTGCGGTTACGGCGGAAGGCTGGGTGCCCTCTGCCTGGATACCCTGGAGACCTTTTACGTCTGAGGAAGCAGTATGGATAAATATGAATTATGGCTGGATGAAAGCGGGGACTTCAGTCCGGAAAATGAATCCAACGAAAATAGGCATCCCTCGCTTGTCGGCGGTCTTTTAGTGCCGGCCGGCACCATTTCCGACAGGGAGATCGATCTCCTTTTGGGGCAGCAGGAAGAAGGCGGATTTGCCCATGCCATGGATATGGGCAAACAGGAGATGGCTGACAGAGTTTTGCCCGCCCTGCAGCAGCTTTATGAAAAAGGTGCAAAGCTCGTTTATTTTGAAAATGCGGAGCGGATTGACATCTATTCCAGCAGGGAGCTCTATCTGAGGCTGCTTGCCGGCGGCCTGATCCAGCTGATGCAGAGACTGGCTGCTGAAGATGAGTTTTTCCTGGATGTGATGATCGCGGCCCGCTATGTGGAAGTGGAAAGAGGAATCCTGGACAAGATCTCCGATGAATCCTATATTAAGATCCTGCGTTCCTATATCCGGGAAAACTGGAAGGGAGAGCGCCTGCAGATTCCGGAGGCCTGCCGGCTCAATCTGACCGTGCTCAGCGCCAGACAGGAGAGGCGTCTGCAGCTGGCAGATTTTGCCTGCAATGCCAGGCTGACAATGCGCAGCAGCAAGTTTGACGCAGATATGCGGCTTCGGCTGGAGGACCTGTTTGAGGATGATTTCATCTACTCTGTCACGGTCAATTCTTCAGAAAACCTGATCTACGGGCAGCTGGCAGATAACAATGTATCGGCAGCCTTGATGGAGTTTTATACCGGAAAGGGCAGTCTGGACCGGGAAAGCATCCTTGCTCTGATTCTGGACAAACTGGGCAGCTTTTCCCATATGCAGGCCAGCCGTCAGCTGGAAGACT
>CAMHFW010000188.1 GCA_946184675.1 uncultured Clostridia bacterium | reverse complement strand
TGGCTCCGACAGGAATACAACGACTTTTGCAGGTCCTACCGGGCGGGCCTTCTGGCCTTGAAAGAAGAAGGACAGAACAGAAAACGGCCGGCCAGTCTGCAGGAGCTTTTGCAGGAAAAAGACCGGGTCCAGGAGCAGCTGGATGCCCTCCTTGCCTGCGGCGAATTTATCCGGGAGGCGGCCCGGAGCATGGGAGCCCTCCTTCCGGTCAACGCCGATTCTCTGGCCCAGATTCAGGCAGCCGCCCAGATGCTGATGACGCCGGCTGACTTTAAGACCAGCTGGTTTGCCAGCCATCTGACCAGGGGAGAACTGAGCGCAGCAGTCCGGAAACTGAAGACCCATTCAGACCAGGCGCTGAAGATTAAAGAAAAGATCGATGAAGACTGGGAGTCTCAGTTCTATTTCACAGAGGAAGCAGAACTTCTGAACCGGTTCCGCAATGATTACAGCTCCATCTTCAGTAAGCTGAGCAAGGCATACCGGGAGGATAAAAAACAGCTGAGTGCCAGTTGGAGGGGCGGCCGCAAGATGACCGACGCTGACTGCATCCGGGGACTGGAAAATCTGCAGGAATACAAGCAGAGCTCCATCGAGTTTTACATGGCTCTGAAGGGAATGCCTGCGGAGCTGGAGCTGCAGAATGAGACCATAGAGACGGACTGGGAAGGCATGCTTAAGGCGCTTGACGCCTGCTCAGCCGCGGAAGTATATATCAGAAACTACGGGATCAGCCAGGAACTGGAGCGGATCTGCAGGCTGCCCCGTGACAAACGGACGGGAGCCCTGATTGGGCAAAATAGTGCCGAGCAGCTTTACCGGTACGGACAGGTTGACCGGGTGCGGGAGACCCTGGAAAAGCTGGGAACAGGCTCCTTTGAGAAAGACTGCGCAAACTACGCAGACCGGATCAATCATCTGGACACAGCCATTGGCCGATACCAGGAAATAGCAGATCATCTCAGACAAAGCGGCCAGGAGTTCCAGTGGGAAAAACTGGCAGATTTCGGTTTGGCCCTGGAGACCTATCTGCATTTCTATGAGAGCCTGCAGCGGGCAGAATCCAGGACGCAGGATTACTTTGCCCGTGAGGGAATCAGGACCGATGATGCAGCCAGGATGGCAGAAATGAAGCAGATCCTGTCTCCCTATCTGAAGAAGGAAGCAGACCAAATCCGAAGTCTGGCAGCTACTGCGCAGGGAACAGAAGGGGCGGAAAAGATCGTCATCTATCTGGACAAGCTGATGAAGCAGGAAGACTGCCTGCAGGAGACTGTGGACGGCATGGCTGAATTTGCCGGCTGGTTCCCCGGCAAAGATTTTACAAAGATGTCTCTGAAAGACTTTTACCGGTGCGCGGACCGGTGCCGCGACACCGAATCCCTGGGCAGCTGGCTGGCCTATGCCCAGCTGGAAAAAGAGTGCCGGGACCATGCCCTGACAGATTTCCTGGCCTTTGGCTCGGAAAGCAGGATCAGCTATGACCATTATATCCCCGCCTATCAGAAGGCATTTCTGACCAAGTGGACGGTGGACACCATCGCCCGCAATGAGCTGTATGAGCTCTACCAGTTCAATGCCATGGCGCATGAACATACCATTGAGGAGTTTAAGGCGGATTCCGATATCGCCCAGAATGTTATCCGGGCCCGTCTGACCGAGCAGCTGTCCGGCCAGAAGCCCTCCGGCCTCCGTCAGATGGCAGGGGCCATGGACGAGATCTCGATTCTCCGCAAGGAAGCAGGCAAAAAGAGCCGGATCATGCCGCTCAGACGTCTTTTCAAGACCATTCCCGGCCTGCTCAGAAGGCTCAAGCCCTGCTTTATGATGTCGCCCCTGTCCGTAGCCTATTTCCTGGATTCGGACCGGTACGATTTTGACATGGTTATCTTTGACGAGGCCTCCCAGATCCTGCCGGAAGACGCGGTAGGCGCCATCTACAGGGCTGATCAGGCCATTATCACAGGTGACAGCAAGCAGCTGCCGCCCACCACATTTTTCTCCTCGGCGGGTAGAAATCTGACCGACTACGAGTCTGAGGATGAGGAGGAAGACTACTATCCGGACGTGGTCAGCGATTCCCTGCTGGACGAGGCTGCCAGCCTGCCACAGTGTACCCTGCTCTGGCACTACCGGAGCCGGGATGAGTCCCTGATCGCCTTTTCCAATCGTTATCTGTACGAAAACCGGCTGACCACCTTCCCGGGCTGCGCAGCCAAGGCAGACAAGGGGCTGGAATATATACTGGTTCCGGACGGTGTCTACGAGGGCAGCGGCAAGAACCGCAATATCAAAGAGGCAGAGAAGTGCGTGGAGCTGCTGGAAGACCATATAAAGAGGCACCCCGGCAGGTCGCTTGGCATTGTGGCCTTTTCCGAGCGGCAGCAGGCTGAGATTGAAAGCGCAGTCAACCGGTTCCGCATGCAGCACCTGGAGTATGAGAGCTTCTTTGACGAAGCTAAAGAGGAACCTTTCTTCGTCAAAAACCTGGAAAATGTACAGGGTGATGAGAGAGATACCATCTTTTTCAGCATCTGCTACGCCAAAAATGCCCAGGGCAGGATGTACCAGCGCTTTGGTCCCCTTAGCGCTGCCGGCGGGGAGCGCCGCCTCAACGTGGCCATCACCCGTGCCAAATACAATGTCAAGCTGATCGGCTCCATCGAGCCTTCGGATATCATTGTCAAAGAGGACACAGGGGCGGGCGTCCGTCTCCTGCAGGAATATATCCGCTGCGCTATGCAGAGTTCCGCTCATATCCCGGAAGGTACCGACCAGATACAGACCGGGGAAGCCTTTGCGGACGACGTGGCCGCCTATATCGCGGAACTGGGCTATCAGCTGCGGAGAGACATCGGCCAGTCCGACTGCAAGATCGATATCGGCATTGTCAATCCTGCAAACGAGGCAGAATACATCGCCGGCATTGAATGTGACGGGTCTCATTATGATTCCACCAGAACCGCCTATGACAGAGACGTCCTGCGAGGGAGCGTCATGAAAGGAATGGGCTGGAAGCTTCACCATGTCTGGGCTCTGAGCTGGTTTATGAAACCGGAGGAAGAAAAAGCCCGCCT
>CAMHFW010000187.1 GCA_946184675.1 uncultured Clostridia bacterium | reverse complement strand
GTAAAAACAGCTGTGTCCTCAAAATTAACATACTCCGGACCGATGAAAGATTCTTCCAGATAGGAAAGCATATCTTCCAGATCTTTGAGCACAGCGATAAACTCTCCCGGTGAAAGGATCTGCGGAGCAAGGTCCTTCAGACAGGTCAGATCTCCGGTATCAAAGGCTATTTCTTTTCTCGGCCTGATCACGCTGCTTTTTAAAAAACCTTCCTGCTCTGCATCGTTGAGCAATTGAAGGATGATATCATCTACTTCACGAATTGAATGAACAGGATATGTCAGGAACTTCTTCCCATCGATCTCCTGCAGCTGAAAATCTCTACTCATTCTTGGCATCCTCTTTCATTTTTTCAATGGTCACTTCAACATCAGGATCAGATTCGGTCTTGCCAAGGAAGCGGTTGATCAGATCCGGGGCCATATCGATGACCTTGGAAACAGGATCACTGGAATTAACAGGTACCATACGTACCGTACCGTCCTTAATTACAAGAACCGCACTGGGAGAAAGCTTTCCTCCGATTCCGCCTGCGGCACTATCCTTGCGTTCCTTGTTCCAGGCGCCTGCCGCCATTCCGAAAGAAACATCAACCAGCGGCAGAATAATACTGTCATTGACGCGCATAGGTTCACCGACAACAGTTTTAGAAGACATGAATCCATCCATGCCCTTAAATAATGATTCAACCGTTACATGAAATTGATTGTCTGACATATAATTTCCTCCGTTGGTTATATATTTTTGATTTGTTTGATCAACTTGAAAAATGTGGGATTTACAAAGGAAGGAACAGCAAATGCCAAAGCCCGGATCAGACGGATCCGTCCTTTGACAGCGCCTTCTCCTTCCATAATCTGCATGGCAAATTCCGGCTCCAGGTCCATCCTGTCTTCACAAACCGGATATAGAAGGCTCAGCATACCAAGCATTTTGCCGGTCGAAGCAGGGTCTTTGAATCCAAAATGCAGATACAGTTTATCAATCTGAGGAATCAGATACAGAATCAGAGATTTCAGCCTCATCAGGACCTTTGACAGCCAGCGCTGATTCTTTTCATCCTCTATAATCTTCATAACACGGTCTTTTTTAACCCGGATCTCTTCTGCCTTTCTCTGAAGACTTTCCAGCTTGCGCTGAAATCTTTCCATGGCAGAAGGACCGTTCTTTTTCTTTGCAGGCTTCTTTTTCTTATCTTTTTCAGCCTTTTGGTTCTGCACAGATTCCTCTGTCTTATATTCCTGTTCAGGTTCAGCCGGCTGATCTTCTTCAGAGGCCGGAGGCTCCTGCTCTTCTTCCTTTTTTTCTTCCCGGATCTGTTCCTGCACAGGCTCATTGGTCCCGGCTTCAGCGGGTTCCGGCTCGATGGTCCCGGCTTCTTTATCCTTTTCCTTCTTCTGATTGGAATAAACGGTAAATCCGAGGACCTTTACTACCAAAGACATCTTGTCATCTGCTTTTGCATTGTCGAAGGAAAAGAGGACATGTAATAGTTTAAACAGCCATCTGACATCAGCATCTGCTCTGATCGTCTCATACTTAGCGCCGGAAGCTCTGTAACGGATCGGTACGAGCAGAACCAGCAGGATTGCGGCTATCACCAGTGCGAGCAGGACAAGCAGGATCAGACCGATTACTTTCAATATCGTTAATACAACTGCTAACAATCCGCCACCTCACTCCCGCTCGTGAAAATATGTGCGGACATCAAATCCACCCGTTTTTCTGAATACCTCCAGAATGATATCTCCCGCCAGAAGACAGGCCTCTGACCTGGATCCGGCAATACCGAGAATCAGCGGTTCTTCCGGAAAGGCATTGTGAAAACGCATCAGCTCGCTGTGACAAATATCAAGCAGATCTCCGCCATTTTGTGATAAAACGATGCAGTAAGTCCCTGTGAGCTTTTTACTGTAACTGATACAGTACTTATAGTATCTTTTTCTGTTTTTGACAGAACTGCCCAGATACAGATCTTTATACCAGCGCATCACAGATTCCTCCTGCAAGTATTATTCTTTATTGTATCACATTTTTTCTTTATTGAACATGCTCATGCGTGAAAAGATGATCCTGGCAATACTCATAATTGCCATTGCATTTGGAACAGTAACGGAATTCCAGTTCCGGATGCGAATTGCTGTCTCTCCCGCAGACTGCACA
Organism: uncultured Clostridia bacterium; assembly: GCA_946184675.1. Taxonomy (GTDB): domain Bacteria; phylum Bacillota; class Clostridia; order Lachnospirales; family Lachnospiraceae; genus UBA2912. The sequence goes on along the minus strand of CAMHFW010000187.1, from coordinate 924 downwards.
CTTGTGAATAACTCTGGCCTGGGTCTGTCCGGCAGGCTTTCTGACGGTCTGCCGCCGTATATGCTGCATGCGGGCTTTGGCACCGCCCACGCGTGTCCGCATAAACCCGAAAAAGAAAATGACAAAATTCAGAATCGCCAGAGCAACTGAGATTTTGGTGCCAAAATTCCCGATAAAGAAGGAATATGCGAAAAATGCCATGTCCAGATATGCCAGCCATTTGATTTTGACCGGGATCAGGAACATAAGCAAAAGCTCCACATCCGGATAAATGAAGGCAAATGCCAGGAAAAGAGACATATTGATGTAATAGGTATCCAGAAAATAAACAGAGCCTGTCACAAAAAAAGCGGCAAATGCCCCGATGATGGTAAATATTACTCCGGAAAAATAATAGACATTAAAGCGAAAAGCCCCCCATGTCCTTTCCAGTGTCTGGCCCAGCATATAATACAGATACAGTGTAAAAATAAAAAAGATCAGACTGGTGTTGGGCGGCTGAATCAGAAATGTGACAAGCCTCCATACCTGTCCCTGCAGAATCATGGGCGGGTTCAGACTCAGCCAGTTATAATAAAAGGTCGGATTGGCAATGTTGATGACCAGCCCCGCGCAATATAGTATACATATATATTTCATAAGGTCCGGGATGGCGTAGCGTCCGATTTTTCTCTCCATTTTGTTCAGAAATTTATCCATAAAACAGTCTCCTTTTTTGAGAAAAGCGCCGAATACGGCTCTTGAAGCCATTATAGTTTTTCAGTCTTATTTTGTCAAATAGGAGGGCCCGGCGACGCTTTGGGAAATCTGTATTATGAATGGATGGTCATTTGCGGTTGTTTTTTAGCTTTCCATAGCTTATAATAATGAAGATATTAAGAAAGACATATATTAAGGAGGGAAGGCCTTATATTGGCCTGATGC
>CAMHFW010000186.1 GCA_946184675.1 uncultured Clostridia bacterium | reverse complement strand
ATGCGCAGCAGGTCGCCCGCGAATAGCGCCGACTCCTCGCCGCCCTCACCGGACGGATCTTCCCCACTCATGCTTCCCGGACCAGATTGGGATTCCCCTCCACTTAGATCATAAAATGTCCCTGAACCATGACCAGTTTCCTGCTTATTTTGGGTTTTGTCTCCATTATTGTCATTATTCTCATCATTATCAGCGTTGTTATCTCCACTCTTATTACTGTCTTCCGTATTTTTATCGTTTTGTTCCCCACTTTCGTGTCCGCCGGTCTTATCCGGATTCTCATGGCCGCCATCTTCTTTTCCATCACTGCCGCCATTGTTTCCGCCCGATGGTTCCTCACCATCCTGCGGCTGGTTTTCTTCATCATTTCCGCCATTTTCAAGAGGCAAGGTAGTCAGAAAGCTCTGGCTGTCCTCCCCGTCATCTGGATTAAAGCGGATGCGGAGATCTTCCTTGAACTGAAGAAGGATGGGCGAGGTGCCTGCCGGCCTGCTGTATCCCGGCGCTTCTACCTGGTCATCGTATGTATAGCTCCAGCTGATCAGGCTGCAGATCCACTCCTGCAGAGAAATCTCCTCTTCTGCAGGTTCGGTTTCTGTCTCTTCTGTTCCTTCCGTTTCCAGCCCTTCCGTATCCGTTGTTTTTGTTCCTTCTGATCCGGTCCCCGGGGTATCTGCCTCTTCTGTTTCTGTCTCCGGTGTTTCTGTCTTTTCTGTTTCTGTCACTTTCGCTTCTGCGTCTGGCGTATCCGTCTCTTCTGATCCTGGCGCTTCAGTTTCAGGCTCTGGCGTTTGCGTTTCTTTCGTTTCCTGCCAGGAGATTTCAGTCTCTTTGGACTGCAGCCTTTCTGACGTTTCAACTTGCTCTGCTTTTTCTCCTCCAACAGCAGGTGCGGGCTCCGCATTCTCTTCCGGAATATCCTTATCCTTGGTTCCGGCATCAATGGCAGCCTGCACCTGCTTTTTGATCTCTCCGGTAAGATCGGGATCTGCCTCTCCCTCTGTTTTTACCGGACGGAGCACGATGCGGACCGGAAGCTGCTCTTCTGTCTCTTTTTTATCATCCGGGAGTTCTGACGTTGACGATCCCGCCTCCTGTTGTGCCGCATTGCTTTTCTGTTTTCTGGCATCTTCCCCGGCATATACCGGCCGGTACAGCGCCTGGCCCAAGAGAAGTACTGCCAGAATGCCTGCGGATACGATCCTGATTCTCTGTCTGGTCCTGCAGATGCGTTTGTTCAGTTCCTGTTCTCTCATTTTCCGACTCTCCTTTCGTTGTCTGCTGCCACTCGCTTTTCCATGTTTTCATAGACTCTTTCCAGGTTGTCCATGTACCTGTCCAGCCGCATCTCCAACTCTTCTTTCCTGCTGGCCTCAACGCTGTCAGAAGAGCTGTACAGATCCCTGATCTGCCCATACAGGAGGAGTACCTGGTCTTTGAAGATCCCTCCCTCTGCCAGCGCCTTCCGATGCACGTTCACCAGATCGGCAAGTTCCCCGGCAAGGAGCAGCTTCTGCTCATCCTCCAGATCTGGCGTTCTGGATGCTTCCGTCAGCCATTCTTGTGCCTCCTGCAGCATAGCTGACAGGTCCTCCGGGGCTTGGCTCTGTCCCTGTGTACGAACGGCTCCATAGTTCCGGAAAAAGCTGCAGATGCGGCAGTACAGACCGGCATCCGCCTCTCCCTTCGCTGCTGCCAGATCAAACCAGGCTGCCGCTTCCGCCGCCCGGGTCTGCATGCTCCATTCTTCCGTTTCAGCAAACAGGCAGAGCCGGCCGGCCTGTATGCCCAGCGATCCGCATCGGCTGTCCCTCTCCAGTTTTCCCTGATCTCTCTCCCAGCTTGTGGTCAGCAGGGCAAGCTGCCTGCTTCCAAACCGTTCGTTTTTCTCACACCAGTCCAGATATCGCTCATAGAGAGATGCATCTGCCATTTCGCTCTGGAATCCTTTCGCAAAGCACGCTTCCTGCTCCTCCAGGCTGCCGCTCTCTGTCCCGGCAATCAGCTGGCGGTACTCTGCACCGGCCAAAGCTTTTGCCGTCAAAACAGAAACCGGAACAGCAGCCAGAAGGACCGCCAACAGGACAATTATGATCCCCTGTAAACGAATGCTCGAAGGCCATCTCTGCCATCGCCTGGGCTTCCTGGTTCTGCCTGTCGTTTCTGACGTCATTGCCGGCACCGCACGCAATTCCTCAAGCAAACAGCTGCAGTCCGGATAACGATCCTCTGGTGCGAAGCGTATGCACTGATTGATCACCCGCTCGAGCTCTTCCGGGCAATCGGGCCGTATCCGGCGGACCGGATGAAACCGGTATGCCCACGGATCCTCCCGCGGAGGAATCCCGGTAAGCAGCTCAAATAAGGAAATACCAAGCGCATAAATATCTGCGGAAAGGTCTTCCCCTCCTGAACTGTACTGCTCGGGTGCAGCATACCCTCTTGTTCCTGCATTTCCACCAGCGTCCCTATTCAGGCTGCGGCTTCCGGAGATCCCCAGATCAATGAGAACCAGCCGCCCATCCGGCCGGCGGATGATGTTTGCAGGCTTCATGTCCCGATAAATGACCGGAGGATCCTGGCTGTGCAGATAGTGCAGGGCTTCGCCCAGGGCGATCCCGCACTGGCGGACCGCTTCCGGAGAAAAGGGCTCCCTTCTCAGAAGGCGATCGAGCGACTCTCCCTCCACATATTCACGAATGATGAATACTGTGCCTTCCGCGTCCCGGATAACCTCATGAATTTTGGGAAAAGCCGGATGATCCAGGCCGGAAAGAAGCTCTGCCTCAGCAAAGCCAAGGCAATTTCCTTCATTTTGCGGAAATGCGGCTGCATTTTGACTGTAATATCTGCCATTTTGCAGGATTTCCTTCATGGCATATTTCTCTCCGGAACGGAGATCCTGCACCAGATAAACGGCAGACATACCGCCCTTTCCGATCTGGCTGAGCACCCGGTAGCGGCCATGGATGATCTGACCGATCCTGGCTGACATTGCGCATGCTCCTGATGATTGATGTGAGATAAAAAAATGGATAAAAGATTCCGGGAAACCCGGCAGATGCGGCAGATGCTGCCGCGGCTTTCAGGAAGACCGCAGAACAGCG
>CAMHFW010000185.1 GCA_946184675.1 uncultured Clostridia bacterium | reverse complement strand
CCTTCCAGAACCAGATTGGTCGCATTCTCGGAAAACCAGCCGTATTTTTCATACAATTGGTCCAGCACCTGCCAGAGGGTCCTGCCCTGCTTACGGAAGTAAGCGGCCGCTTCCGCGATCATCATACCGGCGCTGATGCCGTCCTTGTCGCGGATCTGCGGGCATACCGCATAGCCAACGGACTCCTCATATCCAAAGATATACTGGTAGCCGTTTTCCTCCAGCCAGGGGATCCGACCGCAGATATTCTTGAAGCCGGTCAGGGCTTCGAACATCTTTACACCGTAATCTTCGGCAATCCTTGTCGACATGGACGAAGTCACAATCGACTTGACGATGGCGGCATTTTCGGGCAGCTTGCCTGCCTCGCGGGATCCTTCCAGGATATAGTAGACCAGCAGATATCCGGTCTGGTTGCCGTTGAGGGGCACATAATTTCCTTCTGTGTCCACAATCTCGATGGCGAAACGGTCCGCGTCCGGATCGGTTGCCATCAACAGCTCGGCACCGACCTTTTTGCCCAATTCCTCTGCCATCTTAAAGGTCGCAGGGGATTCGGGATTGGGATAGCCAACCGTGGTAAAATCCGGATCCGGGTCTGTCTGCTCCGGCACCATGTGCCAGTTGGTGTATCCTACATCCTTCATGACCTGAGCAAAAGGCTCTGCCCCGGCTCCATTTAAGGGTGTGTATACGAAGGGCAGGTCCAGATCCAGTTCTTCCGGCGCATGGATCTGCATGGCTTCGATCGTGTCCAGATATTTCCTGTCATATTCCGGTCCCAGGACTGTAATCATCCCGCAGGCAACCCATTTGGAAAAACCGGATTCCAGCTCTCCCTCAAAGTAATCGTGCGCTGAAATGCACTGCATCATGCCATCGGCGACACCTGCGGTGACCTGGCAGCCGTCCTCCCAGTACACCTTGTATCCATTGTAATCTTTGGGATTGTGGGAAGCGGTGACATTGACGCCGCTTGCGGCATGCAGCCTGCGGATCAGGTAAGCCAGCTCCGGCGTGGGCCGCTGATCCGGGAATACATAGGCAGGAATCCCGCGGGCCGCGAAAATGCATGCGCTCAGCTGGGAAAATTCTTTGGAATAATGACGGGGATCATGTGCGATCACCACGCCCCGGTTCATGAAGGCTTCCCCCTGGGCTGCGATATAATCTGCCACTCCCCGCGCCGCTCTGGCTACGGTATACAGATTCATACGGCCGGGACCTGCTCCCAGCTTGCCGCGCAGGCCTGCTGTACCAAAACTCAGATCCTGATAAAAGCGCTCCCGGATCTCCTCTTCTTTCCCGGCGCACCCGTCCAGGTCCGGGCGGAAAGGATCCTCCTTTGGAAGTTTCTCAAGCCATTTTTCATAGTTTGCAAGATATTCCATACACGCACCTCCCTGTGACGATCTGCCAAACAGATTATTTTTTCGTGATGACTGCTCTCCTGTGGATACCGGAACCTACCTTGCCGTTCTTGTCATAGACATCTACCTGGAAGCTGTACTTCTTTCCGTTGATCTCTACCAGTTCAGACTCACATCTTACCTTCTCACCGCAGGGGGTTCCGCCAAAATGCTTGATATCAACGGCCAGGCCGACAGATCCCTGTCCTTCTTCCAGATGCTCTGCCATCAGAAGGGCGCTGGTCAGCTCCATCAGATTAATCATGCTGGGTGTTGCAAATACATGAGGCAGGTCAAGGTTTGGATACTGGGGATCCGGATAGTCCGCGCATTTATCCTCTGTTACTGTGATCTCATAGGTGTTTTTCATTCCAACTTCAAGTGCCATATCAAGTTACCTCCTGATTGATTTACTATTTTAAAATGGAACTGCCTGCGACAGCTCATAGATTTCCTTTGTAAAATCTGCAGCCTCTTCCTCTTTCAGAGCCGGGAAACGCCGCAGAGTCTTTTCGATTCTTCTGACCAGTTCCTGCATTTTTTCCGGCCAAAGGTCCAGATTTCTCTGCTTTCTTTTTTTGATGGTCCCTGTCAGGCTATTGTAATCCGACTTGCACTGAGCCAGAGGCTGGCTCCTGAGTGCCCAGTAAAAACGCTCCAGTCTGACGGCCAGTCCTGTCATATGCAGCATGGCGTAATCCGGATTGCTGCCGCAAATCAGAATGGCCTTTTCAAAATAATCCTGGGCCCTGCTTTCCGCCCCTGTCCTTGCCAGGTAGGAAGCATATTTCCAGCAGACAATCTCCAGAGGATGGTATTTCCTGCGCTTGAGCAGGAGGGGCTTTTGCAGGATATCTTCATAAATCACCGGTGATGATCTGACATCGGACTGCAAAGATGTAAGCAGAACCGTCTCGGTCAGGATTTCATCCCGCATGCTCCTTTGCTGCTCGATCGCGGCCTGCATCTGCCCGGCCAGGTCCGGATTACCATGCCGCATGGCAGACTCCATCAGCTCTACATAGTACATCATGTTGTAGGCTCTGCTGTCCGGATCCATCTGCAAGGTCTCATCCAGATACCTGATGCAGACATCTTTGACATTTAGGTCCTCCTGCCGGATCTGTTCCGACTCAAGCAGCAGCTGCAGAGCTTTTGCGCTGTTTCCCATCTCCATCTCCGCACGGGCCTGGTACTGGAGCATCCTCTTCATCTCTCCGGGGAAAGTATAATGCTTGCGGATCATCTTCACCGTCTCGCACAGATCTTCATAAACTGTATGATCAAAACGCAGCTGGTAGAGCTGGGCGTGCAGTTTGGCTGTCAAGGCCCTAGCTAGCATCTCCGACCGCATATGTCTGTCCTCCCCCAGATACTGATGCAGGGTCTCATCAAGGTCCATCAGATCAATGATATTCTGCAGGGTCCGGATGCTGATTCCGATCGTCTTAACAGAACTGTCAAAGTCCAGACAGGCAATCTGGTACAAAGCTTTTCTGTCATTATAGTGATACAGGTGCTCCAGGTTTTCGATCCTGTAATTCATGTCCAGGATCAACCGGCGCATATCTTCCAGCACAGGACCGGCATGAAGGAGATCTCCTTCGGAAATATACATATCGCACAGACAGTAGTAAATGCGGAATCTGGCTTCATCCGTCTGCACATCCATGCCCCGCCGCGCAATCTCCGGAAAGAGG
>CAMHFW010000184.1 GCA_946184675.1 uncultured Clostridia bacterium | reverse complement strand
GCTTGCACAAAAAAAGAAAAGCAGGGCGGAAGCAGACGCGATAGAAGAGACGGCCTGGAAATGGATCTATAAAGCGGCCCTGGCAGGCAGCATGGAGGCTAAGCATTTTCTGGACCGGGTTTGTGAAGACCGCTACCGGGAGGCATTTCCGGCAGCGGAGAGAGAAAGAAGCGGACCACTGACAGATTTTGACGGAAAAGTATTTAAAATCCGGAGGGAAGGGATCCGACATCCGGTAGATGCCATTCTTACCTATGAAAATGGCGAAAATATTCTGACCCTTACTGCTGATCTGAACTTTATGACTAATGATGCTTTTTCCAGTGAAAAAGAAGCAAGGGCGTTTGAAGAGGCTGTAATGGACGGAATTCGTAAGTGGGAAGGCCTCTACGAGGTATTCGGGAATCAGAAGGTCCGCATCCGGATCAGGCTCAGCAGCGGGGAAAATATATTTGACTGTGTAAATATCATTGCTTTATCCAGGGAGCAGGAAGAAGACGCTTTGAAACTGGCAGAAAAAAGCCCGTGGGGAGATCCCAGACAGATTACCGGATCTGCGGCTCTGACAGCTTATGGGTTTCGTAAATGGAGCACGACCTCCAGAAAAATCATTTATTTCCGGAATCCGGACGGGCTTTTGAAGAAAACAGAATATATAAAAGATATTGCCAAGCATGAGTTCGGGCATGTGCTTGGGCTGGGCGACCTCTACGTATCTGAGATTTTCGGTCTGCAGGGGGCAGATTCTTCAGAGATACCGGAACTGCAAAGCTATGAGATTCTGCCAAAGACTTACAATCTGGTGATGAGTAATGCGACCGGACCCATCAGCAACAATGATATCGAGATGATCATTCTGGCATTTGCGGAAAACAGGATGCAGAGCTATCAGCCGGATAAGATCAACCGTTTCATGTCAAAAGCTTTGGGAAAAGGGAACTGATACCAACATTTTTACAAGAGAAAAACGTATAGTAATTGGGTACTCTGGAGAGGAGAAGAACGATGGGAATCTTGCAGGAACCGATCAGAGTCGGGAAACATGTACTTGCCGGCAGGCTGGTCATGCCGCCCATGGCTACAGGCTTTTCGGATGGCGGCTATGTCACAGACCTCCTGATCAGTCATTATGTGAAGCGGAGCGCAGGGCAATGTCTGGGGCTTGTCACAGTCGAGCACAGCTTTGTCTGCCCGGAAGGGAAGGCCAGCAAAAACCAGCTCTCCGCAGCGGATGATTCGGTCATCCCGGGTCTGGCCCGGCTGGCGGATGCCATTCATGCAAAACGGACGCCAGTCATCCTGCAGATCAGTCACGCGGGAAGTGCCTTCCGGCCTTTTGACCAGAGCATCCCTCTGATCGGTCCCAGTCCTGTTTTTAACCCGCACAACACCAATGCCATCCGAAATGGTTTGCCGCTTCCACGCCAGATGAGCCTGGAGGAAATCAGACAGCTGAAAGAGGATTTTATCAGCGCGGCTCTGCGTGCAAAAAAGGCTGGTTTTGACGGCGTGGAGATTCACAGTGCCCACGGCTATTTACTGGACACCTTTTACTCACCGCTGACAAACCGCAGGACGGACGATTATACAGGCCGGACACTGGAAGGCAGGACCAGGCTGCAGACAGAGATTCTGCGCGGAATCCGCCAGAAAGCGGGAGAGGATTTTATCCTGTCAATCCGGCTGGGAGCAGGTGACTATACAGAGGGCGGCGCAGATATTTCGGAAGTCCCGGAGGCCTGCCGGATTTTTGAGGAGGCTGGCGCTGATATGATCAGCGTTTCCGGCGGACTCTGTTTTTATTCCAGACCGGATCACAAGGAAGCAGGCTGGTTTTCGGAACTGTCCGCGGCAGCAAAAAGCGCGGTCAGCATTCCGGTTCTTCTGACCGGCGGTATACAGGAATATGAAGACGCTGCAAAACTGCTCCGGGAAGGAAAGGCTGATCTGATCGGGATTGGCAGGTCCCTGCTCAAGGACAGGAGGGCCGCCGGAAAAATGATGGAAATGGATAAGATGGCATAAAGGGGGATATGGCTATGGCATACTGCAAATACTGTGGAACAAACAACGGGGAAGAGGCCAAATACTGCACCAACTGCGGTTCACCACTCTCTGCGCAGCCGCGCAGGGAAGAGAGCAAACCATATGCAAGGCAGTCAGAGCAGCAGCAGCGGGAACCGGATTACATGCAGAGAGAGCCGGAACAGGAGTATGTGCAGTCACAGGGACAATGGGTGCTGGACACCTTCCTGATTTGTATCCCGATTGTGGGACTGATTCTCCTGATTGTCTGGTCTGTGACAGACCAGCCTGACCTAAGCAAGCAGAGATGGGCCCGGGCTTCGCTTATCTGGGCCATTATAGGCATTGTGGCAACGATGGTAATCGGTGCCCTGTTCGGAGCTCTGATTGCAGGATTGGGAACAGCGTATCTGTAAGATGGATTAAAAAGCAGTTATGATATTTGAAAAGGATGCTGAAATGCAGACATCGGAAAGCTTCAGACTGAGTGCGATATTATCTTTTTCCGGCGGCTTGCAAGATGCATATACTTACAATGTAAGAGGAAATGTGTTTGCAAATGCGCAAACCGGAAATGTTGTTCTTATGAGCCAGAATGTTATGATGGGGAACTGGAACAGCGCAATCCACTATATGCTTCCTTTGATTTCATTTGCCGCAGGAGTCTTTATAACAGAACAAATCGAAAACAGATTCAAAAGCAGCAAAGGTGTTCATTGGAGACAGCTCGTACTGTTGATTGAAATTGTGCTGCTTGGCATTGTCGGACTTATGCCAACGGATATCAATATTATTGCCAATATGATGGTTTCTTTTACATGTGCCATGCAGGTCCAGTCATTTAGAAAGGTACACGGTTATGGATATGCCAGCACTATGTGTATCGGAAATCTGAGAAGCGGAACAGAGAGTTTGTCAAAATACCTTAGAAACAGAGAACGGGCTTCCCTGAATAAGGCACTTCATTTCTTTGGTATTATTCTGATTTTTGCCATCGGAGCCGGGGCAGGCGGTGTTTTATCGAATGTACTCTATGTCAGAACAATATGGATATCACTGCTTTTGCTTGCGGCAGTTACTGTAATGATGATAAAGGATC
>CAMHFW010000183.1 GCA_946184675.1 uncultured Clostridia bacterium | reverse complement strand
CTCTTTTTCGGCTATTCCACAGCGGCCATGCGGACCCTGGTCCAGCTGCGCAAGCTGAGCATTCCGGTCGGGAAAAAGCATCCCCTTTTCTTATATCTGCCCTGCGGCGTGGGCGGTGCGCCGGGCGGCATTAGCTTTGGATTCAAGCAGCTCTTCGGGGACGCGGTTCACTGCTTTTTCGCGGAACCGGTCGAAGCGCCCTGTTTTACCCTTGGCATGGCCGGAGGAAGGTATGAAAAGAGCCGCGTGCAGGAAATTGGGCTGACGGGAAAGACAGCCGCGGACGGTCTGGCAGTTGCCAGCCCTTCTGCCTTTGCCTGCCGGATGATGCGGCCGCTCCTGTCCGGAGCCTTTACGGTATCAGATGAACACATGATGAACTGGCAGAAAAAGGTCATGGACCTGGAGAATATCAGGCTGGAGCTGTCAGCCTGCGCGGGATTTGCCGGCGTAATGGATGTAGAGAGAAGCGGCAGTGCCTGGGAGGAATACCTGTCAGCACATGAACTGACTGACTATATGGACCAGGCGACGCATATCGTCTGGGGAACCGGCGGCGGACTGATGCCGGCAGAATCGGCGGCAGGCTGATGCCGGCTGAACCGGCGGCGGGCTGATCCGGAACGGAGATCCGGATGCCGGAATATATGATGCATTGATTACGGGAGAGACTAGTTATGAAATCGATTAGAAGAGCTATACAGAGCATGATGTCCCTGATCATGATCTCGTTTGGCGCCTTGCTGGCCAGTTTTTCGGTAGCCTGCATTTTGCTGCCGAATGATGCGATCGACTACGGCACGGCAGGTATTGCCATCATCATCAGCAAACTGACGGGTTACAAGCTGTCCCTCTGTGTGCTGGTGGTATTTCTGCCTTTCCTGATTGCGGGACTTTTCATGTTGGGCAAGAGATTTTTTCTGCGGGCGGCAATCGGTTCCCTTGTCTACATGGTCGGGCTGGATTATTTTGAAAAAATGCCCTTTGAACTCAATGTGGAGCACTTTATAGCCGTGGCCTTCGGCGGCGCCATCCTGGGCGCGGGTCTTTCCCTGATTCTCCGCTTCGGCGGCTGTATCGACGGGTCGGAGATCCTGGCCAACATTATTGTCTCAAAGCTTTCAGAAAAGACCAAGAAGAATTACAGTATGACCGGTGTTCTGCTGATTTTTAATATTTGTGTATACATTGCGGTATTTGTCCTGATCAATCAGAACAGTGCCCTGCTAAGTTTGCTCGTCTATGTTGTTGCGACAGCGATCATTGACCATTTCACAGACCGTTTCGAGGCTATCAAGCAGGTGACGGTCATTACCCAGAATCCGACCGAGATGATCCGGCGGATCCGGGAGGACATGAACAAGACGGTGACGGTCATGGATTCCTATGGGGCCATTGCCGGCCAGAACAAGACCCTGATCTGCTATGTGACGTATTTTGAGCTGCAAAAGCTCCGTGAGATCCTGGCAGATTTTGAAGGCAAGGCCTTTATTACCGTTTCGACCATTGATGAGATTATGCGCTGAGGAGGAATCATTTTGGCATACCATGATAAGAAACAGGGCGGCGGGAGACCCGGACGGGCCCGGACGGTATCAAGGGCGGAAGGAAGCGCTGACCAGCTTCGGGAGCTTCTTGCCCGGATTGATCACAGGGGTTATCCGGCTTACAAGGAGCTGACCGGGCAGTGGGAGTTTCCGGGATATACTCTGGTCATCGATCATGTGCAGGGAGACCCTTTTGCATCCCCGTCCTCCGTGCATGCAGAGGTCAGCGGGGAAAAGGCGGGATTTCCCAAAGGTCTGTATGATCAGAAATGGAAAAAGACGGCCTTGGAAGATCATCTGCTGCGCTTGTTTGACAGCAGCACGCGGGCCTATAGCTTCCGGGCCGGCGGGTCCGGCAAGAGCGGTCTGATCGAGAGCAGCCGGCCGGGGCAGGAGGTCTTAGAGCGGAGCATGTGCCATGTAGATACTGCGGATGGCAGCCTTTTCCTGGGCATGAAGATCGGATTTCCGGCACACGGCCGCACGATTGACGCCAAAAGTCTGGAAAAGATCCTCTTTGTTTATCTGCCGGAATGCATCCAAAAGACTCTCTTTTACAGAAATCTGGACCGGGAAAAGCTGCAGCAGGCAATAGATCTGGCGGATGACCAGCATTTTATCCGGGAGGAGATGGGCCGGCGAGGCCTGATCGTATTTGCAGGCAACGGAGCCATCCTTCCCCGCAGGAGCGGGGTGTCCCAGCTGCCTATGAAAGAGGCGGTTCCTTTCCAGTCACCTGCCTCTCTGGAAGTAGAAATGCAGCTGCCCCACCGCGGTCTATTGCGGGGAATGGGGATCCGGAAGGGAATCACCCTGATCGTCGGGGGCGGCTATCACGGAAAATCGACTCTTCTGGATGCTGTCATGCTTGGCGTTTATGACCATATCGAAGGGGATGGACGTGAATATGTGCTGACAGATGCTACTGCTATGAAGATCCGGGCGGAGGACGGCAGAGTCGTGGAAGACGCCGACATCTCGATGTTTATCAATCATTTGCCGGGCGGGACGGACAGCAGGCACTTTTCAACGGAAAATGCCAGCGGGAGTACGTCGCAGGCAGCCAATATCGCGGAGGCCATACAGGCGGGAGCCGGGGTCTTTCTGATCGATGAAGATACAAGCGCGACCAATTTTATGATGCGGGATGTCCTGATGCGGGAACTGATCCCGGAGGAAAAAGAACCGATTACGCCATTTCTGGAGAGGATCAGTGAAATCTATGCCGGCTATGGCATTTCTACAATTCTGGTTGCGGGAAGCTTCGGCGCCTATTTTGAGAAAGCAGATACCATTTTGCAGATGGATTCTTACAAAGCCATAGATATCACCGCGAAGGCCAAGGAAATTGCGGCTGCCCATGCAGAAGGCCGGAAAGGTTCGAATGCATCGGCAGAGCAGGAAACATCATTTATGACCGGGAAGGAAGACGCCGTCAGACCGGTCCGCCCCCTGCGGCTTTCCGAGAGAAGCAAGCTGCGGGTCAGCGGGAAAGAAGGTTTTTCCATAGACCGGGGCCGCGCGGACCTGCGCTATGTGGAGCAGATCGCAGACCCGGAGCAGGTAACGGCCCTGGCTTATATCACGCAGCAGATTCTGACCCGGGC
>CAMHFW010000182.1 GCA_946184675.1 uncultured Clostridia bacterium | reverse complement strand
GTGACCGGGGGAGAAGAAATCTTTTCCCGGTCGGAAGATTGGATAAAGATACGACGGGACTGCTCCTGATTACAGATGATGGGACACTGGCGCACAGCCTCCTTTCCCCCCGCCATCATGTTTCCAAGATCTATGTGGCTGAAGTAGACGGCCTGTTGGAGGAAGAGGATATCCGGCTTTTTAAAGAGGGCATACAGCTGGAACAAGATTGGACCACTCTGCCTGCAGAGCTTGAAATCCTCGAGGCCGGAGAGCAGTCTCTTGCCCGCATCACAATCTATGAAGGAAAGTTTCACCAGATCAAACGCATGTTTGAAGCCGTCGGGAAACCGGTTCTTTCCCTGTCCCGGATAGCCATGGGACCCCTGAGGCTGCCGGAAGATCTGAAAGAGGGAGATTACCGGCCTCTGACAGACCAGGAATACGAAGCTTTGATGAAACTGAAGAGGTAAAAGATATATGCAGCATCTGGATATGCTTCTGGAAGGAAAAGAAGCTGTCTTATTTGATATCGATGGCACCCTGATTGATTCCATGGGTGTATGGGAAGAAATCGACAGGATCTATCTTAAGCGGTACGGGATTGAAATGCCTGCAAAGCTGCCGGAGATCCTTTCCGGCATGAGTATCGCCCAGACCACTGCCTATTTCCGGGATGTGCTTGGCGTGAAGGAAACGGACGAGAAAATGGTTTCTGATTGGAATGAACTGGCCTATGAGCAGTACAGTCAGCACATTCTTCCCAAGAAAAGCGCTTTATCATTTGTAGAAGAAATCCATGACAGAGGCATTGTCATGGCTGTGGGGACCAGCAATACCAGAGCCTTGGCAGAAGTCGTATTAAAACGGCTCGGCTTTTTTGAATATTTTGCCTGCATGCTGACAGGGGAGGATGTGAAAAAGGGAAAACCGGATCCTTATATCTACCTGGAAGCAGCAAGACGCGTAAAGGCTGATCCCTCCCGCTGCATCGTATTTGAAGACATTCCGGAAGGACTTATGGCAGGCTCCCGGGCAGGCATGAAAACCTGCGGCGTCTGGGATCGTTTTTCTTTGATGAAAGAAGAAGACAAAAGAAAAATAGCAGATTATTATATCCGGGACTTTTCGGATATATTTGAAAACCGCGTAGAGATCCTGCGCGGATAGAGGACCAACATGCAGAAATATACCATTGGACAAAATGAGAGCGGCCAGCGTCTGGACAAGTTTCTTTCCAAGTATCTGAAAGAAGCCCCCAAGAGTTTTGTCTATAAAATGCTGCGGAAAAAGAACATTACGCTCAATGAAAAAAAGGCCGAAGGCAGTGAAAAGCTCAAGGACGGCGATACCATCACCTTCTGGATGAGTGATGAGACACTGGGCAAGTTCCGGGGAGAACAGGAAAGCGGAGCCTTCACCGGGATTTCATTCCCGGAAATCGTCTTTGAAAACAAAGATCTGCTGATCATGAATAAGCCTGTCGGCGTATTGTCTCAGAAAGCGGCCAAAGAGGATGTATCAGTCAATGAGATGATGATTGCTTATCTGCTGGCGGGCGGCGCAATCAGTGAAGAATCCATGCAGACATTCCGTCCCTCCATCTGCAACCGGCTTGACCGCAACACCAGCGGCCTGATCACAGGCGGCAAGACCCTGCAGGGCCTGCAGTTTTTGTCGGAGGCTTTCCGTGACAGAAGTATTCATAAGTATTACTACTGTCTGGCGGCCGGAAGAATCGGGCAGAAGGCTTCTGTAAAAGGATATCTCTGCAAGGATGAAAAAAGCAATACCGTCTCCATATCAGCACATGCATCCAAAAATGCAGACTATATAGAAACTGTATATGAACCGGTCGAGACTTCCGGTAATTTTACCCTTCTGAAGGTATGCCTGATTACGGGACGGACGCATCAGATTCGCGCCCATCTGGCAAGTATCGGGCATCCCATTGCCGGAGACCCCAAATACGGGGACAGTCAGGTCAATGAGTGTATGCGTCGCAAATACAGGCTGCGCCATCAGCTCCTTCACGCCGGTATTTTGCAGATGCCGGATCCCTGCCCTGCCTTTCCGGCTCTGTCAGGCATGGAGTTTTATGCCCAGCTGCCGGCTGCATTTTCCCAGATCCTATACCGAGAGGGCTTCGCCCATGATACTATCCAAGCAGGTGAATAATTATGGCAACCTGGAATTCCAGAGGGCTCAGGGGCTCTCTTCTAGAAGAAATCGTTAACCGTACCAATGAAAAATACAGGCAGGAGAAGCTGGCTCTGATCCAGAAAATACCGACCCCGATCACACCGGTCAGGATGGACCAGGAAACCAGGCATATCACCCTGGCCTATTTTGATCAGCGAAGCACGGTTGACTATATTGGGGCAGTCCAGGGGATCCCTGTCTGCTTTGATGCCAAAGAATGCAAGATGGACAATTTCCCAATCGCAAATATCCATGAACACCAGGTCGTGTTCATGCAGGATTTTGAAGCCCAGGGCGGGATCGCCTTCCTGATTCTTTACTTTTCCGGCGCAGACCGGTATTTCTATCTTCCTTTTGAAGATCTGGTCCGCTTCTGGAACCGGGCCATGACCGGGAGACAGAAACATTTCAAGATTTCGGAACTGAATCCGGATTATGAAATGACCTGCAACGGTTTTCTGCTTCATTATCTGGAAGCACTGCAAAAAGACCTTTCCAGCAGAGAAGAGACCACTTGACACATTTTGCTTGTGATATTATAATTGTTTCACGTGCTAATATGGTAGCACGGTAAAGTGTTCATCTGATATACATAAGGAGGACATCTTATGGAACGCCTGCTTCACACCCCGGAGGGTGTACGCGATATTTATGACGAGGAATGCCGCAAAAAGAACGTTCTCTCGGATAAACTGGTTCAGACACTGAATCTCTATGGCTATGAAGATATTCAGACCCCTTCTTTTGAATTTTTTGATATCTTTGCAAGAGAGAGAGGAACCGTTTCTTCCCGCAACATGTACAAGATGATCGACCGGGACGGGGAAACCCTGGTTCTTCGACCGGATATCACGCCCTCGATCGCCAGTGTTGTGGCAAAATATTTCAAGGACGAGAAGATCCCCCTCCGTTTTTCTTATTGCGGAAATGTCTATATCAATAATTCCGGCCTGATGGGAAAGATGAAGGAGACTACCCAGATCGGGGCGGAGCTTGTTATGGAACCCGGCATTGAGGGTGACGCGGAGATGA
>CAMHFW010000181.1 GCA_946184675.1 uncultured Clostridia bacterium | reverse complement strand
CTAAATTGGCTATGTATTGTTTCAGGTGTTCGAGCTTCAGTTGAAGTTCTTCTGATAAAATTTCTTTGTTTTGTGGCATTGTATTGCTCCTGATGCGTATGTTTTTTTATTTTGCATAGATGCCTCACCATATAGAAGCTGTGTTCTTGAAAACTGATTTAGCATTCTATTTATACCCTTTTCGTTCTAAAATATTGTGTTTTCCGGGTTTTCTCCATTTATCAGTTCATCAAATTTTTTTCTCAGAAAGGCTCGCCTTGCTGCTGCCTCTTTTATCTCCTGTTTCGCATAGCTCCTGAAGTCGCCCATTTTATCATTTATCTCTCCGATCCCGCAGGGAAGGCTTCTCCTGATCAGAGATTTCACGTACTGTGCAACATATGGGCTCTTTCCTCCACTGGAGACTGAACATACAACATCTTTCTCTTTTATAATCGCAGGGAAAATGAATGTACAGAATTCCACATCATCCACGACATTAACCGGAATTTTTCTCTTACATGCCAGCAAATGAATTTGCTCATTCAACAATCTATCGTCTGTCGCTGCTACTACGAGGGCATATTCTTCCGCCTGCAGATCTTGATCTTCAAATTCTCTTTTCAGATACCGGTCCGCGAGTCTCACAGCTTCCTCTTGCGCATCTGTTGCAATCAGCGTAATCTTTGCTCCGAATAAAGAGAGGATCTCAACCTTTTTTCTTCCTTCCTCACCGCCACCGATCACAAGGACCCTGGCGCCTTCCAGGTTTACCATCATAGGAAAATACGACATGCCGCACCTCATCTTATCAATACATAGGGATACATCAGCTTTTCATCGTCTATCCGCTTCACTGCAGCTCCAAGCAATTGCACAAGATCGTCTCTGTATTTTTCCAGACTGTCGGGAGTACCTGTCTTCCTGACAACCCCCTGGTCCATGAGTACGATGATGTCACTTAGCGAAAAGCTTTGTGCAATATCGTGACAGGTCATTACAATACCGCGCCCCCTGTCCGCAAGCGTGCGGACAATCTCAAAGAACAATTTCTGGCTTTCTATATCCATATACGTCGTGGGCTCATCGAGCAAAATCATTTCGGTATTCTGGGCAATTACCATTGCCAGGTAAGCCCGCCGTAATTCTCCTCCTGACAGTTCAGTCAGATCCCGTGCCTTCAGTGAAGTCATATGTGTCATTTCCAGCGCATTCTCAATCACATTTTTATCCGACACGGACATTCTGCGAAAACTGCCGTGCCATGGGAACCTGCCATGTTCCACCAATGATTCCACATCCATTTTTACCGCTTTCATAATCTGTGGAAGATACGCGACTTTTTGTGCTCTTTCAAGCCCTGTATAATCTCTGCACTCTTTTCCGTCGATTTCTATACTGCCCCGGTAAGGGAGAAATCCAGTCATCGTCCGAAGCAGCGTCGTCTTTCCGCAACCATTTCTGCCCAGGATGGAGGTGATCCGGCCTTTCTCAAAACAGACTTCATCAATCCGAAAGGATTTCCCCTGGGGGTATGATGTTTCCATATTCCTGATCGTAATCAATCTGCTCCCAGCCTCTTTCTCTTTCTTATCAAAGTCAAAATCAAAAAGGGTGCACCGGCAATACTCAAAAAAAGACCGCATGGCAGTTCGTACGGGAAGACTACCATGCGGGAAAGTGTATCGCACAGCAATAATAAGAGGGCCCCGTAAACAGCGCAGAAAAAAACGGCCGGTCTTGCATTTCCTCTCCATAAGCTGCGGACGCAGTTTGGAACGATTAGTCCGACAAATCCAATGAGTCCTCCCATACTGATGGCTGCTCCGGCAAGAAGTGCCGAGCAAAAGACACACAGCCCCCTGTATCTTCTCGTATTCAGACCCAGTCCATGTGCAGTTTCATCTCCCAGGCGGAGAATGTCCATAGATGGTGCGGTTACGAAAGCGGCAAGCAGTCCGAACGCAATTACCGGGGCACCAAATGAAACCATCATTGCAGATACAGCCGCGAACCCTCCGATCTGGAAAGCTGTCTTATCCGCGACTATCTCCGGTCTCCAGGAGATCATAATGTCAATGATAGACGCGCACAGGGCGGAAACTGCTACTCCCGCAAGTACTACTGATGTTTTGGACATTCCTGTTTTTGCAGCCAGACCATATGCCATAAATGTGACGAGGAGTGCCCCCAAAAAAGCCATCAGGCATTTCATGGCAGCCTGAAAAGGAAAAAAGCAGGCAGACAGCAGGACAAAAAGACCTGCACCATTATTGATGCCCAAAATTCCCGGAGAAGCAATCCGGTTATCCAGACTGCCCTGCAGAAGAAAGCCGGAAACGGACAGACCGGCTCCAGAGAACACTGCCGCTGCAATTCTTGGCAGTCTTACCTGAAATAAGATCATCTTATGGCCGTCTGTCCCTCCACCGCTGAGAACTCCCAGAAAATCTTTTGTCCTGACAGCGCTGTTTCCTGCCAGGAGCGCTAACATAATTAAACTGATCAATATAACAACCGGAAAAAAGTATTTGCGCATTATTCTCCATATAGCAGCTCATATGCCTGCCTGTAGCTTTCTGCCCATCTTCCGTTCGGTTTCAGGCCGAACAGTTCTTTGGAAAGAAGATAAAACCGCCCGTTTTTGACCGCCTTCAGAGACTCCCACGCAGGATGAGATCGAAACAATTCATCGAATGCGGCACTGGCTTTTTCTTCATCTCCCCTTGGCACAACAAAAATGTAGTCCGGATCACTCACCACAATCTGTTCCATGGACAGCTCATCAAAATCGCCGGTGTCAGATGCGATATTGGTAAGCCCAAGATCATTCAGTATTTCGCTGGCAAAGTAATCATTCTTTTCCACCTTGCTTTTTGTCGCGGAGACATGCAGCAGCAGGTACGTTCCGCCTCCGTCTTCCGGCACCATGGTACGGATATCCTCAATCTGCGCATCAACTTCCTCCACGTTTTTCCGGTACAGGTCCTCCCGACCGGTCATCTGTGTAAAGGAGAGCATCACTTCCCTGTAGTCTTCAAAAGAGTCAATATTCGTATAGAAGACCGGAATGCCGATTTCTTCCGCTGCTTCTCCCAATGCTTTCTGCGCCGGATCGGTTGAAAAAAGGATGATCAGATCCGGTTCCAGTCCGGCGATTGCTTCCAGGCTGACATGATCCATATCGCCCAGAGAGACCGTTTCCGGTGATATGCCCGCAAGGGCCATGGCATCCTCACTCGTTCCGATAAGGCTTCCACCGGCAAGGAGCCAAAG
>CAMHFW010000180.1 GCA_946184675.1 uncultured Clostridia bacterium | reverse complement strand
AAAGGCAGAGAAAAATCTGCTCTCAATCGGCAGACATGCAATATTCATAAAGAAAACTTGATTTTTCATTCATGTTCTACTATTATAGTGCCAAACCTGTCTGTGATGACGGATTGTTTTCAATTAGAAAGGAGCAAGATTATGGGTCTTATTCATGCGGCTATCGGTACTGCCAGCGGTGTTTTGGCGGACCAGTGGAAGGAATATTTCTATTGTGAGGCACTCGACAACAATACACTGGCAGTCAAGGGAAAGAAAAAGACCTCTGCGCGCAGCAGCAATCACGGCAATGACAATATTATCTCCAGCGGATCCCTGATTGCCGTTGCCGACGGTCAGTGCATGCTGATCGTCGAACAGGGCAAGATTGTAGATGTGTGCGCCGAGCCGGGAGAATACCAGTATGATGCGTCTACTGAGCCTTCCGTATTCTCCGGCAATCTGGGCGAGAGCATCATGGAGGTCTTCAAGGTAGTCGGAAAGCGCTTTACCTTCGGCGGAGAGGCACCCAAGGATCAGCGTATTTACTATTTTAATACCAAAGAGATTCCCGGGAACAAGTACGGCACGCCTTCTCCGGTTCCCTTCCGCGTGGTGGACCAGAATGTCGGTCTGGATATTGATATCTCTGTCCGCTGCTTCGGCGAGTACAGCTTCCGGCTGTCAAACCCCCTGCTGTTCTATACCAATGTCTGCGGCAATATTTCCAACGACTATAAGGTCGATCAGATTTCCGGGCAGATGCGGACCGAACTGCTGACCGCACTGCAGCCGGCCTTTGCCAGAATCTCGGAAAAGGGCGTCCGCTATTCTGCGCTTCCTGCCCACACGACCGAATTGGCCGACGCACTGAATCAGGAGCTGTCTGCCAAATGGTCGGATGTCCGCGGGATGGAAATCGTCTCGGTCGGCGTTTCCAGTGTGAAGGCCAGCGAGGAAGACGAAGCCATGATCAAGGAACTGCAGCGGAATGCCGCGTTTAAGAACCCGAACATGGCTGCTGCCCATCTCGTCGGTGCTCAGGCTTCTGCGATGCAGGCTGCAGCTGCCAATGAGAACGGCGCTGCCATGGGCTTTGTCGGAATGGGTATGGCACAGGGCGCCGGAGGTGTCAATGCCCAGTCACTGTACCAGATGGGTGCACAGACAGCTCCGGTGACTGCATCCGACAGCTGGGTCTGCCCGAACTGCGGAAAACCGGCCACCGGTAAATTCTGCGCCGAGTGCGGCACAAAAAAGCCGGAAACAGCAGCCGGCTGGACCTGCCCGAGCTGCGGTACGGTGAATAAGGGTAAGTTCTGTGCCGAATGCGGCGCCAAAAAACCTGCCGGCGTTCCGCAGTACCGCTGCGATAAATGCGGATGGGAGCCGAAAGATCCCACAAAACCGCCGAAGTTCTGCCCCGAGTGCGGTGACCCCTTCGACACTGGCGATGCTGTTTGAATCATGCGGGGTACCGGGCGAATTCTGAGTTTTCTGATTCTGCTTTGTGCTCTGGCTTCTGCTCTTTGCGCGTGCGGACAGGCTGCTGACTCCAGCGGCCTGTCCGGCAGCTATGATCTGGCCGGGGCAGCGGATGACGATCTTATTCTGACAGACGAGGCTGCAACCGGCACGCCGCTGCACTTTCGCCTGGATCCCGGCGGAACGGGAATCGTATCAGACGGCGAGAGGACAGGCAGGGTCACGTGGTCTGAGAGCGAGGGCTTTGTCATGATCGAGGGCGGCGGTATTCTGCTCGGCGGAAGCGTCGACGGGGCCGATCTGCTGCTGAAGGCAGCAGGCTCCGACACAGTTCTCCGCTTTGTGCCTGCCGACGCGTCAAGCCCCGATGCAGCGGAAGAGAACAGCGCAGATTCGGCAGAGAATATCGGCGCGGAAAATGCGGATGTCTTCAGCTGGTACGGCTGGTGGAAGATAACAGAGTCAGACGGCAGCATGCCACTGAGCTGGTATGACTGCTGCGCGCGCCTCAGACGGATTCAGGATTCCGCCTATCAGCTGACGGTATGGGATGAGGACGGAAGTGCGGCTGAACCGCTTGCCTCCGTTACTTTTCGAGATGAGGGAGACGGACATCTGATTTCCCTCTACGGAAACTGGATGTTCGACGATATCGATTTCGGCGAATGGAACATAGACATACCCAGCGAGGTCCTCTGCATGGAGAACCTCAAGCATGACGCCAACGGCACGGCTTTTACCTACAGCTTTTATCTGAGAAGCTGGGGCGACCGCTGGAACAGCAGCCCGAAAGAACAGCTTCCGTTTTATTTTGATGACTGGTATCTCGTCCTTCTGAAGGAGAAAGCGGATATGCCGGACCGCATACCCGCTGCAGAACTGGAAAAGGAACGGGAAACCATCCAGGGATAGGAGACGGCAATGTCTTCTCAATTGACCAATTACCAATGCCCGTCATGTACCGGACCGCTTCATTTTGACAGTGAAAGCGGAATGCTGCAGTGCGACTACTGCGGCAGCCGGTATTCTGTGGCTGAGATCGAAAAACTCTATCAGGATAAGCTGAGTCAGGCAGAACAGGCTGCTGCTGAGACGGCTGCCGACTCCGCGGCGAGAGAAGAGAGCGCGGAAAACGCGCTGAGCTCTGACGAGGAAAACTGGAACGCCGAGGCGGACGGGATGAAGCTGTACAATTGCCCTTCCTGCGGAGCCCAGCTGATCTGCGATGCGACGACTGCCGCAACCAGCTGCCCTTACTGCGGGAACCCAACCGTCATACCCGGTCAGTTCCACGGGATGCTGAAGCCCGACTATATTCTGCCTTTCCGGATAACAAAAGAAGAAGCCATATCGGCACTGACAAAGTATTACCGCGGAAAGAAAATGCTGCCCAAAACCTTTATGATGCAGAACCATATTGAAGAGGTCAAAGGCATGTATGTTCCGTTCTGGCTGTTTGACGGTACGGTCTATGCGGATATGGAATACCGCACAACCCGCGTT
The DNA here is from genome assembly GCA_946184675.1 of uncultured Clostridia bacterium. Taxonomy (GTDB): domain Bacteria; phylum Bacillota; class Clostridia; order Lachnospirales; family Lachnospiraceae; genus UBA2912. Next base: position 301 of record CAMHFW010000180.1, on the reverse strand, counting down.
ACCAGCGTCCGTCAGGGCGATGAGCTGATTACATCGACCGACAGTTTTGACGTTCGCCGGGCAGGAACGGTGAAATTCAGGCACATCCCTGCAGACGGCTCGAAGAAAATGCCTGACGAGCTGATGGATTCTATTGAGCCCTTTGACTTCTCCGAGATGAAGCCCTTCTCCACGGCGTATATGCCGGGCTTCCTGGCTGATATCTACGACGTGGATGACCGCGAGAGCTATGAACGTGCGAAGGACCGCGGCGTGCATACTGCCGAGCAGCTCATGGACCAGACAGTCAGCGGATATTCTT
>CAMHFW010000179.1 GCA_946184675.1 uncultured Clostridia bacterium | reverse complement strand
ATTCCGGACGTTCCGTTATCGTGGTAGGTCCCGAGCTTAAGATCTATCAGTGCGGTCTGCCCAAGGAGATGGCCATCGAGCTGTTCAAGCCTTTTGTTATGAAAGAGCTTGTCTCCAGAGGAAAGGCGCACAATATCAAATCTGCTAAGAAGATGGTGGAACGCCAGCAGGTAGAAGTATGGGATGTGCTGGAGGATGTTATCAAAGAACATCCTGTTATGCTCAACCGTGCGCCTACACTGCACAGACTGGGCATTCAGGCATTTGAGCCTGTTCTGGTCGAAGGTAAGGCCATTAAACTGCATCCTCTGGCTTGTACAGCTTTCAATGCCGACTTCGACGGTGACCAGATGGCCGTTCATGTACCGCTCTTTGTAGAGGCACAGGCAGAGTGCAGATTTATCCTGCTCTCTCCGAATAACCTTCTCAAGCCTTCAGACGGCGGACCGGTTACGGTTCCCACGCAGGACATGGTACTTGGTATCTATTACCTGACCATGAAGAGAGAGGAAGATGCAGGCGCAGGCAAGTTCTTCAGAGATCTCAATGAAGCCATCCTTGCCCATGAGAACAAGGTCATCACCCTGCAGGCACCGATCAAGGTTCGTGTCAGCAGAGAAATTGACGGCCAGGTAGTTACCGGTGTGGTAGAGTCTACGCTGGGACGCCTCATTTTCAATGAGAAGCTTCCGCAGGATCTGGGATTCGTAGACAGAAGCGCAGAAGGAAATGAGCTTGTTCCTGAAGTAGATTTCCTGGTTAAGAAAAAAGAGTTAAAGCAGATCATCGACAAGTGTATCGCTGTTCACGGCGCAACCAAGACAGCCGAGGTTCTGGATTATATCAAGGCAACCGGATACAAGTATTCGACACTGAGTGCAATCTCCGTATCGATTTCTGATATGACGATCCCGCCTGAAAAGGAGAAGTTCATCCGCGAGGCAGAGGAGAAGGTCAACAAGATCAACAGCAGCTACCGCCGCGGTAAGATCAATGAGCAGGAGCGTTACAAGACTGTTATCGAGAAGGCCTGGGAGCCTTGTGAGAAACAGGTATCCGCTGCTGTACTTGCCGGACTTGACAAGTACAATAACATTCACATGATGGCAGACTCTGGAGCCCGAGGCTCTGACAAGCAGATCGTGCAGCTTGCCGGCATGCGCGGACTGATGAAGGATACCCAGGGTCATACGATTGAGCTGCCGATCAAGTCCAACTTCCGTGAGGGACTTGACGTACTGGAATACTTTATTTCCGCTCATGGCGCCCGTAAGGGTCTGTCAGATACCGCTCTTCGTACTGCGGACTCCGGTTATCTGACAAGACGTCTTGTAGACGTTGCCCAGGATCTGATCATCCGTGAGCAGGATTGCTGCGAAGGCACCGATAAGATTCCCGGTATGGTCGTTACCGCCCTGATGGACGGCAGCTCCGTAACTGAGAGTCTGGAGGAGCGAATCAGCGGCAGATATGCTGCGGAAGATGTCGTTGGCCCTGATGGTGAAGTGATCGTAAAGGCAAACAATATGATTACGCCTACACGTGCTGCCATGATTACAGCAGCAGGTATTGAGGCGGTTAATATCAGAACAGCTCTTTCCTGCCGTTCTCATGTTGGTATCTGTGCGAAATGCTACGGCATGAATCTGGCAACCGGTATGCCCGTACAGGCAGGTGAGGCCGTAGGTATCATCGCAGCACAGTCTATCGGTGAGCCCGGTACACAGCTTACCATGCGTACCTTCCATACGGGCGGCGTTGCTGCAGGAAGCGATATCACACGAGGTCTTCCCCGTGTAGAGGAGCTTTTTGAGGCAAGAAAACCGAAGGGTCTCGCGATCATCGCGGAGATCAGCGGTACCGTTTCTATTAACGAGAACCGCAAAAAGAAAGAAGTTATCGTGACCGGAGAGGATAAGACCAAGCCTAAGACGTATCAGATTCCTGTCGGCTCTGAGATTGTTGTCAAGGAAGATGAGTTTATCGAGGCCGGTGATCCGATCACAAAGGGTTCTATCAACCCTCATGAGCTTCTGAAGATCAAGGGCGAGCGCGCCGCACAGGATTATATCACCCGTGAGGTACAGAGCGTTTACCGTCTGCAGGGTGTTGAAATCAATGATAAGCATATCGAAGTCATTGTCCGTCAGATGATGAAGAAAGTATGCATCGAGCACAGCGGAGATACCTCCTTCCTGCCCGGCACCTATGTAGATGTACTTGATTTTGATGAGATCAACGAGAGTCTGGTTGAGCAGGGCAAGGAGCCTGCAACAGGTTTCCGTGTCATGCTGGGAATCACCAAGGCTTCCCTGGCAACCAATTCCTTCCTTTCCGCAGCATCCTTCCAGGAGACTACCAAGGTCCTGACAGATGCAGCCATCAAGGGTAAGATCGATCCTCTGATCGGCCTGAAGGAAAATGTTATTCTCGGTAAGCTGATCCCGGCCGGTACCGGTATGAAGCGTTACCATAACATGGAACTCAAAGTCGAGAATGAAAATCAGGATGACGGAGCGGGAATCGATGATCTGATTCTTGACGATAGCGAAGAGGAGACTTTTACAGAAGAATTCTCTGAGGGAGAAGTCTTTGAAGATGAGACAGCGGAAGTTGTTTCAGCAGATGAGACAATCGAAGATTAAAATATGATAATCTTGAAATAATCAGCAGGACTCCTGTTCATTGTGATGATGAACAGGAGTCCTTTTTTCTCAGAATATGATATACTGACAGTAGTTATGAAGGAACCGGAAGGAGGAAATGGCTATGGCCAAATATGTTGCGGCACTGGATCAGGGAACGACCAGTTCCCGGTGCATTTTGTTTGATTATCACGGAAATATCTGCAGTATGGCGCAAAAGGAGTTCGCGCAGATCTATCCGCAGCCAGGCTGGGTCGAGCATGATCCGATGGAAATCTGGGGGACGACGATCCTGACCCTGAAGCAGGCAATGCTCCGCATTGGCGCAAGTCCTGAGGAGATTGCCTCAATCGGCATCACCAATCAGAGGGAGACCACGATTGTCTGGGATAAAAACACTGGAGAACCCATCTATAATGCAATTGTCTGGCAGTGCCGGAGAACGGCTTATATCATTGAAGACCTGAAAAAGCAGGGGCTGGAGCAGCATATCCGCCAGACAACAGGCCTGATTCCGGATGCTTATTTTTCCGGGACCAAGATCAAATGGATCCTGGATCATGTGGAAGGAGCCCGCGAGAGAGCGGAAAAGGGAGAGCTGCTCTTTGGAACCGTGGAGACCTGGCTGATCTGGAATCTGACCGGCCGTCAGGTACATGTGACGGAC
>CAMHFW010000178.1 GCA_946184675.1 uncultured Clostridia bacterium | reverse complement strand
GAAGTGCTGGAGATGAAGCTGGATCCGGCAGCTCTGGCTTCCTGGGACGAGACCTCTTCTTCTTATATTCTGGAGAAGGGCGATTATATTCTGCATGTCGGGAAAAACTGCAGCCAGACCCGGGCCTGCGGCATCATCCGGGTGCCGGAGCAGGTATGCGTGCGTAGCCTTTCTCATATCGGAGGCGCGGTTGATTTTGAAGACTGGAAGCCGCAGCCTTTCTGGACGGATGCGGAAAGATCAGGCCAGCCGGTCCTGGAACTGGATCCGGCCTGCTTTGACGGGCATCAGCAGCTCTTTGCGGGATCTGCGGGAACAGAAAAAAAACGCGGCAGAAAGAGCCGCATGTTTGACAAGGTGGAAAAGAGGGCACAAGAACTGTCGGCGGAGTCCCTGGCAAGGCTTTGCGTCGGCGCTTATAAAAAAGGATCCGGATTTGTCTCTGTAATCGGTAATGCAGCGAGTCTGGTGGCAGGTGCGGCCGGTCAGACGACAGACCGGATCGGAAATGTGAAGCCTCTGGTGATGGCAGACGGCCCTGCGGGCCTGCGGCTGGCCAGGGATTACACGAAGGAAAAGGACGGTGCGCGCGCTCTGGGAAGCACCATGCCGGAGGGCATGGAGATGTTTCTCCCTTCAGTTCTGAAAAAGGCCATGGACCTGCCCGGACAGCTGAAGAAAGTGCCTGAAGAGGAGATCCTCCATCAATATTGCACCGCCATTCCGATTGGAACGGCTCTGGCACAGACCTGGAATCCGGAGGCTGTCAGAGCCTGCGGAGAGCTGGTTGGCGAGGAGATGCAGGAGTTTGGCGTGCAGCTCTGGCTAGCGCCCGGCATGAATATCCACCGCAATCCGCTCTGCGGCAGAAATTTTGAGTATTATTCCGAAGATCCTCTGCTGACGGGCTGTATGGCAGCGGCAATCACGGCAGGTGTCCAGAGCCATGCCGGCTGCGGCGTCACAGTCAAGCATTTCTGCTGCAACAACCAGGAGACCATCCGTTTCCAGAGCAACAGCTGTCTGAGTGAAAGAGCGCTGCGGGAGATCTACCTGCGCGGCTTTGAGATCGCCATCCGGGAGTCAGAGCCGGAAGCCCTCATGACTTCCTACAATCTGCTAAACGGAACCCATACTTCCGAGCGGGAAGACCTGCTGGAGACCGTTCTGCGGCAGGAGTGGAACTGGCAGGGGCTGGTTATGTCTGACTGGGTCATCGCCGCCATGAATGATAAGAGCCTGCTTAACCCCATGGCCAAAGCGGGCAGGAGCGTAAAAGCAGGCAACGATCTCTTCATGCCCGGCAGTGAAGCGGACTATAAAGATATTCTCCGCCTGCGCGCGGTAGATGCCGTGCGCGGCGAGGATGGAATCAGCTTTGCGAGGCTTGTGCGCAGCGCAGCAAGAGTCATCCTGACATCGCTGCTTCTGTACGGCAAAATATGATTTGCACGGCAAGAGAGCAAAGTATGATTGCACCGGTACTTGGGCAGCACATGGAAAATCAGAGTTCCACCGGTTTGTCGAGGGACATGCTGGTAAAGGTGGCAGTGGCCAGAAGAACCTCGTCCTGGTCATAAATCTCTGCCTGAGCCACGCTGGCCCTGCGGCCGCGTTTGAGGATTCTGCCGCGGGCAATCAGCTTCTTGCAGTTCAGGCCCGGGCGGAGAAAATTCATGGAAGCATCCATGGTTGTGATCAGCATACCGTATGAGGTGGCAGCGGAGCTGCAGCAGGCGTCAGCAAGCGTAAAGAGGCAGCCGCCGTGGACGGAGCCGACGGGATTTAAGTGGTGGGGCTGAGGCGTCAGCTCGACCTCGGCATATCCCTCGCTGATTTTAGTGATTATGATGCCGTTATCAACGGCAAATCGGTTGCGGTCATTTCTGTACTCGACCAGCTTCTGGTAATATTCTTCCTGCATGGGAAACCTCCTTTTGAAGTATATAAAGCAAAAGTATGAACTTATCCGCAGCAAAGGGATGATCTGCTGCGGATAAGTATCTGTAGTATAGAATAACACAGTGGATAAGTACAGGCAACGGACAAAAGCAGAGTTTGCAGCGGGACAGAACTCGGGCAGAAAGAGGAGTGTTATGTTATTTTCCGGAAAACTGGACCTTAAACCGCATGATTTTGTGACAGTGGTCGGCGGCGGAGGAAAGACTTCTTTGCTGAAGAAACTGGCAGCTGAGCTGACAGAGCAGGGGGAAAAGGTCCTTTTGACAACTACGACTCATATGCAGCTGCCCGATCCTGCCCTGTATACCGTTTTTCTGCGGGACCAGGAGGACAGGGAGGCATATGCATCCCGGATCGCTGCCTGTCAGGATGCGGCGGTATTTGCAGCGGAATACCGGGTGAATGAATGGAAGGTCAAGGGGGACGAAGACGGACTGTATGACATGCTTTACCAGAGAGTGCCGGATCGCACCTTCCTTTGTGAAGGAGACGGGAGTGCCGGGCATTCCTTTAAGATTATCCGGGACAATGAGCCGGTGATTCCAAATGAGACGACCAGGCTCCTCTTTATTGCCGGGGCCGATGCCTGGGGCAGGCCCTGCCGGGATGTCCTTTTTAAGTGTCCGGATGTCTTCCGGGACAGGGTATTTGACGGGGAATTCTGGAAAGAAGAGCTGGCGAGAGCCCTGGACAGAGTCCGCAGCATGTACAGGGGCCCGATTGACCTGGTCATCAACAAGGCAGAGGGAACCTATGAGGAAGGGGCCAGAGAAATGGCCGGAGAGGCCCTTGCTCTGGCGGACCGGGTCTGGATCTCTTCTCTGCGGGAAGGCCGTATAGAACTTGTAATCTGAAATAAAGTGTTCTATAATCGGGGAAATGACGAAAAAAGGCAGTACTTTCCATACTGCCGGTAAGAGACGGGAGACAAAGCGGGATGGCTGTATTTTTCACAACACTTGCGAAGCTGGTCACGATTTTTATCTATATTCTGGTGGGATTTGCCGCTGCCAGGAAAAAGGTGTTTAACGAGACATTTACCAGCGGGCTCAGTTCTTTCCTCATGACGGTACCGGTCCCCTGCCTGATCCTTTCCTCCTTCCAGGTGGATTACACCCCGGAGAAGATGCGGCTGGGAATTGTGGTATTTGCTGCCAGCATGATCATTATTGCTGCCGGGATCGGGATCGGCTATCTGAGCGCGCATCTGCTGCGGGTGCCCAGAGAAGATACGGCAGTCTGGGTTTATGCGACAGCCTTCCCCAATCACGTATTTATGGGCTGGCCGGTGATGGCAGCCATTTTCGGCCAGGAAGCCATCTTTTACGCGGCAATTGCCAATCTGGCCTT
>CAMHFW010000177.1 GCA_946184675.1 uncultured Clostridia bacterium | reverse complement strand
GGTTTACCTGCAGTTGGAGGAGTTCTATTATAACGAATCCAGCCGTATGCTGGATTACCTGGGAAGCTGTGCCGTGGTCAGCTACCTGCCGGCCATGCCGGTTAGAGGGCGTACGCTGATCATCAAGCGGGCAGCGGATTTTGCCCTGGCGGCGGTCCTGCTTCCTGTCCTTGCTCTGATAACGGTCGTCCTGGGACTTCTGAATCTGCTTTTTGATCATGGCCCGCTGATGGTCAGCCATGAGCGGATCGGCAAAAACGGCAGGCGTTTTCTTCTTTTCCGCTACCGCACGCTCAGCATGCACAGCGGAAAAAAAGGAGAAACGGCCAGATATTCCGTGCTGGGCAGATTTCTCCGGTTTACCCATCTGGACGGACTGCCGATGATCTGGAATGTATTTGTCGGCGATATGAGCTTTGTCGGGCCTGAGCCAGTCTCACTTGGGACCTACATTGAGCATGATCCTGCTGTCATCCGGAATCTCTGTGCACGGCCTGGCGTTACCGGGCTGTGGAATCTGAAGGAGCAGGATGACAGTGCGCATTTCGACCGCAACGAATATATCCGTACCTGGAATCTTAAGCTGGATATGAAGATCAAGATCCTCTCGATCTTCCGACTTCTTCTGCTGCGGGCAAAGCAGTACAACGCGGTGGAGCTTGCGCGGGAAGAGAAGATCTTCATTACCGATTATCTGGAGTTTCGGAAGCCGCTGGACTATGACAGAACCACCTACGAACCGCCAAGGGGTGCGGGCATGCTGCTGTATGCCTTTGTCAAGCGGACGGTGGATATCGTCGGTTCCCTGGCAGGACTTATCCTTCTTTCCCCGGTTTTCCTTATCCTCATGCTGCTGGTGATCGCAAACAACGGAGGCAATCCTTTTTATGGCCACCGGCGGATCGGACAAAACGGAAAACGCATCACTGTCTTCAAATTCAAGAGCATGAGAAGAGATGCGGACAATCTGGAGAAATATCTGACGCCAGAGCAGCTGGAGATCTACCGCAGGGAGTTCAAGCTGGATGATGATCCCCGGATCACCAGGTTTGGCAATTTCCTGCGCAAAAGCAGCCTTGATGAGCTGCCTCAGCTTTGCAACATCCTGATCGGGGATCTCTCCATCGTTGGCCCGCGGCCGGTGATCGAGGAGGAGACGCTGCTCTATGGAAAAGACCAGGCCAAGTTTCTGAGTGCAAAACCGGGGCTTACCGGTTACTGGCAGGCCTATGCCAGGAATAATGCGACCTATGAGACCGGAGAGCGGCAGAGGATGGAGCTCTACTATGTTGACCATCAGAGCTTGCTTTTTGACCTGAAGATCCTGTTCCATACCGTGGGAGCGGTGATCCGGCAGGATGGCGCACAGTAGACATGGATAAGAACCGTATGCCATCTGCAATGCGTCAGATTATACACAGAAGGAATAATCACAGTACTAAATGGAAAAAATAGTCAGAAAGATAAAGAATAAATTTAATAAGGTAAAAAGTGTTCTGGGGCCAAATTCCTGGTACAAAAGCTTCCGGACTCTGCCATTGGAGGAGAAGACCATCCTTCTGGAGGCCGGACAGGGAAAGAATATCCATGGCAATATGTTTGCCCTGCTTCGGGAGCTGAAGACCGATCCGGAGTGGCAGGATATGACCGTCTACTGGGTCATCGTTCCCGATACAGAGGATGCGATGAAGAAAAAGCTTGCTTTTTACGGTTATGAGGGCGTCCGACTCCTTCCGCGGGATACAAAGGAATATGTCCGCATTCTGTCTACGGCAAAATACCTGGTCACGGATAATTCCTTCCCGGCCAAATTCATTAAAAGAGAAGGGCAGATCTATCTGAATACCTGGCATGGAACACCGCTGAAGACCCTGGGCATCTGCAGCATTCAGGAATCGGCATCCATAGCCAATGTCCAGAAAAACTATCTGATGAGCGATTATGCCCTGTTTCAGAATGCATACACCCGCGACATCTTTATGGATGATTATTCCCTGGCCAATATCATGCAGGGAAAAATCCTGCTCTGCGATTATCCGAGAAATGACAGCTTTGCAGACAGAGAGCTGGAGGGGATCATCCGGTCCAGATTTGGTCTGGAGGGCAAAAAGGTGTACGCTTATCTGCCGACCTGGAGGGGAGCCAGCCGTACGGCTGATGTGGAAAATCAGAAGCGGATCACCTATCAGTATCTGAAGGAGATCGATGAGCTGCTTAATGAGGATGAGATCGTCTATGTCAATCTGCATTTCCTCATCGGCAACAGCATGGATCTGTCTGCCCTGAAGCATGTGCGGATGTTTCCGGGAGAATATGAGACCTATGATTTCCTGGGGATCGCCGATGCGCTGATCACCGACTATTCCAGCGTTTTCTTTGACTACGCTGTGACCGGACGGAAGATCGTGCTGTTCACCTATGATCTGAAGGAATATGTATCCACCAGGCAGACATATTTCCCGGTGGAGGATCTTCCGTTTCCGCGTACAGAGGAGACCGGAGAGCTTGTGCAGCTGCTGAGGGACAGCAATGTCGGTGAATATGAGGAGTTTCGCCGGACCTACTGTCCGTATTTCAGCGGCAGTGCCTCCCGCGATGTTCTGCGCCTGCTGATCCGAAATGAGGCCGGCAGCCTGCAGCTGGAGCATGCGCGCTACAACGGCAGGAAAAATGTCCTGGTCCATGTCAGCACAGTGGCCAACGATTTTCAGATCGAGCTGCTGAACAAATATCTTCAGGACTGCATGGAAAAAGACCCGGAGAAAAACTATTTCATCTTTTTCAATGGCGTCCTGACAAAAAAGAAAGCTGAAATGGTTGAAAAGCGGCCGGAGGGCGTGCAGATCCTTGCCTATACGGTCGGCTACAGCTTCAGCCTGAGACAGTACCTGTATAACCGGCTGAATATTCTGCGGTTCAGAGATCCCGGAAAGGGCAATGAGAGCCTTCGCTTTGAGGGAGAGAAGATCCTGCAGGGCTGCCGCATGCATGAGATCCGGAATTTTTATGATACATCCTACTATATGCCGGAGATCATCGGACTGCTGCCGGCAGAGAAGACCTATATCCGTATCCCGGATGAGTATTACGGTCTGGTAACCACCCGGCGGTACTTCCGCACCAATCATGCACTTATGAAAAACATGTATGACCGGTCGGAGGAATGGAAGGCTGACGTCGAGATCGACGGCATTATGGACCAGTATTACAATTCATCCATCAGCATGAAGGTCAGCGGTATACGGCTGATCCCTGGCAAGGATGCTTTTATGATAAGAATCCGCTACAGGCAGAGAAATATCCTGCCGGAAAACGCAGAGCAGGT
>CAMHFW010000176.1 GCA_946184675.1 uncultured Clostridia bacterium | reverse complement strand
GGGGATGTTGTCCCTTTTACCCTTCTTCATGTACAAAAACATGGGGAGATAGAGGGAGACAGAGAACCGTCCCCTGTCTCCCTGTCTCCCACAAATTAAAAAAGCCGGAAACCCTTGAAAATAGGGCCTTCCGGCTTTTTGTATGGAGCATAGGGGGATCGAACCCCTGGCCTCAAGATTGCGAACCTTGCGCTCTCCCAGCTGAGCTAATGCCCCGTATCGATTACGAGAGAGATTATAGCACCTCCAAAAATAAATTGCAATGCTGAAAAAGGCATTCAGACATTAATTTTTGATGACAAGAAGGGCCTCTGGGGATTATAATATGATATTAGAGATTTTATGCTTTCACGGGAGGCTATGCATATGAGTTTATTTGACAAGCTGAAAAAGGAAGCTGGCAGAAGCAGTCAGTCTTTCCAGATACAGATGTTTACCGGGGTTTATCCCATCGACCGTACCAGTTTCAGGGAGGTCTTTTCCGCCTGCCTGGGCCGCATGCTGCAGGTGCAGCGGGCTTTTGAGGAAGTGGTGATCCGGGGAAGGGAATTCACTGTGGATCTGACATTTGGAAAGCTCAAAGTGGGCAGTGAGGAGTACTCCCTCCAGTTCCTGGGAACGGAGTCCGCAGTCTCCGGGACCTGGCTCTGGGGCTGGGAAAATATAAATGGCCTGGATGAGAACCTGCTCAAACTGGCCTATGAATGCAGACAGAAAGGTACTGACTGGAATCTGGCCCAGCTCAAAGAAAAGAGCTTTCCCATAGAGGAAGGGATCGGCGGACGAGAGCTGTCTGTTGTCGCCTGCGGAATCAGCGCAGACAATTATGCCTACATCAGATATTCCTATGAGGGCGGGACTGCTTTCCTGGCCGTATCAGGATTGCCGGCAGAGGTTTTCGCAGCGGAGGACGTCGACCGTTTCGCTACTGCCGTGATGCAGGGAATCCAGCGTTTCGATATAGATCATAAGGTGTTCCTGGAGAGTTACCTTAGATGGAATGGTACCCCTTATGAGTGGGACGGCAGGTATCTGACCGCTCATTTTTCACTGGATCTGGTTGTGACATTTGAGAAAAAGGACGGCCTGCTGCGCATCGCCGGCATGAAGACCAACAGGAATATTTAAAAATGGCCAGAAAGCTTTTGACATATTTTATGTGCCTGCTGCTGGTATGTTCTGCAGCGGCATGCGGCAGGTCTGAAGGAACCGCAAATGGTGCAGGACAGGCTGCCAAAACAGAGGAAGTCGTCTCAGAGACGGCGGGACAAGTCACGGAAGAAGAGATACCGGCCGACGGAATCTATGCCCTGGATGCTTTTGATTTTTCGGGCGGAAGCGGCAAGGTGAAAATCCGCTGCGAACAGGTCAGGATGGAAGACGGACAGGCGCTTGCGGATATTGTATTTGACAGCAGCCATTATCAGTATGTGAAGATTGGCGGCATCCAGTACGATCCGGTGGAAGCCTTTCCCGGGATGGAGAAAGCGATAGACGGGACCGGATTTGAGATCCCGGTGACCCTGCAATCCGATAATGAGATTCTGGCTATGACCACGGCCATGTCCCAGCCGCATGAGATCAGCTATGTGCTGCATGTGGGCAATATTACGGAAAATGCCGATGTTGCAGCAGAAACTGCAGGAGAGGCGGCGGAAAATGAAGGGGAGACCAGCAAGCTGGTTCTTCCTGCCTTTGACCCGGCTGATTTCCCGGATCTGGGCTATGTTTCTTCCATGGAAACGAAGTATGCCCGGTGTTTTGCGGTTCATTATTTTGAAAAGGGATATAAATTGCTGGAAATCGCCGGCGCCGGCCGCTTTCTGACGATTCCGGAAGGAGCGGAGAAACCAGACCGGATTCCGGCGGATGTGACCTTGCTGCAGCAGACACCGCATAATATCTATATGGCGGCAACGGCTGTGATGGCCTTTTTCGAAGCCATCGGAGCTGAGGATGCCGTGACCATGGTCGGAACAGACCATAGCGGCTGGCAGATCGAAGGCCCTGCGCAGGCACTTGCTGAGGGGCGGATGAAGTTTATGGGCAAATACAGCCAGCCTGATTATGAAGGATTAACAGCCGGAGCCTGTGATCTGGCCATCGAGTCCGGCATGATTCTGCATGTTCCGGAAGTCCAGGAAAAGCTGGAGGAGCTGGGGATCCCGGTCCTCATGGACCGGTCCAGTTTTGAGCCGGAACCGCTCGGACGGACCGAATGGATCCGTTTTTACGGTGCACTGATGAACCGGGAGGAAGAGGCCGATGCCTGTTTCCTGCAGGAAGAGGCCTATGTGGAAGCTATCGATGATCAGGCAGCTACTGGAAAAAAGATTGCTTATTTTGCTTTAAACTCCGCAAAGACGGTTGACGTGCGCGGCGGGGAGGATTATATTGTCAAAATGATCCGTCAGGCGGGCGGCAGCTATGCCTTTGACAGTCTGGAAGGAATCAAGGGAAAAACATCTGCGGCCAGCATCTCCATGGAAGAGTTTTATGCCTGCGCCGCGGACGCGGATTATCTGGTTTACAATGCGTCCATACAGGATCCCCTGACATCCGTTTCTGCATTGGCGGCAGAGTATCCCCTGCTGGCTGATTGCAAGGCAGTAAAGGATAATCAGGTCTGGCAGGTGCGAAAGAGCCTTTATCAGTCCTCGGACAAGGCCTGCCGGCTGATTCTGGATCTGGCGGAAATGATGCGCGGCGGCAGTGATGCGGACATGCTGTTTCTGGAGAAAGTTGGAGAGTGATTACATGCGTGACAGGCTGCGGTTTGCAGTGGTATTTGCTGTGCTGGGCATTGGGCTTGCAGCCTTGATCCTGGCTAGTATCTGCATCGGAAATGTGCAGATTCCCCTGGATCAGACTCTGCAGATTCTGTCCGGCAAAGAGGCAGATGCCTACGCGGCCAATATTATCTGGAAGATCCGTCTGCCCCGCCTTGTGATGGCGGGAATCCTGGGCGGAGCCCTGGCTCTGGCAGGTTTTCTTCTGCAGACCTTTTTCCGCAATCCGATCGCGGGACCATTTGTCCTGGGAATTTCTTCCGGTGCAAAGCTATTTGTCTCCCTGGTCATGGTCTTTCTGCTGGGCAGTCTGGGCGGCGTCAGCTCTGCGGTCCTGATTCTGGCAGCTTTTGCCGGATCTTTGCTGGTGACAGGGTTCATTTTGCTGATCTCCGGGGTGGTACGCAATATGGCAGCCCTTCTGGTCGGCGGTATTATGGCAGGATATATCTGCTCCGCACTGACGGATTTTATTGTCACATTTGCGGATGATTCCGATATCGTCAATCTGCATGGCTGGTCACAGGGAAGCTTTTCCGGCATGAA
>CAMHFW010000175.1 GCA_946184675.1 uncultured Clostridia bacterium | reverse complement strand
AAAGCCGGTTCAGGACGCGGCAGAAGCAGAGGAGCCTGCAAAGCCGGTTCAGGACGCGGCAGAAGCAGAGGAGCCTGCAAAGCCGGTTCAGGACAGGGAAGATGCAGAAATGCCTTCGGAACCTGAAGAGAGCAGGGAAGCAGCAGAGAAGCCTGCGGGGGCAGATCAAAGCACAGCAGAAGAGACTGCCGTCCCTATTCAGCAGGAGACCCGGGAGGAACGGGAGATGGAGCAGCTTGCTCTGAGCGAGCGCGAAAGACTCTATCAGGAAGGAAGGAGACTTCTGACTGGCGTAGATGGAGAACCGGATCCGGAAAAGGCATTTGAATTTTTCAAACAATCTGCCAATCAGGGGTACACGAAAGCACAGTATCAGCTCTGTGTCTGCTATGACGAAGGAATCGGCGTGCGCAGAAATATCGCGGAAGCAGCCAGATGGTGCGAGATGGCCGCTTACGGCGGTTATGCCAAGGCACAAAGTGAGATTGGTTATTGCTATGAATACGGACACGGTGTCCTGCGCAATACGAGAGAAGCGGTACGCTGGTACCGGATCGCTGCGGAGCAGGGCAATATCGAAGCCAAGAATAACCTGGCCTACTGTTATCAGAAAGGACGGGGCGTCAGCAAGAATGTAGAAGAAGCAATCCGGCTTTACACGGAGGCGTCTGAGGCAGGGCATGCAAGCGCCCAGTATAATCTGGGATTCTGTTACTGGTACGGCGAAGGCGTGGCAATTGATAAAGAGAAGGCAGTAGAGCTGTTCAAAGAGTCTGCCAGAAGAGGAAATGCCCGGGCAGATCAGATGATGCGGATACTCAATCAGCATTCCTATATACACGATGGTAAGGAGGAGACATAAATGGACGGACAAAATGTACAAAACTCCGGAGTCTTGACGCCGGATGAAGCTAAGCTTGCAGATTTTCTCAGAGTCAGAGAAAAGCAGGTAATGGAGGATATCCGGAAACTGGCAGAAGAAAGCTCAGAAGACGGCGTGGCCTGGAGCCGGGCTTTTACTTCTCTTTCCAGAATCTATGGCAGTAAGTCAGATGAGACTTTTAAGTGGTATAAATATTTCCTGCGCAAGGGGATGATCCCCCAGCCGGTGCAGATGTCCCTGCTGGTACAGCTTTATATGGATGCTTCTGTGGATGAGGGCTTTGTCAATACATTTTCCAGAGTGATGAAAAATGAAACCCCGCAGCAGCGTCAGGACAGGATGGCAGAGATGAAAGAGCAGCTGGGAGCGAATCTGGATGAAGACGGATGCCTGCGTCTTTACAGAGGAGCTTTCAAACGTGCTTTTGCGGATCGTGACGACTCCAGCAGACCCATCGACCGCGCTTTCTGTTTTACACTTGATGAGAATACGGCAAAGCAGTATGCCATTGTCTGGTACCCGGAAGAGGCCACAGTCTATAAGGTCAAGGTTCCCTGTGAAGATGTGGCATGGTATAGTCTGTACGATGAGGAAAAAACAGTGATCGCCCTGCCCCAGTATAAGGGAGGCGGGCTGCAGGTGCTGGAAGAGAGGCAGATCCCGGCAGAAGAATACGGCCCGCAAGAAGAAAAAAGCGCAGCCAGACAGGCCTACCGGAGAGTTGTTCTGGGCTGAACATAAAATCAGGAAGCTTCCGGGGAAGAGGAATACAGATCCTTTCCCTGCCGGAGGCTTCTTTTTATTTTATTTAGAAAAAGAGAGAATCATGTCAGATACTTTTATTGTGATAAAGTTGTAAAGACGCTGAGGATATGATAAACTAAATTGAAAAAGTGTATTCAGCCATCGGTAAGGAGATAGATAGCGTGGATAATAATAAAATTAACGAGGCGGCACTGACCAAACGTCTCAAAACACTCGTCCTTCAGGGACGCTTTGAAGATGCCCAGAAAGAGCTGGAAGGTATTGATATTCAGCGTCTGAAAAACAACTCCATTCTTTGCCTGGTAGGTGAAGTATATATGGGGCTTGGAGAATATAACGAGGCAGAACGTGTGCTTCTGCGCGTGTATGAGAAAAATCCGACAGCGCGCAGGATCCTGGATCTGCTTACCACTTTATATATAGAAAAGAAAGAATATTCTGAAGCAGAGTATTATTATAAAGAGTTTATCAGCGTTGCATCTAAGGATTTGCACCGGTATATTCTCCGCTACAGGATTGACAAAGGAAAAAATGAGAGATTGTCTGTCCTGATCCATACGCTGGAGAAGCTCAAGGAATATGAGTATATCGAGGAGTGGGCCTACGAGCTGGCCGAGCTTTATGACCAGAGCGGACAAAAGAAAAAATGTCTGCACGAATGTGAGGAAATCGTGCTTTGGTTTGGCCATGGCGAGTATGTTGACAAAGCAATCGCTCTGCGCTGCAAACTGACCGGCGAACCTCTGCCGGAGATGACAACAGTTGAGATGTACAAGGCAGAGGAAGAAAGGCGCGCCCGTGAACAGAAAGAACAGGAGATGGTCTACGCCGAGATTTCCAGACGCAGCGCCAATCCGGTCGTAGACGGTTTGGAAGATGTATTTGACGGCAGCATTGATACAGAGATGATCCAGCAGGCCCTGGAGGACCGCGGTGATGCTTCGGACAAGGGCAAAGCTTCCAAGGCTGAGCCGGCGAAAGAAGAGAAGGCCGAGGAGCAGGAGGCTCCGGCAGAAGAGGCTGCAGCAGATCAGAAGGAAGAGACTGCTTCTGCACCAGAAGAGGCACTGAATGTCCAGGCGGCAGAGGAAGAGACTGCCGATGCGGCAGCAGAAGAAGAGGATGACGAGGTCATTCCGGAAAGTGAGCTGGAGGCAGCGGAGAAAGACGAGAAGGAGAGCATTTCACAGATATTTGGAAATCTGATGTCCGGAAAGCTCTTCGGAAGACTCCGTCAGAATAAAAAGGAAGATGCGGAAGAGGAGGCAGAAGCCAAAGAGCCTGCCGCAGAGACTGCTCAGATTTCTGCGGAGGAGGCAGAAGCCGCAGAACTTCCTGCAGAGACAGAAGCTGCAGAAGTTCAAGTTCCCGCAGAGGCCGAAGAGGCAGAAAGCAAAGAGGCTGTGCCTGCTGCAGAGGAGGAGCCTTCTGAGGCAGAAACAGAACCTGTCAATACAGAAAGTGATGACCTGAAAGAGCATGCTGATGAGGATCAGGATGACGAGGTTCTCGAAGAAGAACTGGATCTGTCTATTTTTGAAATGAAGGCAGACCAGGATTTTGAAGATTCTATTATACAGAGCATGGACGCCGCCATCAAGGCCAGTTTCGGAGAACAGGCTGAGGAGGCAGGTCCTGAAGAAGCAGCCGAAGAGGAGGCAGCTTCAGAAGAAGTGACCGAAGAGGAAGCAG
>CAMHFW010000174.1 GCA_946184675.1 uncultured Clostridia bacterium | reverse complement strand
GTTGCGGCAGTAGACCTTCTGGTACCCGGCATCGGCGAGATCATCGGCGGCAGCGAGCGTGAGAATGATTACGATAAGCTGCTGACCAGAATGCAGGAGCTGGGCATGAATACAGATGAGTATGGCTACTACCTGGATCTGCGCCGTTACGGCTCCACCCGCCACGCAGGATTCGGCCTCGGCTTCGAACGCTGCGTCATGTACTTGACCGGCATGGGCAACATCAGAGACGTGCTGCCCTTCCCCAGAACCGTAGGAACCTGTGAACTGTAAAAAAATCCATAAAGACCCCGGCAGTCAGAAACTGATTGCCGGGGTCTTATTATTTGCTTTTTCAAGGGGGATATTTTATAATAACCGGTAAGAAGATCGCTGCGTGAGAGGAGAAAAAGATGAGAACATATACGGAAGGAAGCTTATCCACGTCCCGTGGTTATCATATCCCGACCCTGTCCTGGATCCAGGAAGATGACCGTGAGATTTTGCTCTGCGTCCGCGGATTCGGCGGAGGCGCTTATTCAACAGTGGTAGAGAAAATCGCCCTGGAAATGAAACCCTGCAAAATCGGGACCTTTTCTTTTACCTGGCCGGCTCACGGCAACAGCGACGCCTCCGGAGATATGCTGACTGTTGAAAACTGTCTGGCGGACATGGAGGATGCGGTCAGCCATTTAAGGAGTCTGTATCCGGATCGGAACCTTTCCTGTTTTGCGACCAGCTTCGGCGGCTTTATGACGGCGGTATACCATCAGAAGCATCCGGAGGAGTTTGAGAAGATCATTCTCCGGTCTCCGGCAGTCCGGATGGCAGATATCATAATGCATTTCATGAATGAAGAGCAGAGGGCAGCTTATCTGGCCGGTGAGAAGCTCAATTTCGGATTCGGAGACAATCCGCTGATTCTTGGAAGGGACTACTATGAGAGCCTGCTCAGATACCCGGTTTTTCAGACACAGCTGCGTCAGCCAGATAAGTTTTCCATCATCCAGGGGGACGCGGATGAAATCGTGCCGCCTGCGGATGTCAGGGATTATGCCGCACGAAACAAGATTCCCGTTTTCTGGGCAGAAGGAGCTGACCACCAGTATACCAATCCCGGCGGCCTGGATGCAGTGCTGACCTTTACAAAACAGATCATGACAGGAGCATAAAGCCATGCTGAATATCAACAGATTCTTGTTCGTTTTTGCAGCAGCAAAGGCAGAGACTGCAGCCGCGGCAGAGGGGGCGGAAGAACTGACCTGGCCGGAAATCGGGGAAATCATCGTTTCTCCCTTTTTCAAAGCTGCAGTAACGCTGCTTGTGATGCTGATTCTCTGGAAGCTGATCAACCGGGGACTGAAAAGATACCGGGAAAAAGGGGCGGGCAATCTGCTCCCTTCCTTTATTGGCGGCATCTTAAAGGCACTGGTTGTGATCGTGGGAGGCATCCGGATCTTTAATGCATTCGGACTCTTTACAGGCCTGGGATCCCAGCTCTTCATGTCCTCCTCCCTGATCGTAGCCGTTCTGGGCTTTATTTTCCAGGAGGGAATATCCAATATCATTCACGGATTTCTGATCTCCCTCTTTCAGCCCTTTAACATCGGCGACCGGGTGAGAATTACGGTGGACGGACTTTCCATCACCGGCTATATCGATGCGATTTCCCTGCGCCATACGGTCATCATCAATATTCTGGATTCATCGCGCGTCATCGTGCCCAACAGCAAGATGGACACCTGCGTGATCGAAAACACTTACATTGAGAGCGGAGCCTCCAATTCTGCCTTTCTGGATATTTCCGTCACCTATGAGTCAGACCTGGAAAAGGCGGTCGAACTGCTGAGGCAGACTGTCCAGGAGCATCCCTCTGTAGCAGAGGAAAGAAAGAGAAGGGGAATCACAGATCCGGTTCCGGTCCTGGTGTGGGATTTGGAGGATTCCGGGATCCTTCTGCGGGCAACTGTGATCACCAAAACGGTAGAGGAGAATTTCGTTGTCTGCAGTGATATCCGCAGGACTCTGGTCAGACGATTTAAAGAGGAAGCGGATCTGGATATGGCTTACCCGCATATGCATGTGGTAGGACTGGAAGGTTTGGGACAGGCAGATGCAGAGAATTGATGAGCAAAAGCTGCTGCTTGCCTGGTATGACGAAAACCGGAGGATCCTGCCCTGGAGAGAGGATCCGTCGCCTTATCATGTCTGGGTTTCCGAGATCATGCTGCAGCAGACCCGCGTGGAAGCGGTGAAAGGCTATTATACGCGTTTTCTGGCCGCCCTGCCGGATATCAGAAGCCTTGCAGAGGCCGAGGAGGACGTATATCTCAAGCTCTGGGAGGGGCTGGGCTACTACAGCCGGGTCCGCAACCTGAACAAAGGAGCGCAGCAGATTATGGATCAGTACGGCGGTCAGATGCCGCATACATCCAAAGAACTGCAGAAGATTGCCGGCATCGGCCCCTATACAGGAGCCGCGATTGCTTCGATTGCTTTCGGAGAACGGATCCCGGCAATCGATGGAAACCTGCTCCGTATATTTGCCCGCAGGACGGCATACGGAGATGATATCAAGACGCCGCAGGCCAAAAAGGCGGCAGAAGCATTTTTTATGGAGTGTTTCCCGTATGACAGGCCGGGGGATTATAATCAGGCCCTGATGGATCTGGGAGCAGCCATCTGTCTGCCAAACGGAGCTCCTCATTGCGAGACCTGTCCCTGGGCAGACCTGTGCGAAGCCCATGCACGCGGAACAGAGACAGTCTATCCGGCAGCGGCTCCCCAAAAAGCCCGCAGGATCGATGAGAAGACCGTTTTCCTGATCTACTATGCGGATATGCTGGCCCTGGCCAAAAGGCCGGAGAAGGGGCTTTTAGCAGGCTTGTATGAGTTTCCGAATGCAGACGGGAAGCTGAGCGCCGAGGAAGCGGCAGAGTATGTGAAAGGTCTGGGCTTTTCGGCCCTGCAGATCCGGCCTCTGCCGGAAGCAAAGCATATCTTTACGCACCGGGAGTGGCACATGACCGGCTATGAGATCCGGGCGGACGAGTGGCAGCAGGCGCCGGAAAGAAAGGAAAAAACGGATATTTTTCTGGCATCAGAGGAGGAGATGCGGGACAAGTATTCCATTCCCTCTGCCTTTTCCTATTACGTAAAAGAAATCCGGTTCAGAAAGCATTGAGACTGGCTCAGGCAGGAGGAAAACAGTGAATGTATAATAATATGAATGCAGAGGAAATCCTGCAAAGAGAAATGAATCTGCTCTTGCCAGCCCATTTGGATGATGAGGTGAGAAAGAGCAGGATTCAATCACTTCGCAGCAATGCGATAGCGA
Organism: uncultured Clostridia bacterium; assembly: GCA_946184675.1. Taxonomy (GTDB): domain Bacteria; phylum Bacillota; class Clostridia; order Lachnospirales; family Lachnospiraceae; genus UBA2912. Next base: position 39 of record CAMHFW010000174.1, on the reverse strand, counting down.
ATCAGATCGGCGCTATGTATTTCTACGGTCTCTATCTGC
>CAMHFW010000173.1 GCA_946184675.1 uncultured Clostridia bacterium | reverse complement strand
TACTCAAAAAAACGGCTGCAGGAGCTGATCGCCCAGAGCAGGGCGGAGGGCGCCCCGGAGAACAGGCCGGAATACGGGCAGCCGGATACGGATACAAGGGAAGATAGGATAGAAGCTGAGGATGAGGCATACAGATACAGCGCTCCAGAAGAAGGCGAAGTGTTCTGTTCCTTTTTTCCGGATCTCGGACCGGCAGACATTGGTCTGCCGGAGCCGGGCGGCATAGATCCAATCTCTTTGACAGAGCTGGAAGCCTGGCTGAAGCTTCCTGTCCATCTGCCAAAGCCTGAAGGCGATAAGCGCTGGCGGCGGGCAGACTATGGCAGGGCCAGATATGCAGATCCAGAGCCGGAGACGGATCGCTGGGCTGCCGGAGACGTGCAGGAGGATAGCAAAGATGCATCCTCTGTGGACCCGGCAAGTTTCTGGAAGATGGCCGGGGATCTGGGACCGGCAGGCGCCAGCCGGATACGGAAAGAGTTCGTCGGACCGGACAGCATGCGGTCCGGAACGGCGTGGGCTGAGGAAGAGCCACATAGAAGATAAAAAATAGTGATGGCAGGAAGTATGGAAAATATGTCTTTAGTTGCGATCATCGTTGCTGCGGTTATTGTACTGATCATCGTGATCATGGCCGTAAACTCCGGTAAGAAGAAAAAGAAGAGTGAAGCCGCATCGGGTTTTCGGAGCAGTGTTTCCGCCGGAATGACCGGTTCTGCCGGAGCATCCGGACCCAGGATCCATCCCGGCACAGGAGGTACGGCAGGACCGGCAGCATCCGCCGGATCCGGGTCTGGTCCGGGTCCCTCCTCTTCCCCCTTACACAGAGGAGGAAAAATGCCTGGCCCGAACGACCAGATCCTTGGACGGGAGATCAGTCCGGTCTATGTATACCGGGATAACCGGCGCGTCTGGGTCTGTCCGGACTGCGAAGGAGAAAACAGCGAAGATGAAATGATATGCTGCATCTGCGGCCGAAGGAGATAAGGATATGTTCTGTAAAAAATGTGGAATGCGGATCAGACAGGGAGTGGACAGCTGTCCCCACTGCGGTGCGCCGGCGGAGCTGGCAGAGTATTGCGGCGGCTTCTGGGGGCTGACCGGATCGGCGGCCGGAGAGACGGCCGGAGCCCAGACAGAAGAGATGCAGGATGCGGCGGAGAGCCCGGCATTTGGCGGCGGACAGGAGGAGCCTTCTGCCGGCCGTATGGGCGGTTTCCGACAAATTGCCACTTCGGAAAATGACCAGGAGAGCTATAGGGAGGAGGAGATCTCCTCCAGAGAAAAGCGCAGAAGACAGCGGGATCAGCAGAAGATCCGGCTGCTTAGCATCACGGCCGGCGCCGCAGCGATCATTGCCATAGCGGCTATGGGCGGATGTATATCCAACCAGCGGCAGATCAAAGTCCAGGATGGGGAGCTTGCCGGAACAAATATAGAGCTGTCTGAACAGAACACTGCGCTTGTGCAGGAGAAAAATAAGCTTGCGCAGCAGGTCGAAAAGCTGCAGGCACAGCTTGATCAGGCAAAGGCCAGCGAGGCAGAGGAAAGTGCGGGTATCCTTCACTCTGAGGCGAAGATGGAATCAGAGAATGAACCAGAGGACGCGGCCGCTGCTGCGGACAAAGAAGATCTTGAAAAGGAGCTGGAGGAGCTGAAGAGCGGGGAGGTCTTGATCGGAACGATCCTGTACAATCCGGATGTAAACAATCAGTGGGCTGACTATGCCCGGGATGAGAACGGAGATCCGGTCGTCTTTTATTCCTACTATGACGGAAACCTGACAAAAGAGCGGTTCTATGATATCAGTTATGAATCGTATGGAACGTATGATGCGGAAGGAAATCCAATCAGCGTGTACAAACCAGACAGAAGCCTCTTGTTTGAAAATCCGGAGACGACGCCCGAAGCGGAGAATGCGAAAGGAACATCCGGAGATATCCCGCCATCAGGTGACGGTGCGCCGGATCAGGAGGGCATGACAGATCTGACAGACACCGGCATGAATGAAAGCCAGATGGCGGAGGGCTCTGGAGATGGAGGGCTTATTGTGGATGATGGAACTGCTTCAGCTTCATCTGCAGATACTTCTACGACAGAAGGCGGGCTGAATAACAATCCGATGGCCCCCAGCCACAACGGCAATCCAAATTACAACGGCGGTCTTATGCCGCGCAGCGGAAACGGCTACTGATGAACGATCCTTTCCGGCAGATGATAGCCTGCCGGGAGAGACGGATAAATGAGAGGGATAAAGAATGGCTTACAAACTGACCTTTGGTATCGATCTGGTCTTTTGCATCGACGCGACCGGCAGCATGGACCATATCCTGGACACCGTAAAAAATAATGCACTGAATCTGTACAAGGATTTTCAGGAGAGAATGACCCAGAAGTATAAGAGCCCGGTGGAGCTGCGGGTACGCCTTGTGGCCTTCCGCGATTACTATTACGACGGGGACAAGGCCATGATGGTGACAGATTTCTTCAAGCTGCCTTCCCAGGCCGCGGCCTTTGAGAAGGTCGTGCGCTATATCGAGGCAGCCGGCGGCGGCGACAATCCGGAGGACGGACTGGAGGCTGTGGCATATGCGATCAAATCCGACTGGAACCGGACAGCCATGAAAAAGCGGCATGTCATCGTCGTCTGGTCGGACGACGGCACCCACGAGCTGGGCTTTGGAAAGACCTCCTCCTATTACCCGTCAGGCATGCCAAAAGACTTCAATGAGCTGACCATGTGGTGGGGCAGCAAAAATGCGCCGGGTCTCATGGACGAGCATGCCAAGCGGCTGATTTTGTTTACCCCGAACAAAAAGCACTGGACGCTGATGCGGGATAACTGGAACAACGTGATCCACTATGAATCCCAGGCCAGCAACGGTCTGAAGGAATGGGACTACGATCAGATCCTGGATACGATCTCAAACAGTATTTAAAGGAAAGATTATGATTATCGCAAATCGCAAGACATTTCTGGAACAGTTTGACAACCTTCAGGTTGTCGCCGGCGATTCCAGGCCGGGCAGAGGCGAGGACAATTTTTACTGTGCTGCCAGGGAGGACTCTGCAGTGATCGCTGCCTTTGACGGCAGCGGCGGCATGGGAGCCCGCAGGTACGAGAACTACCAGGGGCATACGGGGGCGTACATTGCGTCCCGGATCCTCAGCGGCGCTGTGTGCGACTGGTATCAGGAGGAGGCCTTCCGGCAGTGCACCACAAAGCAGGAGATCGCGGACAGCATTAGAACTTATATCGACCGGGGATACGCTGTCTGCCGGCAGCATGCGGGCACAGGAAAATCGCTGGTCACCGGCACGATGGTGCGGGATTTCCCCAGTACCATGGCCATGGCGCTTGCCGTCGGTGCAGA
>CAMHFW010000172.1 GCA_946184675.1 uncultured Clostridia bacterium | reverse complement strand
TAAACAAGATGGATCAGGCAGGAACAGACCGGGAGATAATACTGAGAGAGCTGCAGATGCAGCTCTCTTCAGCATGTCTGGATTTCTCCATGGACGAGGAGGCTCTGGCAGAGGAGCTTGCAGTCTGCGACGAGGCAGCTATGGAGAAATATCTGGAAAGCGGAAGTATCCCCCAGGAGAAGCTGATCCACATGATTCAGGAGAGGAAGGTATTCCCCTGCTATTTCGGGTCTGCTTTGAAAATGACTGGCGTGGACTTTTTCCTGGAAGAGCTGCAGCGGCTGATGCGTCCGCCTGTCTATCCGGAAACGTTTGGAGCCAGAGTCTTTAAGATTTCTCGCGATGAGCAGGGAAAGCGCCTGACCTATATGAAGATTACAGGCGGCAGTCTTAAGGTGCGCGACCTGATTGGTGAAGAGAAGGTAACCCAGATCCGGATCTATAATGGTGCCAGATATGAGGCGGCTGATCAGGTGCAGGCCGGGGAGGTCTGCGCAGCCCTGGGGCTTGCCGTTCCCAGAGCCGGAGAAGGGGTCGGCGCGGAAGAAGGGGTCAGGATGCCTGTTCTGGAGCCGGTGCTCACCTATGCCCTGGAGTTTCCGGACGGGACCGATCTGCACAAGGCTTATCTGGATCTCAAGCAGCTGGAGGAGGAAGAACCCGAGCTTTCTCTGGAATGGGATGAGCAGAGCCGTCAGATTCATGTCCGCATGATGGGCGACATCCAGATGGATGTGCTGAAGACGCAGATTGCAGACCGGTGCGGTCTTGGCGTCCGCTTCGGAGAGGGCTGGATCGCTTACAAAGAGACGATCCTGAGCGCGGTAGAGGGAGTGGGACATTTTGAGCCCCTCCGCCATTACGCGGAAGTACATCTGCGCCTGGAACCGGAAGAGCCGGGCAGCGGGCTTGTCTTTGCCAGCGAATGCGATGAAAATATGCTGGACCGTAATTGGCAGCGGCTGGTTCTGACACATCTCAGAGAACGTACTCACAAGGGAGTCCTGACAGGTTCCCCAATCACCGATATGAAGATCACCCTGATCGCCGGCAGAGCCCATACCAAGCATACAGAGGGCGGAGATTTCCGCCAGGCCACCTATAGGGCTGTGCGCCAGGGCCTGATGAAAGCCCAGTCCGCCATCCTGGAGCCCTATTTTTCCTACCGGCTGGAAGTGCCGAATGGAAATCTGGGCCGGGCTATTTCGGATATCGAGCGCTTTTCCGGAACATATGTAATAGAAGAAAATGACGGGGATATGGCGGTGCTCACTGGTAAGGCTCCGGTATCGGAAATGCGCGGCTATCAGAAGGAAGTCGCAGCCTACACGAGCGGACGCGGAAGGCTTGCTCTGTCCCTGCAGGGATACGGCCCCTGCCACAATCCGGACCTGGTGTGGCAGGATATGTACTACAACCCGGAGAGGGATGTGGAAAACACAGCGGATTCTGTTTTTGTCAGTCACGGCGCAAGCATCGTGGTGCCCTGGTACGCCGTGGAGCGCTATATGCATCTGCCCGGGGCGGGACTGCCGGATTATTCCGGCGTGACAGGCCTGGATCTTGACTGGTATGATACCGTAGAAGAGGCAGAAGAACAGGCACCGCAGGCAGAGACCGGGGAAGGCAGAACGATCAGAAGACAGAAGAAGACAGCCGGTGCCGTCTATGATGACGATGAGCTTCGCGCGATCTTTGAGCGGACCTACGGGCCGGTAAAGACAAGGCTGGCAGATTCGACGGTGACCATCCGGGCCGGTCAGCCAAAAGAATATGTTTACAAGCAGAAAAAACAGAAACCGTTAGAAGAATATCTGCTTGTGGACGGCTATAATATCATCTTCGGCTGGGATGATCTGCGCAGTCTGGCAGACCACAACATGGACGCGGCGCGGGACAGCCTGCTGGATATTATGTCCGGCTATGCCGGCTTTACCGGTATGCATGTGATCGTTGTTTTTGATGCTTATAAGGTCAAAGGCTTCCAGGGCGAGGTGACCAGATGGAAAAATCTGGATGTAGTATTTACCAAAGAGGCGGAGACTGCAGATCAGTATATCGAAAAGACAGCCCATGCCATCGGCAGAAAGTATAAGGTGACGGTGGCCACTTCTGACGGTACAGAGCAGGTGATCATCCGCGGCCAGGGCTGCCTGCTTTTGTCGGCCAGGGAGCTGCAGCAGGAGCTTGGCCGGATCGGAGCCCAGATTCGAGAGGAGCATCTGGACAAAGAAGAGAAAAGCGGTCACTATCTGGGAGAATACCTGCCGGACTGGAAAAACTTTACAAGCTGAGCAGGGTCGTGTATAATATCACGGAAGAAAATTTGGAAACGATAAAAATAGAGGTGCATATTCATGAAGATCGTTGTACTTGCCGGCGGCATCAGCACAGAAAGAGATGTGTCACTTGTTTCCGGTATGGGAATTTATAAGGCGCTTAAGACAAAAGGACATCAGGTCATGCTTCTGGACGTTTTCCTCGGTTATGAGGGAGAAGACTGGGAGTCTGTTTTTGAGATGGACCGCGATTGGGCGGAGACAGTAGGGGCCATCCGGGAGGACAACCCGGATATCGAGGAAGTCAAGGCCCTTCGTCCGGACTGGAAAAAGAACTTCTTCGGTCCCCACGTGCTGGATATCTGCAGAGCTGCAGACATCGTATTTATGGCACTGCACGGTGAAAACGGGGAAAATGGAAAGATCCAGGCCTGCTTTGATCTGAGCGGCATCCGCTATACCGGCACAGACCATGTCAGCTCAGCCATCTGCATGGACAAGGGAATCACTAAAGACCTTTTCCGTGCCTATGACATTCCGACCCCGGCAGGGATCCGTTTCGGAAAGGACGAGATCCCGGCAGAGAATCCGGTCCCTTATCCCTGCATCGTCAAGGCCTGCTGCGGCGGATCCAGCGTAGGCGTTATGATTGCCCAGAATGAGCAGGAGTATGAGAAAGCACTCGCTGAGGCCTTCCGCTATGATAATGAGGTTGTAGTGGAACAGTATATCAATGGCAGAGAGTTTTCCATCAGCGTAGTAGACGGAAAGGCCTATCCGATCATCGAGATCGCTCCCATCAGCGGTTTTTATGATTATAAGAATAAATACCAGGCAGGAGCAACCATCGAGACCTGTCCAGCCCAGATCGGGGAAGAGATCACCCGGCATATCATGCGTACTGCGGAAAAGGCATTTAAGGCCCTTCGCCTGCACGGCTATGCCCGTTTTGATCTGATGATGGATGAAGCAGAAAATATCTATCTGCTGGAGGCCAATACCCTTCCGGGTATGACCAGTACCTCTCTGATGCCCCAAGAGGCACAGGCAATCGGGATCGGCTACGCAGATCTTTGCCAGCTGCTGATTGACCTTTCCCTGCGGGACTGACAGAAACGGAGAA
>CAMHFW010000171.1 GCA_946184675.1 uncultured Clostridia bacterium | reverse complement strand
TGCATAAACCCATCGCGCATCTGAATACTTATATCCGGCCTGATTTCATCGTTGTGGACCATATCTGCGGAGATCTGTCCTTTGAGGAAGGCGGCAATCCCGTTACCCGCAACTGTGTCATGGCCGCTCTGGATCCGGTTCTGGTTGACGCCTTCGTCTGTTCCCTGCTCCACTATCCGCTGAGGGATGTCCCTTACATCGGCATGGCAGAGGCACTTGGCGTCGGCTCCGCCGACCTGTCTTCTCTCAAGCTGATCACCTGTGAAGGGGAAGCCTATGAAGATCTTCCTGCAAAGAATCTGCTGGATGTCAGCTATGCCGTAGATGAATCTGACTCCTGCAGCGCCTGCTACGGAGTCCTGATCCCTGCTCTGGACCGTCTGAAAGAAGAAGGCCTTCTGGACCAGCTGAAGGAGCAGATCAGCATCGGCCAGGGACACCGGGGCAAAACAGGCGCTCTTGGCGTTGGCAATTGCACATCCGGCTTTGATTACTGCATCAAAGGATGCCCTCCCAAAGAGGAGGACATCTATGAAGCACTAAAGGCTTATATTAAGCGCTAAATAAGCGAATCGGTCTCTGTCTCCTTCCGTCCTCTTTCGCCCTTCAGTCTGCGTCTTCTTGACGCGATATAGCGTTCCAGATGTCCTTCCCGGATGAAGGCTTCCAGTACCAGCTGGTCATAGACCGGCACGGAACAGGAGTAAAAACCGAGCTTTTCTGTATAAAGGGGAAGCAGGCTCTCCGGCAATACCATATATGCCATCCGGATAGACGGCGAGAGCGATTTTGTAAAAGTCCCGATATAGATTACCTGCTCCGGTGCCAGAGAAAAGGCTGTATCGATTCTTCTGGTCGGTGATGCAAATTCTGAGTCGTAATCATCTTCGACCAGCCAGGCATTACATTCTGCTGCCCACTGTACATATTCGTGCCGTTTGGCTGCGGATGCGGTAACACCGCTCGGGTAACTCCTGTAAGGGGTCACATGGAGGAGGCAGGCTTCCCGGTTTTCCTGCAGTGCCGAAGATACGATACCGTCCTCTCCCATCGGGAGACCTTTGGTTTCTGCGCCGTATAATTCATAGACTCTCCTTATCGTCTTATAACAGGGATCCTCTGTCAGATATACTTTTTCATTTCCAAACAGCAGAACCAGCTGCCCGTAGAGGTATTCCGCCCCTGCTCCGATCACAATCTGCCGCGGAAGAATCTGCATTCCCCGACTCCTGGCCAGATACGCTGCCAGAGTCTCCTTGAGGGTAAACATACCTGTACCCGGGGATTTTGCAAGGATTCTCCGGTCCTCAATGGACAGAACCGCCCGCATAACTTTTGCCAGGGCCGTAAAGGGGAAATCCTCCGGAGCATCCGTGATTGGCTGAACCGGCGTCATCCTGATCCTGCTTTCCCGGACTTTTGGCAGACCATCTGCTGCCGCCTCCCCTCCAAAACTGACATAATATCCGCTTTTGGGCCGGCTTATGATATACCCTTCATCCTGCAGAAGACTGTAAGCATGCTCTACCGTGATTGCGCTGACTCCTGTTTCCTCTGCCATCAGCCGCCTGGAGGGCAGCCTGCTGCCAACCGGCCTGATCCCGTTTACAATCTCTGTCTTCAGGCTGTGATACAGCTGCAGATAAGCACTTTCTTTTTTGGAGTGATCAATTCTCACTTTGATTTCCCTCCCACGCTTTTCAATCTGGCCTTATAAAAATATATCAAACTGGCACTATTTATATTACCAGTTTCTTAGTATACTCTATTTCAGATATAAATGCAATGCATTCACAAGGAGTATATTATGAAACGAATCTTAACAATTCAGGATATTTCCTGCTTTGGCAAATGTTCTCTCACCGTTGCGCTGCCTTTGCTTTCTGCAATGGGGATTGAGACCGTCATCCTGCCGACTGCTGTGCTTAGTACTCATACCATGTTCAAAAATTTTACCGTCAAAGATCTTTCTGACCAGCTGGAGCCAATCACCCGCCACTGGAAGGAAGAAGGCATCACCTTCGATGCGATCTACACAGGTTATCTTGGCACAGAGGAAGAAATCGATACCGTGATTGAGATCATCCGCACATTCCGGAATGACAAGACACTTGTTTTCATTGATCCGGCTATGGCTGATAACGGAAAGCTCTATCCCGCTTTTGATGAGCATTACGCCAGGAAAAATGCAGATTTGTGCGCGATCGCTGATATCACGGTTCCCAATATAACCGAAGCCAGCTATCTGACCGGACTGCCCTATCTGGAGACTTACCCGGAAGACTATGTCAAAAATATGCTGCAGGCACTGGCAGCTCTTGGCACCAGGACTCCTATTCTGACCGGCGTGTCCTTAAGTGAGGGGAAAACAGGTGCTATGGGCTTTGACTCAGAGACAAAAGAGTATTTTGTCTACCAGCATGACCGCATTCCTGTCTCCTACCACGGTACCGGAGATATTTTCTCCAGCGTGCTTGCCGGTGCTTTCGTTCTGGGACTTGACCGGACAAAAGCTCTGAAGATAGCTGCTGACTTTACCGAGATGACCATTGCACAGACGCAGAAGAATCCTGATAAGCCCTGGTATGGTGTGGATTTTGAGGCTGTCATCCCGGACCTGGTGGATATGCTGCGGTAAATAATGCATCTGCCAAAGACGTTCCGTATGGCGCACAACATAGAAAAAGGATGGGAAATCCCCATCCTTTCTCTTTATTTTCCCAGATATCTGGCCAGTTCTCTGGCAGAATCTTCTGCAATCTTTTCCTCTTCTATTCCGCTGATCCGCCCGTGATCGACTGTGATCTGCCCGTCTATCACCGTATAATCCACAGCCCCCCGGAGTCCCACCGTTCCGAGCACAGACTTGGGATCATAGCAGGCCCCGACCAGTTCCAGACGATCACCATCCACCAGGAAAAAGTCTGCGCATTTTCCAATCTCGATGGAACCGATCTCCGATTCTCTTCCCAGGAGTCTTGCGGATCCCATGGTTGCTATTTTCAGCATATCATAGCCTGTAGGGGCTTTCCTGCTTGAATTCAGCCTGTGCAGGAGAAATCCCACTCTCAGCTCCTCAAGCATGTCAGACCCGTCATTGGAAGCAGATCCGTCCACACCGAGGCCGACCGGAATACCCATTTCCAGCATCTCGGGGATCCTGGCGATGCCGGAAGACAGCTTCATGTTGGAAATCGGGCAATGGCATACGCCTGTGCCTGTCTGCGCCAGCAATCTGAGCTCCTCATCATTAAAATGGATCCCGTGGGCATACCATACATCGTTTCCAACCCAGCCCAGTTTTTCCATGTAAGCCAGCGGACGCATGCCTTCCCGCTCCAGCATGTAGTTTTCCTCATCCAGGGTCTCGCACAGGTGAGTATGGAGGCGGACGCCTTTTTCACGGGCCAGAATGGCTGACTCCCGC
>CAMHFW010000170.1 GCA_946184675.1 uncultured Clostridia bacterium | reverse complement strand
GGTTATTACAAAGGGAGGTGCGGATGCTGAAGTTTACTGGCGGCTGCTTTTGTGCCATTACTGTGTCAGCTATCAGAAGTCTGAAGACGGCCGTCTGATCCCAATCATTCTGAATCCGGACCTGACGGATCCCCAGGACATGTCCCTGCGCCGCGATCTGGAAGAGCACATCCTGCCCGAACAGAGAGACCACTACAAAGAAGAACTTTCTAAGATCGATGCCATCCTGAACAAATACAGGCAGGTTCATTCAGATATCAAATATGATGTTTTCATCAGTGTAAAGCAGCAGAAAGACGGCAGAAATACAATCGACAGTGATATTGCCTCTTCCCTTTATGATTCTCTGACAGAAAAAGGGCTGAAGGTATTTAATTCCAGACGCTGCAAGGCGGAAATGGCAGGAAAGCTCTATGAGCCCTATATCATTTCTGCATTGATGTCCGCAAAAGCCCTGATTGTGGTTGGAACTACTGCCGAAAACATGAATTCCCAATGGGTGAAAAATGAATGGACAAGATTCCAGTGGCTGCAGCGCAGGGAAATACAGAAGACCGGGAAAACGGACCGGCTTCTCCTGTGTTATCTGGCTATGGGAATGTCTCCGTGCCAGATACCCAGAGCATTAAATCCAAGCCGGCAGGCAGTGATTGACGGAATAGGTGCGGATAAAGAAATCACAGCCGCATTAAAACATCTGATTCCCGGGAAAGAAATACCGCCAGCGCCAAAAGCACCTGATCCTGCTGCACCGGAGAGTCCTAACCCACAGCCTCAGCCTGCCCCGCAGAACATGGGAAAGGTATTTATGGTTCTGGGTGTCGTGATTGGTATTCTTGCACTTGCTCTGATCCTGTCTATGTCAGGCCTTCTTGGATCCGGCAGCAAGAATGATTCTGACACATCTGCTGCCTTGCAGATGGCTGCTTCACAAACAGAAGAAAAACAGACTGAGAATCATACAGAAACCGAAATAATCACAGAGACGGAAAAAGCAACAGAGACAAAAAAAGAGACAGAAACTAAAAAAGTTACCGAAACAGAAAAACAGACCGAACGTGTCATAAAGACGAAACAGATTGGCAAAATCAGCCAAAGCAGCATTACTGTGACAGCAACATCACAGCTGCCTTATGATTCGGCTCACGGAAAAGACTATAAGCCGGAAAACCTGCTGGATGATAACCTGTCAACAGCTTATGTTGAAGGTGTATCGGGGGAGGGCGTCGGAGAACAGATCCATTTTTATTTTGATGAAGCATATGAGATTCACAGAATCATCTGGCATCCCGGGTATCAGGCTTCGGACCATGACTTGTTCTATATGAACGGATACCCGGAAAAAATACGTTTGGAATTCTCTGACGGGTCCAGCACTACATCAACGGCCTATGACGCCTCTTATAACACGTCAATCGAGATCAATTTTGAGACACCGGTCATTACAGATGAACTTACTGTAACGATCCTGGAAGCGACCATCGGGACACACTTTGATGATACCTGTATCAGCGGATTCGAGTTTTACGGAACAAATGATCTTGATTGACCGATATAAGTAAAACGGCAGATTGACAAAGATTTGAAGAAAACATATAATAATATTTTGACAGAGTATAACTCTGCCTCAATATTTACTATTATAACCTGGAGGTTTTTAACATGGGAAACTATTACGGCCTGAATGAACTCAGATCTATGTTCCTCAAGTATTTTGAGAGCAAAGATCATCTTGCTATGCCCAGCTTTTCACTGGTACCGCACAATGACAACAGCCTGCTGCTGATCAATGCGGGTATGGCGCCTTTGAAGCCCTATTTTACCGGCGCTGAGGTTCCCCCGAGGAGACGTGTCTGCACCTGTCAGAAGTGCATCCGTACCGGCGACCTGGAAAATGTCGGCAAGACTGCACGTCACGGCACTTTCTTTGAGATGCTGGGTAACTTTTCATTCGGCGATTATTTTAAACGTGAAGCCATTCACTGGACCTGGGAGTTCCTGACTGATGTCGTTGGCCTGGATGCAAACCGTCTTTATCCTTCTGTTTATCTGGAAGATGATGAGGCATTTGATATCTGGAATAAAGAGATCGGCATCGCTCCGGAGCGTATTTTCCGTTTTGGCAAAGAGGATAACTTCTGGGAGCATGGCTCCGGTCCCTGCGGCCCCTGTTCTGAGGTTTACTATGACCGCGGTGAGAAGTACGGATGCGGCAAGCCGGATTGTACAGTAGGATGTGACTGCGACCGCTATATGGAAGTCTGGAATGATGTATTTACCCAGTTTGACAATGACGGTCACGGCAATTATACAGAGCTGCAGAATAAAAATATCGATACCGGTATGGGTCTGGAGCGTCTGGCTGTAGTCGTTCAGGATGTAGATTCCATCTTTGATGTAGATACCATCCGTTCCCTGCGTGAGGATGTATGCAGCCTTGCAGGCGTAGAGTATGAGACAGATGCCAAGAAGGATGTTTCTATCCGTATCATCACAGACCATATTCGTGCAGCTACATTTATGATCTCTGACGGCATCACCCCCTCCAACGAGGGAAGAGGCTATGTTCTCCGCCGTCTGATCCGCCGCGCAGCCAGAAACGGCCGTCTGCTCGGTATTCAGGGCAAGTTTCTGGAGAAACTCAGTGAGAAGGTGATTGAGACTTCCAAGGATGGTTATCCGGAACTGGAAGAGAGAAAGACCTTTATCCTGAAAGTTCTTTCCCAGGAAGAAGACAACTTCAACCGCACCCTTGACACCGGTCTTTCCATCTTAAATGACATGGAAGAAAAGCTCAATGCCGAGAACAAGACTGTTCTTGCCGGAGCAGATGCTTTCAAACTTTATGACACCTACGGATTCCCGCTTGATCTGACCAGAGAGATTCTGGAAGAGAAGGGATTTTCTATCGATGAGGATGGCTTCCATGAGTGCATGGAGGTACAGAGAAATACAGCCAGAAATGCTCGTAAGGGCACCAACTACAGCGGACATGAGCTTACTGTTTTTGACAGCCTGGATGCCGCTATCTCCAGCACATTTGATGGCTATGACAAGATGTGTGAAGAATCCGAAGTCCTTTTCCTGACTGCAGGTGAGGATGATACCGAAGCTGAGAGCGTACAGGCTCTGACAGACGGTCAGAAGGGTTCCATCGTTACTGCACAGACTCCCTTCTATGCCACCAGCGGCGGCCAGATGGCTGATACCGGTGTGATTGAGGGACCTGCAGGCAAATTTGTCGTTACCGATACCGAAAAGGTTTCCGGCGATAAGATTGCTCATAAGGGTTATGTGGCAAGCGGTATGTTCACAGTTGGTGAGACCGTAACCCTTCATATCAATGAGGAGCGCAGAAGTGATGCGGCCAAGAACCACAGTGCTACCCACCTGCTGCAGAAGGCTCTGCAGATCGTCCTTGGCGATCATGTACATCAGAA
>CAMHFW010000169.1 GCA_946184675.1 uncultured Clostridia bacterium | reverse complement strand
CAACGATCGCAGAGATTCAGGACGGACTTTATGAGTCATATCCGCAAATCTTTGCACGTACCTGGCCGGACGAGTCAACCATCCGCAAAAAGCTGCGCGAACTGCAGAATATGGGTATCATCTCTGCCCGAAAAGAAAAGCGCAGAATGATCTATGAAACCGTGCGTGAACATATCGATTTGAAAGAATGGATCCATGCGCTGGACTATTTCTCCGAGCAGGCCCCGCTTGGCGTGGTTGGTTCTTTCCTCTTAGATAAGCTGCCAAAGCATGAAAGCTTGTTCCGCTTCAAACACCATTATCTGATGGGAGCCATCGACAGCGAGATCCTCTGTCAGCTGCTGGTGGCCATCGATGAGCATAAAAAAATCCAGCTGACGGTGAAAAATCTGCTTCCGGATGTGGAAGGAGAGTTTCTGACCTATATCAATACCCCGGTCAGCATTTATATGAGTACAGAAAACGGACGCCAGTACTGCATGGGCTGGAATGAGACCGCCGGAAGATTTTATTTTTCCAGACTGGATCGGATCGTAAAGGTGGAACTTCTCAAAGAAGCCCCTGACTTTGAAAAGCTTTCAGACCAGGCCCGGAAGGAGCGTGACCGGCTCTGGGGAGTATCATTTGGCGGCCTGGAAGCGCCAAGCGAGCCGGAACATCTGGAAATGGTCATCCTTGTCGGAAAGGGTGAGGGGTATATTCTGCAGAGACTGGAGCGGGAAAAACGCTGCGGCAGGGTGGAAAACCTTTCCCCCGGCAGATACCTTTTTACGGCAGATGTCTATGATGCCCAGGAAATGCTGCCCTGGATCTATTCCCTGACCGGCCGTATTGAAAGCATCCGCTGCAGCAATCCTGCAGTGACAGACAGATTGTACCGGGAACTGGAAAAGACGGTGAGCTATTATGAGTAAAGATCTGATATTTCATGAAGTTTACGGCAGCTATTACAATGTAATCGCTAAGATCCTGGCAGAGGCAGCCAAAGAGAAACTGGACCAGAAGAGAATGCGGGAAATCATACTGGAGCATGCATTTTCCGAGAGCGTCCTGGCGATTCCGGATATGCTCAGGAGTGGGAAATGGCCGCTCATCGACGAAGATTACCGGACAGAGATCTTCTTCACGCCCCAGATGCCGCTGACGATCATACAGAAACGATGGCTCAAAGCCATTCTGGCCGATCCGAGGATTCGCCTTTTCCCGGGAATTACAGAACCGGAAGAGCTAAAGGAGGTCCGTCCCCTGTTCAGGCAGGAGGACATCGTCTATTATGACCGCTATGCAGACGGAGATCCCTTTACGGATCCGGCATATATTGCCAACTTTCACACGGCCCTGCAGGCCCTGGAGGAGGGCAAGGCACTGGAGATCCGCTACCTGAACCGGAGGAATCAGGAGACTTCTCTTTACTGCCTGCCCGATCATCTGGAATATTCCTCCAAAGACGATAAATTCCGGCTTCACCTGCGCAGTGCTGCAAGAAGACGTCAGTCCGTGCAGCAGCAGCTGAATATGGCCAGGATCATTTCATGCAGTCTGGCAGAATGGATAGGAGAAGAAGCGGAGGCGCCCGGACTGGTCAGAGAGACAGCTGTTTTAGAGCTGATCGACACAGAAAATACCCTGGAGCGCGCCATGCTGCAGTTTTCCTATCTGGAAAAAGAGACCGAGCGCATCCAGGAAGAGGACAGCCCGGGGCCGGCCCGCTACCGGATCAGCCTCCATTATGACAAGAGCGATGAGACAGAGGTCCTGATCCGTATCCTGTCCTTTGGCCCCGGTATCTGGGTTACCGGACCGGAAAAGCTCCGCAGCGACATCAGAGACCGGCTTTTGCGGCAGAAAAGGCTTTTTTCAGAAAAATAGGGCAATGAGAAAAGTTGTCAGACAGAATAACTGGTTACACTTGTCTAACCGCCTTGTTTTGAGATAAAATATGATTGCGTGAAAGCGCAAAAATAATTAAAGGAGGACCATATAATGGCAGACGAGAATAAAGTAAATCAGTACGCAGGTACACAGACTGAGAAGAATCTTGCAGCAGCATTCGCAGGTGAGTCCCAGGCCCGCAACAAATACACATATTTTGCAGAAGTAGCAAAGAAGGAAGGATACGAGCAGATCGCAGCTCTCTTCCTCAAGACAGCTGACAATGAGAAGGCACACGCACAGATGTGGTGCCAGGAGCTGGGCGGCATCGGCACAACAGCTGATAACCTCAAGGCAGCAGCTGATGGTGAGAACTATGAGTGGACCGACATGTATGTAGAGTTCGCTGAGACCGCTGAGAAGGAAGGCTTCAAGAGACTTGCAGCTAAGTTCCGCGCTGTAGCAGCCATCGAGAAGCATCATGAGGAGCGCTATCGTGCACTGCTTCAGAATGTTGAGATGCAGCAGGTATTTGAGAAGTCCGAGGTTAAGGTTTGGGAGTGCCGCAACTGCGGTCATATCGTAGTTGGCGTGAAGGCACCGAAGATTTGCGCAGTATGCGGATATGAGCAGGCTTACTTCGAAGTAAACGCTGAGAATTATTAAGAAAGATCGATTGTGATCCGGGGAGTCTTTTCAGACTCCCCTTTTTTTATACACAGCGATGATGCTATAATGAAAATAGCAGGATTCAAACAGAACGGACTGACAAAGGAAGTGATGGCCGGTGAATATACAGGACAGAAAATTCGAGGTCTGGAAGAACGGATTATTAGATGTATCCAGGCGTAATAAGCTGATGAATTACCGCAAGAGCCGCAGAGCGACCCTGCAGATCGTATCACCGGACATGAGCGAGCTCTACCGGAGACTGATGGGGGAGGGGCCGGGGCTCATCTTCCGGAAAAACAGGTTTATCGAGCCGGATCCCACCATAGACCGGATCCAGCACCTGTTCGGGCAGATGGGGCATCCGATCGAGATCGCGGAGGGCGAAGTGCGCTCTGACCTGGAGCTGGATGATATGGCCGTGACCCTGGCAAATTTGCGCAGCAAGGCCCTTTTGGCCCGCGAGGAACAGGGCATCAATATCCTTTATGCCTGCTTTGGCTTTTTAAAATGGCGGCAGAAGCCATCCGAAGACTGGATGCTCTCGCCGCTTGTTCTGGTGCCTGTATCCGTGGAGAAAAAGACCATCCTGGGCCCTTACCATCTGAAGAGAATGGAAGAGGATATCGTGGTCAACCCCACCCTGGAGTTCGTCCTGGAAACCGAGCAGCACATCAAGCTGCCCGAATTTGATCCTGCCGGCCAGGAGCTGGATGCCTTTTTAGGCCAGGTGGAAGAGGCCATCGCCCAGACAGACTGGACCGTACAGCGCGAGGCCAGCCTGGGCCTTTTATCCTTCCTTAAAATCGTCATGTACAAAGATCTGGAGAAGAACCGTGACAGGATCTTCGAAAATCCGGTTATCAAGGCCTTCTGCGGGGACGGGTCCGGACTGCCTGTGATCGAGGAAGAATGGGAAGA
>CAMHFW010000168.1 GCA_946184675.1 uncultured Clostridia bacterium | reverse complement strand
CAGGCCATTCCCATTATTCTGGGTGCCATATTTGGTACCAGTATTACCGGCTGGGTAGTCTGTCTGAGTTATATCGAGGGAGCCGGCCAGCTGGGACAGATTCTTTCTACGGCGACACTGACAGGCGTTGTTGCTCTGATTGGCATCATTCTGAAGACTTTCGGCAAAAAGAAAGTCCATCGTGACATCGGTGAGCTCCTGATGGGATTTGCTATCCTGATGATGGGAATGAGTACCATGAGCGGCTCTGTATCCGGACTGAAAGACCAGCCCTGGTTTAACAGCCTGATGACATCTATGAGAAACCCGGTTCTGGGTATCCTTCTGGGATTCGGCGTTTCCGCACTTCTGCAGTCTGCATCAGCCGCGGTTGGTATCGTACAGGCTCTGTCAGTCACCGGGGCAGCTTCTTTTGAGAGCGTTTTGCCCATGCTGATGGGAATTTCTGTCGGAGCAGCACTTCCGGTACTGCTCACAGCACTGGGGACCAATCTCAACGGCAGAAGAACAGCACTCAGCTATCTGGCATCGACTTTCATGGGTGTGCTGATCTGCGCATCTCTCTTTTATATCATATCAGCTGTTGTAGAGTTTCCATTTTTGGATCTTGTTATGAATCCCTTTTCCATTGCGCTCTTGAATACCGTATTCCGTCTGATCATGGTGCTGATCCTGATTCCGCTTACGGATGTGATCGAGGCAGTGGTATGTCATATTCTTCCGGATAAACAGGAGAAGGAAGACCCGCTGCAGATGAACGAACAGTTTATCCGTCATCCCATCCTTGCCATTGAGCAGTGCAGACAGAGAATCAGTGATATGGCTATGCAGTCCATGGAGTCTGTTATTGAAGCAGGCGCCCTGATCAGCAGGTACTCCGAGCCTGCCTTTGAAAGAGTTGTAGAGCTGGAGCAGGCAGGAGACCATTATGAGGATGTACTTGGTTCATTCCTTATGAAATTATCTGAACAGGATCTGACAGAAGCGCAGGGCCGTGAATCTATGATTTTCCTTCATACGATTCCGGACTTTGAGAGGATATCGGACCATGCCAGAAATGTTGCGGAGAGCGCCAAAGAGATTTATGATAAGAGAATGAATCTTTCGGAAGAAGTTATGCATGAGCTTTCTGTTCTGATGGCGGCAGTCAGAGAGATTCTGAGCATGGCAACAGAGGCCTTTGCCAACAAAGATATTGTAGTTGCTGAGAAAATAGAGCCTCTGGAGGAAGTCATCGACGGACTGTGTGAGCAGATGAAGATGCAGCATGTAAAACGCCTGCAGCACGGGAAGTGCAGCATCGAGCAGGGATTCGTATTTAATGATCTGCTTACAGATTATGAGCGCATTTCCGACCATTGTTCCAATGTTGCGGCGGCGATTATCGAGATCTATGCCGGATCCTTTGCTACACATGAGTATCTGGATATGTTAAAATTAAACCACGACCGCAGTTTTGATAAGTACTATGAAGAGTACCGGAAAAAGTTTGTAATTTAAGGAAGTGCAGTAGATGGGCAATCTGATCTATCTGGTAGAAGATGATGAGAGTATCCGCAAGCTTGTGATCTATGCTTTGGAGTCTCAGGGATTTGAACTGGCTGGTTTTGAGTCGGCAGAAGGATTCTGGAAAGCGATGTCTGAGAAAAAACCGGATCTGGCTATTCTTGACATCATGCTTCCCGGGGAGGACGGAATCAGCGTCTTAAAGAGAATCCGAAAGACACAGAAAAGGCTTCCTGTCATTATGCTGACAGCAAAAGTGGCAGAATATGACCGGGTGGAAGGCCTGGATGCCGGAGCGGATGACTATATTTCCAAGCCATTTGGCATTATGGAACTGATTGCTAGAGTCCGGGCGGTCCTTCGGAGAGCGGAACCAGCTGAGGCAGAAGATAGTGAATATAAGTGCGGCGTTCTGGAGATTTACTGGGACAGGCATGAAGTCTACGCAGATGGGAAGGAAGCTTCTCTGACTTTTAAGGAGTTTGAGCTTTTGCGGATGCTGGTCGAACATGCAGGCATTGTCCTGCCCAGGGAAAAGCTCCTTGACAGCATCTGGGGACTTGGGGAACGGGAAAACCGGACCCTGGACGTACATGTCCGCACCCTGCGGGCTAAGCTGGGAGAGGCAGGGGCCTATATTCAGACAGTCAGAGGCGTTGGCTACAAGTTCGCAGGTGAGACAGCATGACAAAAACGATTTTCAGAAACATTTTCCTTGTAGGTGTATTGGTCCTGGTCCTCTGCGGTGTTATTATTTTCGGGGTACAGTACAGGCAGACCGTCGATGAGACATTTGCTGCTCTGAAGCAGGAGACAGCATATGCCGCGGAAGGACTGACGCTGTCCGGAAAGGTATATCTGGAAAAACTGGATGATACCAATCGTGTGACCTGGATTGACGAAGACGGGGAAGTCCTTTATGACAGTGCTGCAGACGGAGCCTTTTCGAATCAGAAGGAATGTGAAGAAGTTGCAGAAGCTTTTTCAGCCGGAGAAGGGACAAGCACCAGAAAATCCGAGACCCTCGGCAAGTCTTTCATGTATTATGCAAAAAAATGCAGTGACGGCACCGTTTTGCGGCTGAGCAGACCCTCCCAGGCAGTCAGGTATGCCCTGATCTCGGTCAGCCCCATTTTATGGGCTCTGGTTCTGGTTCTTCTGCTTTCCGCCATACTGGCATTTCGCGCAGCCAGACAGATCGTTGCACCGATCAATGCCCTGGATCTGGAGAATGCTCGCAACAATCCCTACTCGGAACTTGCGCCTCTGCTGGACAAAATCGAAGAGCAGAAGCTGACCATTCAGGAGGAAGCAGCTGCACGTGAAAGTATGCGAAGGGAGTTTTCTGCAAACGTATCTCATGAGCTGAAAACACCGCTGACTTCCATTTCGGGATTTGCGGAATTGCTGGCGGAGGGGATTGTATCCGGTGATAAGGTCCCCGAATTTGCCAAAGATATCTATAAAGAATCGCAGCGGCTGATCTCCCTGGTTGATGATATCATCAAGCTCTCCAAGCTGGATGAAAACGCAGTGGATCCAAAGAGAGAGGGCATAGATCTGAAGGAGCTTGCCATGGATGTGGCAGAGAACCTGAGGCCGAACGGAGAGTCCAGAGCGATTTCTATCGAGACAAGAGGAGAAAGCGCAAAGATTACAGGTGCCTACAACCTTCTCTATGAAATGGTTTATAATCTCTGTGATAACGCGGTGAAATATAACATTCCCGGAGGTAAGGTCATCATGGAGACGAGTACGGATCCGGAACATGCGATCATTTCTGTCGCGGATACAGGAATCGGTATCGCACCGGAAAACCAGAAGAGAGTCTTTGAACGCTTTTACAGAGTTGACAAAAGTCATTCCAAAGAAATCGGAGGAACGGGTCTTGGACTGTCGATCGTAAAACACGGAGCCCTTTATCACAACGCGAAAATCGAGCTGGAAAGTGAGGAAGGGCACGGAACGACCGTGAGACTGAT
>CAMHFW010000167.1 GCA_946184675.1 uncultured Clostridia bacterium | reverse complement strand
GTGCTTCCAGGATGGTCTTGCCCGGAAGGATCTCACTTGCCATAGCTGCGGAATGGGTCATGCCGGAGCATCCGATGGTCTCCACCAGTGCCTCCTGGATCACGCCGTCCTTTACATTCAGGCTCAGCTTACAGGTACCCTGCTGGGGTGCGCACCAGCCGACACCGTGTGTATATCCTGAGATATCTTTGATCTCTTTTGCCTGTACCCACTTTCCCTCTTCCGGGATCGGCGCAGGGCCGTGATTCGGGCCTTTTGCAACACAGATCATCTCTTCAACTTCTTTTGTATATTGCATATGACTCCTCTCCTCCTTCTTGAATCATGCTGGCTTTATAAGCCTCTTTATTTTTACCATATTCTCTTGTGCAGATGCAACTGTTTTATGTTCTTTCACAGACTATTCACAGTCAAAAATAGCCTTTGCCTCGATCATGCCGCCATACTGGGATTTCCAGCGCAGATGCGGTTCGGAAACATCATAGGCCGGCAGTGCTTCCGGATCCATGTCCAGGATGATCATCAAGTCATATCGGCCTGCCCTCTCGGAGCAGGAAGTCTTAAGGTCCAGGCTGTGGATACCGGGAATGGATAAGGTTTCCTCGAAGATACCGCATACAGGCTCCAAAAGAGCTGCTTTGTCGGTTCCTTCCTTAAACTTGACGATTACATAATGCTTCATCTTTTTCTCCTTTTTAAATAACTTCTGGTTGCCTTTTATTATACCAGTTCCACCCTTGTTTGACAAGAATCCAGCGGTATGCTACCATGAGCCTGTACCACAGTCTGACCTGATTCGGAGGTGTCCTCTTATGAAAAGCATCCCTAAGATTTCTATTCTCATTTTGTCCCTTGCAGCGGCTTTGAGCGGCTGTGGTTCATCAACCGGTCCGGAAGCGGCCAGCCAGCCGGCGCATGGAAAATACCAATACACCCTCTCCTCTGTCCAGGCCGTCATTGGCAGACAGGGAATCTGCACGGACGGAGACCAGTACTGGGTCAGCGATTCCACCAAGCTGGCCAGATACGACAAAGACTGGAAGGTCCAGGCAGAAAACAGAGAACCCTTTACAGATTTTGAGCTGGAAGTCAATCACATCGGAGACATTGATATCTATAACGGTGAGATCTATGCCGGCGTGGAATATTTTGTTGACGGGCAGGGGAAGAATATCCAGGTCGCTGTCTACGACGCTTCTACCCTTGATTTCAAACGGGTATTCCCTTTCAGCGAAGAGACCGGACAGATGGAATGCTGCGGAATCGCAGTCGACCCGGACAGCAAGACCGTCTACATGGCTTCCTGGATTGATGACGAGTCCAGCACCTTTTTGTACATGTATGACCTGGAAAGCGGCGACTTTAAGGGAAAGCTTGCAATGGACCCGGCTCCTTCCTGGATCCAGGGCGTTGCCTACTATGACGGTGATCTGTACGTGACCTGTGATGACGGAGATGCCGATCAATCTGAACCGGATCATATGTACCGGATCAAGGTAAATGGCGACCGGACGCAGGGCAGCGTGGTCCTGGAAAGAACCTTTGACGATGTGACCATGCAGGGCGAGATCGAAGGCCTAAGCTTTGATGCCGCGCGAGGTCAGTTCCTGCTCCTCTATAACCGGGGCGCCAGGATCGTTCAGGGCATGCCAAAAGGCTTCTACGAAGGATACACGGAAGAAATCCATGAAGTATTTCTATATGATATTTCCTCCCGGAAATAAAGAAACCGGCCATATGGCCGGTTTTCTTATTATTCCTACTCAGAAGCCTTGAAATTGTACACGGGCTTCAGGATATCGATGATCTCCACAGAATCACGGATGACCTCTATGATGTCTTCCAGCGCCTTGTAGGCCATGGGAGCCTCATCCAGGGTCCTGTCATTGACGGAGGTCGTGTAGATCCCCTCCATGCTGCGGCGGTAGTCCTCCATACTGAGGGTATTTTTGGCCGCTGATCTGGACATGAGCCTTCCGGCACCGTGCGGCGCGGAATAGTTCCATTCCGGATTTCCCTTGCCAGTTGCAAGCACCGATCCGTCACGCATGTTGATAGGAATCAGGATCTTCTCTCCTGCGTGCGCTGCGATCGCGCCCTTGCGCAGGATCATTTCCTGAGTGTCAATATAATTGTGAATGGTATGGAATGCATCCTCTGCGGTAAGATGGCTTCGCTCTGTAAGGATCTGGGCCATCTTCTCGCGGCTTCTTCTGGCAAACTCTTGGCAGATCTCCACATCATGCAGATAATCCTCCATATACCTTCCATACAGCCAGCACAGGTCCGCAGGCACATCCGGATACTCTGCCTTCTTTTCCCATTCAAGCTTCTTTAAAGCAGCCTGGATCTCGGATCTTCTCCCCTGCTCCTTATAAGTGCGGATCAGCTCCTCTCTGGCCTGCAGATAGCTGTCGATGCCCAGATTCAGATCTATGGCCAGCTTCTGGTAATACTCTGCTACCTGCTTTCCCAGATTTCTGCTGCCGCTGTGGATGACCAGATACAGGGTCCCATCAGCAGCACGGTCCACCTCTATGAAATGGTTGCCTCCGCCCAGGGTTCCCAGACTCCTCTCTAACCGCCGGGTATCTTTTAATCCTCTGTAGCAGCGAAGCCCGGTCAGATCAAAACGCTCCATCCTTCCTTCCCAGACATCATGACCGGAAGGAATGTAATGGGCAGCTTCATCCAGCTTTGCAAAGTCAATTTCCTTCTCGGACAGTCTCACGGTATACATACCGCAGCCGATATCCACGCCGACTACATTGGGAACCACCTTGTCCGTAATGGTCATGGTCGTGCCGATGGTGCAGCCCTTGCCGGCGTGCACATCGGGCATGATCCGGATCCTGCTGCCTTCTGTCAGGGGATAATCACACATTCTGCGGATCTGCTCAATTGCTTCCTCTTCCACTGTTCTTGCATAGCAAATAGCAGTGTTTACCTTTCCTCTGATTTCAAACATCTTCTCTTCCTCCCTTCGGATCCGCATAATTCTTTTTCATTCTTTTCTGCTGCTATCTTAGCAGAGAAGATGCGCTGCGGTCACGGAAAAAAAGATGCGGACTTATTTTCAGATCACAGTGACCAGACGGGACATGGCCCGGATCAGGTCGACGCCGTCCCATACCAGAGAAAAATCCAGTGCCGATCCAACCGGTACGATCCGGTCTCCGCCGGCACAGCCGGCCTTTGTTACCAGGTCCAGCAGCTGATCCGCAACATGACCAAAATATGTGATCGTTCCGCATCGTTCTGATAAGAGAGGAAGGATCTCCCGCAGATCTGAGGCATGATATTCGAAAAAGAATCCGCTGCCGCACCGGTACTGCATGAGACCCTCATCAATCCGGGATACTGCCGCAACCATGACTTTTGGCTCGTGCAGGGAGCTTTGCAGTCTGACCGGCTCGCAGGCCGCCGCCTCCATAAAGGCAGAAAGCTTGCCTGTAATCTGAGCAGGCTCAATCCGGTAGTCTTTTGCCGTCTTTTCCCTGAGACGACCCCAGAAATCTGCCCCTGCCTCCC
>CAMHFW010000166.1 GCA_946184675.1 uncultured Clostridia bacterium | reverse complement strand
AAGCTGGCAGCTCTCACAGAGAATCTGATTGTGGTGTCTCTGGATGTGTTCGGAGAAGGACGGGTAGGCGGTGAAGCAGCAGATGCAGGCATTTCAGAAGATATGACAGAGGTCTACATCCGCGTCCTGGGCAGGGTCAACGCCCGGCTGGCGCAGATGGCAGATCAGGTGACGGAAGTGGTCTATTCCATTCCGGTCAGGCAAAAGTAAATTTCAGTATTTGTTAATTCCAGCAAGGCAGAAGGGGGAAAAACATGTTTTTACGATCGGCGATAGCGGCATTTTCCATGTATTCACGGATTCCCATGCCCAGAATCGTCTGGAATGAGCGGACTACCAGATATCTGCTCTGCTGGTTCCCGGCAGTCGGCCTGGCCATCAGCGCAGCCCAGTTTTTCCTGTTGGCTTTGCTGAGATGGAGCGATACCGGGGCAGTCCTGAAAGGAGTCCTGCTGGCAGCCCTTCCGCTGCTGATCACGGGCGGGATCCATCTGGACGGCTTTCTGGATACCGTAGACGCCCGCACTTCCTGCGCGCCTTGGGCAAAGAAACTTGAAATCTTAAAAGATCCCCATATAGGTGCTTTTGCAGCCATATACTGCGGGATCTATCTTCTGCTGAGTGCAGGGGCCTGGAGCGAAGCAGGCCTTCGGGCCATGCGTATCATGGTTTATGTATTCCCGCTGGAGCGGGCCATGAGCGGCTTCCTGGCCCTGAAGCTTCCCGATGCAAGAGCAGGCGGCTCGCTGGCCCAGCTCAAGGACAGCGCCCCCAGGAAGTATACAAAAGCTTTGCTTTTGATAGAGGCGGCGGTATGCGTCGTCGGGGTGCTGTCTGTAGAATGGAAACTGGGGCTGGCAGGGCTCTGCGCGATGGCGATTGTAACCATCTATTACCGGCACATGGCCATGCGGGACTTTGGAGGCGTGACAGGTGACCTGGCAGGCTGGTATCTGCAGGTCAGCGAGCTGGCCGTGCTGCTGACACTGGTCATTGCAACGAAAATAGTATAAAAAGCAGGTTTCACCCGCCGGGGCGGGCGTATAAACAAAAAAGGAGAGTGCGAGATGATTCTGGTGACAGGCGGATGCTGGCAGGGTAAGCTTGACTGGGCAGCCGGACAGTTCCGGCTTTCGGAAGAAGAGATTCTGGACGGGGCGGACTGCGGTCTTTTTGCCCTTTGTGAGGATACAGGAAGGGAAGATTCCCCAGCGGCACCGGCGATCCGCGCTCTCACCCATTTTCATCTTCTGCTGAGAAGATGGCTGCAGGCCGGCGAGGATGCGGGGGCGCTGACAGAAAAGCTTGTGCAGGCGCATCCGGATGTTGTGATCCTGACGGATGAGATTGGCAGCGGGATTGTTCCCATGGATGCTTTTGAGCGTGAATACAGAGAGGTGCACGGGCGCATCTGCTGCCGGCTGGCGCAGCAGGCGGACGGTGTGATCCGCGTCTTTTGCGGGATCGGGACCTGGATCAAGGGCGGACCTAAGCAGTTTACCATCCGGGTGATCCGACATGGACAGACTTATGGCAATACCCAGCGCCGTTTTCTGGGAAAGACGGATGAGCCGCTCTGGGAAAAGGGAAAAGAGGCCCTGGAAGAGATTCGGAAGCAGGGAATCTGGGGAGAGGTTGGCCCCGGTCAGCTTTTTTCCAGCCCCATGATCCGGTGCAGACAGACAGCGGGAATCCTTTTTCCCGGGCAGGAGCCTTATCTGCTGCAGGATATGACAGAGTGCGATTTCGGGATCATGGAGAACAAGAATCATGAAGAACTTGACGGGGACCCACGCTATCAGGCCTGGATCGATTCCGGCGGGAGAGCCCCTTTCCCGGGCGGAGAGTCGCTGGAAGAATTTGCCGCACGGACGGTCAGGGCTTTTGAGGAGATGCTGGAAGTCATGGACAGGCGCGGGATCAGCGAAGCGGCTCTGGTCTGCCACGGCGGATCCATCATGTCCATCATGGAAATGCTGGCCGACCCGCACAGGGATTATTTTACGGGGATAAAAGGCAACGGCTGTGGATATCTTGTCCGGACAGACTATCATTTGTGGAAAACCGGAAAGAAATGCTGTCAGGTGTTAGAAGAAATTGGGGAATAGAGGAACTTACTTATGAAAATGGCGATGACTTTGCTTGCGGCCTTCGGCCTGGACACGGTCTTCGGAGACCCGCATTACCGTTGGCATCCGGCTGTACTGATCGGCAGGCTGATTTCTGCCCTGGAGAGCAGG
The DNA here is from genome assembly GCA_946184675.1 of uncultured Clostridia bacterium. Lineage (GTDB taxonomy): Bacteria > Bacillota > Clostridia > Lachnospirales > Lachnospiraceae > UBA2912. The sequence goes on along the minus strand of CAMHFW010000166.1, from coordinate 1,332 downwards.
ATCCGGCCGGAGTTTCCGGACACGGCACGGGGAGAGCTGGCCGGAGGCGCCCTGCTTGCTGCAGCAGTGATTGCAGCAAGTACGGCGATTCCCATGCTTTTGCTGGCAGGGGCCAGACGGATCAGCAGGTATTTTAGCGCAGCACTGGAGATCGCATTCTGCTATCAGCTGCTGGCAGCCAGGTCTCTGCGGGATGAGAGCATGAAGGTCTGCAGGGCCCTGCGAAAAGGAGATACAGAAGGGGCCAGAGAAGCGGTTTCCATGATTGTCGGCCGGGATACGAAAGATCTGGATGAAGCGGGGATCACCCGCGCGGCGGTGGAGACGGTTGCGGAGAACACTTCCGATGGCGTGATCGCGCCTTTGCTGTATATGGCGATTGGCGGCGCGCCGCTGGGATTCCTTTATAAGGCGGTCAACACCATGGATTCCATGATCGGCTACCGCAATGACAAATACCAGTATTTCGGCAGAGCGGCCGCCCGTCTGGATGACCTGCTCAATTTCCTGCCGTCCCGGATTTCCGGAATCCTGATGGTTCTGGTCAGCAGGCCTCTCGGATTGGACGGCAAAAATGCTTTGCGGATCTTTCTAAGAGACCGGAAAAAGCACGCAAGCCCCAATTCGGCACAGACGGAAGCAGCCTGTGCCGGTGCGCTGCATCTGCGCCTGGCAGGGGATGCCTCCTACGGAGGAAAAGTGCATCATAAGCCTTTCATAGGCGATGACGACCGGCCCATCGAGGCGGAGGACATCGCCCGCGCGGGCCGGCTGATGTACGGGGCAAGCGGGGCAGCTCTGGCCATCTGCGTTCTGATTCGCCTGGCCCTGCATTTGCGCAAAGGAAGATAGAGGCCGCGTCCGCAGACGGTTTTTCCGTGGTTTTGACGGACAATAAAGATTCATGCTATACTGATACAGCCATTCTATAAGGAGGTGTCCCATGAAAAACATCGTTCTGATCGGTATGCCTGGCGCAGGAAAGAGCACGATCGGTGTGGTCGCAGCCAAGGCACTTGGATACAATTTCATTGATTCCGACCTGCTGATCCAGGCGGAGGGGGGAGATATCCTCGAGCACCTGATTAAAAAGCGGGGGATCGATGGGTTTCTGGCCCTGGAAAACCGGGTCAATCGGGACATCGACGCCAAGAGGACAGTGATTGCGACCGGCGGCAGTGTCTGCTACTGTGACGAGGCCATGCAGGCCTTGAAAAAGAATGGAATCGTTGTTTATATCAAACAGGATTTTGAGGCCATCCGCAAGCGGGTGGGGAATCTCAACAAGAGAGGCGTGGTGATCCGGCAGGGGACGACCCTGCGGGCTCTTTA
>CAMHFW010000165.1 GCA_946184675.1 uncultured Clostridia bacterium | reverse complement strand
GTTTGCCAGAGCAGTCATATCGCTGACAGCCTGAGCATCTTCCTGCTTGCCGGTCTCTTCTGCCTTTCGGGTAAGAGCCGGGATCTCAACTTCCTCGATCTCTTTCAGCTTCTTTTTTCCGGCCAGAATATACATGGTCAGCTCTTTATAATATTCTTTATTTTTCTCATAAAGCTGATCCAGGGTAGCTACATCGCGCATCATGGTAACCTGATGCTTTTCAAGTTCTTCCACAATCGTATCGATATTGGCATCTACCTTGGCATATTTTGCCTTCATGGCAGTCATCTTATTGGCCGTCTTTTTAAAGCGTCCGAATAAGCCCTTTTCTTCTTCCTCCACATCAAAGCTCTTGAGCTCTGCCACAACACCGGAAATCATACTTCCGACTTCTCCAAGATCCTTGGAACGTACATTTTCAAGCGCTTTTTCTGAGAAAGAAGCTACTTTCTGCTGTGCGCCTGCGCCGTACTGGAGGATTTGTGTGGAATTGGTAATGTCGATCTGCTTGGAGAACTCCTCTACCTGTCTTTTTTCCTCCTCTGTCAGCATACTGTCATCAAGCTCTGCTGCTTGAGCCACCTGCTGTGCAGTCTGTGCTGCGCCAAAATCAGCTGCGGCAGAAAGCTCTGCTGCGGCAGCCCCGGCAGGAGCATCCTGCGTTTCCGATGTAAGATCGGGTGCCAGTTCAAGATTGATATCACTCATGTTTCATTTCCTCCTGTTTCATTTCCGCAGTGGCGCCTGCAAAGGGATCGGCTCCCAGTCCTTCCTGCGCGAACATATTCTGCAGGACACTGATATCCGATTTGATCTCCATGGCTGATTCTTCAAAGAAACTGTCAAGCAGTTTCTCATAAGCAAGATTGATGGTATCGAGCGTCATCTCGATCTCTTCCTTTGACCGGATGATATTATCTCCCTGCACCGGCTGCGCATCCAGCTCCTTATAAGCTTCCAGGAGCTTGATCGTGGTCGGCATATAATACTTCATAAATCTGCGAAGTTTATAAAGCTGTTCCGGTTTCTGAGAGACCACATCAAAAATCTTGGTAATGATGTCTTCCATCTGATCCAGCTTAGAAGAAAAGGCCTCTCCGGGGATGGCATCATTGGCCTCCTGGATCTGCCGGATATATTCATGTCCTTCCCGCAGAGCCCTGGTAAGCTCTGTCTCTTCTTTGGCGTCTTTGAGCTCCTGCTCCTGTCTGGCCAGGCGTTCCCGGTAAGCATTCTCCGAATCCAGATACTGCTGATAAGTTTCCGTATCCAGAATCAGATTCTGACCTGTCCGGTCCAGATGCGCATCTTTGAAAAAGTGCTTATCGATCATCTTCTGCAGATCCTTTAAGACATAGGAATCTGACTTTCTGATTCCCTTGGCCAGCTCTCTGATCCGGCAATATGTCCTGCTGCCGATAATCTTCATATACTGCTTGAAACGCTTTGCTCTTCCATGCATTTTGACGCCCAGTACCAGAACCGCTATGGAAGCGATCAGGAAGGGAATCAGGATCACAGAAGTGACCGTACCGGCTGTAGCAAAACTGTCAATCGCGATGCCAAGTACTGTCGATACAAAAATGGATAATCCGAAGATTGAAGTAAATGTCGCGCCGAGCGCCGTGCAGACAATACCGGCAAAATCACCGGGTGGATGGCTCTCTTTCGGCGTCTGTTTCCTGACCTGCTGAGGACTTGCCTGACTGGTCGAAGTCGGACGCTGCATTCCCTTTTTCCGGTAATTGGTATGGACCTGCGTGGTTTTTATATTAAGCTCATCAAATACCGTCTGGACAGACTTGGAAATATCATTATTGAGTCTGTCAAAATTCATGGAATTGAGAGCATCATCTACAATATCAAGGACGATATTGCCCAGATCTTTATTTTCCATACAGCATCTCCTTATAATACTTTGCTAGTATTATAACGTATTTTCTGTCAAAAGTGAATAGATACTCTCTATTCTTCGTGCAGCATCGGCTCAAAAGAGCGGGACATCTGCTGATCCTCATTTTTCGCATTTTTTGTCCGCTGCACAGCCTCTTCACAGAACGCCTCCTGCGAGTTGATCTGAACCTTGCCGCGTTTGTCAATCTTAGCGTAGCTGCCGTCCGGCTGCAGAATGGAAGCCTTTACATTGTCCTCCAGCTGCAGCTGCAGAATATGTTTGACTTCTTCCTTGCAGGCTTCATCCTCGACAGGGAACATGATTTCGACACGCTTGTCCAGGTTTCTGGGCATCCAGTCCGCACTTCCCATATATATTTCCTCAAATCCGTCATTCCAACAGTAAAAGATACGGCTGTGCTCCAGGAAATTGCCGACGATAGAACGCACATAGATGTTCTCGCTCAGCTGAGGGATACCGGCCTTGAGGCAGCAGATTCCGCGAATGATCAGATCAATCTGCACGCCGGCGCAGGAAGCCTCATACAAAGCAGCGATGATCGGTGCATCACAGAGAGAATTCATTTTTGCAATAATCCGGGCGGGCTTGCCGCTTAAGGCATTTTCTGTCTCTCTTCTGATCAGGAACATAAACTTTTTGCGCAGCCAGTAAGGAGCCACGGCAAGTTTGTTCCATTTTTCCGGTTCGGAATAACCGGAGATCATATTAAAGACTGCTGTAGCATCCTCACCAATCGGCCTGCTGCAGGTCAGAAGTCCCATATCTGTATACAGCTTTGCCGTCTGGTCATTATAGTTTCCTGTACCCAGATGAACGTAACGGCGGATGCCGTCCTCATCCCGGCGTACTACAAGGGTTATTTTGCTGTGTGTTTTCAGGCCGCGCAGTCCGTATATGACATGGCAGCCTGACTTCTCCAGCATCTTAGCCCATATGATATTGTTTTCCTCATCAAATCTGGCTTTGAGCTCAACCAGGACTGTTACCTGCTTGCCATTCTCTGCTGCTGCGGCCAATGCCGCAATAATAGGAGAATTGCCGCTGACACGATAAAGGGTCTGCTTGATGGCAAGGACATCCGGGTCAACGGAGGCCTGTCTGACAAAATCCACAACCGGGTCAAAGGTATAGTAGGGATGATGCAGCAGGATATCGTGGTTTCTGATCTGCGAGAAGATATCTTCTTCTGTATTCATTCCCGGTACCGGCTGGGGGATATATTTGGGATAGCGCAGGTGTTCAAAGCCTTCCATCCCGCTGACCTTCATCAGGAATGTCAGATCCAGCGGTCCGCCAATCAGATAAATGGCGCTGTCTTTGATCTCCAGGTTCTTTTTCAGGTTTTTTAATAATCTCTTATCTACATGATCTTCTACTTCCAGGCGGATCACTTCGCCCCACTGTCTTCTCTTGAGCTGTTTCTGGATCTCCTTGAGAAGGTCGGCCGCTTCATCCTCATCGATAGAAAGGTCGGCATTTCGCATGATCCGGTAGGGATGGGCGCAGAGAACCTCATATCCCAGAAAGAGTTTCTGAATATTTCCTTCTATGATCTGCTCCAGCAGGATGATGGTCACATCACCTTCCTGTGCGGACGGGATGATAACAAACCGCGGCAGAACAGAAGGAACCTGAACCGTCGCAAAATCATACTTCTTGCCGGAAG
>CAMHFW010000164.1 GCA_946184675.1 uncultured Clostridia bacterium | reverse complement strand
GTCGTATCTTTATCCAATCTTCCGACCGGGAAAAGATTTCTTCTCCCCCGGTCACTGATCAGGTCAACGACCGTCTTTTGTCTGGTATCATCAGACGCGGAAATGATTCCGGCCGGCTTATTCATCAGATAATACTGAAACTCTTCGTAGACCAGCTGCTCCCCGTCCAGTGTGATGATCTGCTCCGGACTGACCTTGGTCTCAGGCCGCTGTACAACATTGCCGTCCACACGCACTCTGCCGCTTTTAATATATTTTTTCACTTCTGTGCGTGTTCCTTTTCCCATGTCAGCCAGATATTTATCGATCCTTACCATCTTTGTTTCCTTTATCAATTATAATATGCGCCAACCGGGCGGATACTTGTTTTTCAGAGTCCCGTTCTGGACCTTAGCCCATCCAAGCGGGCAGTCATCTGCGCAGATCAGATACCATCCTGCAGGCAGATTCTGATCCACAGACAGGGTCTCACATTTCAGATAGCGAAGAATGTCTGTGCCATCTGCCGGATAGCGGATGACATTTTTGCATTCTTCCGGCTGCAGAGCCCTGGCAAAAGCCGTGCTGGGCTCAAAGCGGCCTTTTTTGATTTCTCCCAGAAAGAGACCGCTTCGCAGGATATGAACGCCCGGCAGTTCCGGCATTCCTTCCGGAACATAACGGACATAACCCTTTGAGAATACGAGTCTCTCCGGATCATAATTCCAATGGATCTTCTCCTTATCCAAAAAGTTGAAAAAGGCTTCCAGGTCACGATTTTTCTTGGGAACTGCTATTTTTTTCTTTTTCTTATCTGCCGGAGCCGGCAGGGGATTTCCTTTTTGCAGGACAACAGCAAAATGTCCCTCTCCTTCTGCCAGATGGGGCCAAACGCGAAAGGCGCAGGCAAGAGAAGGATCCCCGTTCCCCCATTCCGGTCTTCCGGGGGCCAGACAATCAGCAAGGAAGGTCTGTTCCTGCCGTATATCACAGATATAATACTCAGGATACTGGTCTAAAAACCAGGAAATGCTTCCCTCATCTTCCAGCGGAGAAAAGGTACAGGTCGAATAAATCAGTCTCCCGCCAGGCCGCAGCATCTTGTCTGCCGCCTGAAGAATCTCCTTCTGAATCTTATGATACTCTTCCGGTCCCTTTGCCATCCATGCATTAACCATAGAGGGTTCTTTATGAAACATGCCTTCTCCGGAACAGGGGGCATCAATGAGAATCTTATCAAAAAAGTCCGGAAAATAGGAAGTTAATTTATCCGGATATTCGCTGATTACTGCCGCATTGGTGATGCCGAAGACTTCGATATTGTGCAGCAGCGCTTTGGCCCTTGTCCGGCTGATATCGTTGGAAATCAGCAGTCCCTGCCCCTGGAGGGCCGCGCCGACGGCCGTGCTTTTCCCGCCGGGAGCCGCACAAAGATCCAGGATTTTTTCACCGGGCCTGGCATCTGCGAGCTGAGCCGGCAGCATAGCGCTTGCTTCCTGAATATAATAAGCTCCGGCATGATAGAGCGGGTTGGAAGAATATTTTTTCTTATCATCTATGTAGTAACCATTCGGATTCCAGGGAACCGGTTTGAGGCCTTCTGTAAGGGTATCAGATATGTTTTTCAGCGGATTGCACCGGATCCCGTTCCGGAAAGGATTCTCAAAACTCTGCAAAAAGGCAGGATAATCCCTGCCTAACATCTGCTGCATTCTTTCCTTAAAAGTTTCAGGTAATGTGATCATCTTAGTCTCCTGCCTGATATCCGCTATCCTCGATCAGGTCTTCAGAATCTGCTGCTTGTGTGGCAAGGCTGTCACATCGTTCATTCTGCGGATGACCGGCATGACCTTTTACCCAGTTCCAGGAGATCTGATGCGGCGAAGCTGCTTTCAAGAGCCTCTGCCACAGATCTACATTTTTCACTGCTTCATTTTTACCCCTCTTCCAGCCCTTTCTGACCCAGCTGTCGATCCAGTGCTGGTTGAAGCAGTCGATGATATATTTAGAATCCGAATATAATTCGATTTGGCAGGGACGGTTCAGTGCTTCCAGAGCAGAAATGACCGCCATCATCTCCATGCGGTTATTGGTCGTGAGACGATATCCGCATGACAGCTCTTTGGTAAAGAGCTGCCCCTTAGAGTCAGTAAATTCAATGACTGCCCCGTATCCTCCCGGACCGGGATTTCCTCTGGAAGAACCGTCTGTATAAACATTTACTCTTGTCATGATCTACTCCTGGCTTTTTTTCTTTTTCCGATCAAAACGGTTCTCTGTTCCGTTTTTCAGCCGGATGATATTTGCCTTATGCCTCCACCAGGCCATGGCTGTAAACAGCAGACCGACGGCAAACATGAGGGGTTGTCCGGGGAAAAAGAGCAGAAGCAAAAAAGGGAAAAGAGCGGTAATGGCCAGAGATCCTATCGACACGTAGCGTGTGGTAAAGAATATAAGAGCAAATACGATTGCCGCTATGATCGCCATCCGGATGTCCAGGGTAAACATAACGCCTCCCGTTGTGGCGATTCCCTTTCCTCCCTGAAAATGCATGTAAAAAGGAAAATCATGCCCCAGCACAACACCAAAACCGGTGATCAGAGCAAGCAGGTCTGTCTGTGGCAGACCCGGAAATATCACATAGCGGACCAGCAAAATGGCAAATACAGCCTTGAGGCCATCCCCCAGAAAAACGATATATCCTGCTGGTTTCCCGAGTGTACGTATGGTATTGGTCGTTCCTGCATTGCCGCTTCCGTACTTGCGCACATCTACTCCGTAGAGAATCTTACCGTACAGATATCCGGTCTGGAAGAGACCGAAGATATAGCCTATGATCAGACAGACAATGATTTTGATTAACATGGATCAGCCCTTCTCCTTGCGTTCACGGTAAATAAACCGGATCGGCGTACCCCGGAAACCAAATGTATCACGAATCTGGTTTTCAATATAACGGGTATACGAAAAATGAGTCAGTTCCTTATCATTGATAAAAATAACAAATGTAGGCGGTTTGATGGATACCTGTGTAATATAGTAGAGTCTGAGTCTTCTTCCCTTATCTGAAGGCGGCTGCTTGAGTGCAGTCGCTTCTGTCAGGATCTCATTGAGTACACCGGTGGAAATCCGCATAGCCTGATTTTCCAGAACCATATCGATCGTATCAAAAAGCTTGTCTACTCTCTGGCCTGTTTTGGCAGAGATGAAAAGCATTTCCGCGTAAGACATGAAGGCCAGCTTTTCACGGATCTTTTTGGTGAAGCTGTTCATGGTCTTATCATTCTTTTCGATGGCATCCCATTTGTTAACAGCGATAATGATACCTTTGCCGCGTTCATGTGCGATTCCGGCAATCTTGGTATCCTGCTCTGTCACGCCTTCCTGGGCGTCAATCATGAGAATGACCACATCAGCCCGCTCTACGGCTGCAACCGTACGAATAATGCTGTAGCGCTCGATATCTTCTTTGATTTTGCTCTTTCTGCGCAGGCCTGCCGTATCGATAAAGACATAGTCCCTGTCATCATGTTTGATAACGGTATCGATGGCATCGCGTGTCGTGCCGGCAATATCCGTCACGATCACACGGTTCTCACCGGTCAGTCTGTTAATCAGAGAGGATTTCCCGACATTGGGTTTGCCCACGATCGTTACGTGAGGTCTCTCATCTTCTTCCTCTTCCTG
>CAMHFW010000163.1 GCA_946184675.1 uncultured Clostridia bacterium | reverse complement strand
CTTCAAAACTGAGATAAAACCAGTCGCGGTAACGGGAGTTCTCTCTATACTGCAAAACATCCTGAAAGGCAAAAAAGCCGCGGCCTGCATGATTGAACACGCCATCTAAAATCACACGGATCCCTGCCTCATGCAGAGCGGTGCACACCTGCCTGAAATCCTCATTCGTTCCCAGTCGGCAGTCGATTTTGCGGTAATCCCTTGTATTGTAGCCATGGGTATCTGACTCAAAAAGCGGGGAAAAATAAACCGCTCCGATGCCGAGTTTCTGTAAATGCGGGATCCAGTCAATTGCTTTCAGAATCCGGTGCTCCTGTCTTCCGTCATTTTCAAAGGGAGCTCCAAATGCCCCCAGCGGGTAGATCTGATAAAAAACTGTCTCATATGCCCACAAAGTAATGATCTCCTCCAATACTAGTATTATTGCATTGTCTGCCTGATCAGCCGGATCACCGGCCGCAGGCCCTTGACGCTGTCTGCGCTGTCCCCCAGAGAATAGATTTCTCCAGCCGTCATCACATATGCCGCATAGCCTGTTCCGCCCAAAACCTCTTCCCCTTCGCCACCTGCACATCCGGGTGAGCGCAGCCACCAGCTGCAGCCCCCGGTCTCTTCATCCTGGTCCGCACCGCGAGCGATGGCAAAAGGAGTCGGTCCGGCCACAGCACCCAGCCCGCACGGATCATACCATACGGCCTCTTTGACGCCAAATGGCATCTCTGCCTTCCCGTCCGGATCTTCGATTACATGTCTCTGTGCATTCTCTCCAGCAGGCGTGAAATAGCGCAGGGCTTCTTCCATGCTCAGCAGGCTGACCCTGTCATAACAGGCCGGACCAGCAGATGTCCCGTAATCGGGATTGTCCTCCGTCTGAATGGCTGCCTTTTTCAGCAGGATCCTCTCCTGGGAGGAAAAGGCAAACATGACAAAGTCATGGTTGAGCCAATGCCGGAGGGCTGACCCTGCCCACTGGGTCTGAGGCTGGCCATCCTGCCAGGGCACTGCGTCGATCACATATTCGCTGACCGCCGTCAGCTCATTGTCTGTCTTTTCCAGGACTCTCCAAAGAATCCGCCAGCCGGGGTCTGTCTCATCCACGGCATAATAATTTCCAAAGGAAAAGGTATCTCCCACTTTGGCAAGAAAGATTTCTTCCTGCAGCCAGGCAAAGGCCTTCTGCCCATCCAGCTGGGTCATGCCCTCTTCATAATAGAGACGGGCATAGGCAGAGCGGGCTTTCTGCTCGCCTCCTTCTCCGGCTTTCTGGAAGCAGGCGGCAGCCTTGGAGGCATTCTGCCCGACTCCCCGGCCCTCCAGATACATTTCACCGGCCTGCAGCCAGGCTGCAGGCAGACCCATCCTGGCTGCCTGGCGGAACTTGACAAAAGCTGCCCGTTCCCGCCGGGCTTTTTTATCTTCCAGTCCATCTTTCAGGATCTCGTCAGCCCTGGCAAGCAGAATCTGCCTTGCTTTCCCGTCCCCATGCTTTTCTTCATAGGTATTTGCCCAGGCAGCAGCCTCCTGATAATCCTCCTGCTGCATGCTGGCTTCAAAGAGCTCAAAAGAAGTGTCCTGTCCTGCATCAAATGCCTTTTTCAGCCACACAACAGCCGCATCTGTATCCTTCTCTGTCCCTCTCCCCAGCCGGGAAAGACGTCCGGTATGGGCGCAGGCTTTGGCATGACCCAGCAAAGCCGCGAAAGAAAACCTTTCATAAGCCTGTTCATATTCTTTCTGCAGCTGCAAAGTCAGCGCCTCGGAATAAGTATCCTCTGCTATATGCTCCAGAAACTCCTTTTTTGTCTTGTCGCTGTAAAATGTCCAGGCCTCCTCATCGCAGGGAATGGGGCTGATTTTCCCTTCAGCGGCATAGCGGGAAGCCAGATAAAACATGCCGTCCCTGTCTCCTGCCGCAGCAGCCCTCTGAAACAGATCCTGCGCTGTCTTCTCATCACCTGCCTGCAGAGACCGCTTGCCAAGGACAATGAGACCAGCCGGATCTCCGCTGTCAGCCGCAAGCTTGTACCAGCGAAGACTTTCCTCTTCATCAGCCGAGGCCAGGTCGCTGCCGGTCTCATAAATGCGGCCCAGTTCCAGAGCCGGACCGGTCTCACCTTTTCCCGCGGCTTCTTCTATCTTTTTCATAACCGTATCAATCATGGAAGGCGCCTTGCTGCTGCCGTTTTCCATGGCTCTTCTGGCCCAGACAAGAGCCTCTGCCAGATCCGGATCCGTACCTTCTCCATCGCGCAGGCAGACTGCCAGATTGTACATGGCTGCTGCATTCCCTGCCTGTGCAGAGGTCTGATACCAGCCAAAAGCGGCTTCCCGGTCTGTTCTCACCCCTCTGCCCTCCATATAGGCATTGGCCAGATGATTGGCTGCGCGGGGGCTGCCGGCACAAGCTGCTTTCTGGTACCAGCGGAAGGCCTCCACAGGATCTTCTCTGACTGCGCGCCCCCGGTCATAATACCAGGCTACCCGGTAGCAGGCCGGCGCATAGTCCTGATCCGCAGCCTTGCGGTACCAGTCCAGCGCCTGGCGGTAGTCTTTGATCAGGCCGCCTTTTCCTTCTTCACAGATCCGCCCCACCATATACTGGGCCTGGGGCATGCCGTGCATGCCCAGCCGCATGGCGATCCGGACTGCAGTCTGGGCATCTCCCTCTTCCAGGGCTTCCTTCGCCCGCCCGTATACCTCTTCATTGCTTCTGACCGGGGCTTTTTTCCCTTCCGGATAATCCTCCTCATCGTCCAGAATTCCCAGGAGGCGCATGCTTTCTGTATTGCCTCCTTCGGCAGCCATCTCATAGCAGCGGATAGCTTCTTCCAGATCTGCTGTGATCCCCGTGCCATCCTCCAGCTGTTTGGCAATCAGGCACTGCTCTCCGGGAACCGCCATTTCTGCTGCCGTCCGGTACCAGCGTATGGCTTCTTCATGATCCTGTCCCCGGATGATCTCACTGCTGATGGCATCACCGATCATGGTCGCGCCGACTACATCTCCCAGTTCCGGAAATGCCGCCCGGATCCGTTTGACCATATCCGCACTGCCGCAGAAATAGGCGTCCTCCACCAGTTCATGGATCTCATAATCCCGCATGGCCGCTTTGCGCTTGAAACGGCTGCCCTCCTGAGGGTCCCCGTTTTGCGGGTCCGCAAAGCAGGCACAGGCCAGCATGAACATAGCTTCCCTGCTCTCACCGGCTGCTGCTTTCTCATACCAGTCTTTTGCGGTCAATCCGTCTGCGTCAGCCGCATTGCCGGCATCCAGCATCCACGCGTAGCGGAATTGCCCGTCCGGATGTCCGCCCCTGGCTGAGAGTTCAAACCATTTCATGGCTTGCTTCCGGTCTGCAGGCAGATTTTTCCCGTGAAGAAAGGCCAGACCGATCATCTGTATCCGCTCATAGTCGCCGGCCTTTTCCAGTTCCCGGCGAATCCGGTCCATCCGGTTTTCATTTCCGCTTTGATAGACCTTCCTGACCCGTTCGATCACCTTATCCGTATACATCGCGTACCGTCTTTTATCTTCTGCTGCCATCCTTCCCGCTGCCTCCTTTCCGGGCAAGTCCTCTTTGTCCTATTTTACCACAAATCAGGAAATCATTGCACAAAATAGAGCAGACTGTCTTCCTGCAGCTGCAAATAATCCGGCAGTCCCCTTT
>CAMHFW010000162.1 GCA_946184675.1 uncultured Clostridia bacterium | reverse complement strand
CCGATCAGAGTGACAACACGAAGGCAGTTGAGTGCGTAGGGATAGATTTCCTTGATAGCGGGATGATTCTCCAGAACATCCTCCAGAACGCAAAGGTTCTTGCTCATCACATACTTGTAAAAAGCCTCTCCGTCCTCAAAATCCTTGGTATACAGAAGCTCTGCGCCGTCTGCGCAGGAACCGTCTTTGATTTTGCAGAAAATGCGGTCATGCGTCTCAAAGAACTTGATGGCATCTTCCTTGGAATCTGTCTCCAGATCTACGAAATCTCTGCCCAGGTAATCTCTGAACTTGTGATAAAACTCATTCTTATTGTCAAAGAAATGCGCATAGTTTTCATCATTCATCTGGGTAACAAAAAGCTTATTGCGATAGCGGTTCAGATAGGTATCCTTCTGCTTATCGGTCAGCTCATAAAAATGGAAGATCGAATAATCATTGTATCCGGAACCGTACTTAAAATGGCAGCGAACCATATCAGCCGCGATCTTGAGTCTGCTCCAGTGACAGACCTCCTGGGCTCTGTCGATTGCAATCATAAAATTGCTCCATCTGGCGCCGCTCAGTACCCTGAGTTTATATTTCAGCATATTTTCAGCCATGTTTCGTTTCCTCCTTGTATATACTGCGGTAAAATACCGCGTCACTTATTGTAGCACAGGATCCTTGTTTTGTAAATGTACTTATCCCCTGATGATTTCCTTGCCAATGCAGGCGGAGTTCATCACGCCAAGTACGCCGGCATAATTGAGGCTGAAGGAGATCACATCGCCTACCTTGTAATCGGTATCACTGTCTGTCACATCAATCAGCATATAATCGCTGCTGGCTCCCATGATAACAAGCTTGTCATCCAGCGGTGTCAGCGCATCCAGAATCACATCCTGCTTGCCGACATTGAGCAGAGCGCGTGTTCTGAGCCCCTTGTCCTCAAAATGAGGCACCGTTCCGAAGGAGTCGAAATTGGTAAATTCTCCCCAGGGTACCGAAGGCTTGGTTTTGAGTTCCACAATCTGTGCTTTGAGGATAAAATTGTCATGATACAGTTCCCCGATTGCATCTCCATAGGAAACCATGGTTCCCATCAGAGCACCCTCCCCGATTCGCAGGGTATTGATTCTCTCAGGAAGCTTGCCTTCCCGCATGAGCGGGTAGGTGGTGGAATTGCCGCCGGAAATCAGCTCGATCTTTGTACCGAACTCCTTCTCCAATTTCTCCGCAACGCCAATCAGCTCATTCAGGCTGGCAACGGTCGGAATGGTGCAGCCATAGCAGCTGTAGTTGGTGCCGATTCCCCTTACCTTGATATTGGGCAGAGAAAGCGCAAAGGCGTACAGTTCACGCAGTTCTTCAAAACCGGCACCCTCACGCAAATCACCTGCTTCATACATCAGCAGTATCTGGTGGACCTTTCCTTGTCTGGCCGCCTCATCATTCAGGGCCTGAATGGTCACGCGTTCACTGTTCAAGCTGAGATCGCTGTAACGGACAATGTCCTCAATCTCGCAGAGGGCGGGCTCACGGATGACCCACTTCTCTGCAGGAATATCTTTATAACTAATCAGATTGCGGATCCTAGACTCACAAATGCAGTCGATTCCATTTTCCACCAGAGGACGTACAATCTCCTCATGGTCAACCAGAACCTTGGTGACCAGGGTCAGTTTCACCCCGTTCTCCTCACAGTTTTTCTTGACTTTCAAAACATTATCTATAATCTGATTCAGTTTAATTTCTACAACAGGATATATCATGTCTTTCATTCCTCGCAATCTATGATTAGTCTTCCAGAAATCCCATATATTCGTCAAATACATTAAAAAGCATATCGCCGGAGCAGACCGGTATTTCCGCTGTCGTCCCGGCAAGAGGCGCATAGGTATACAGATCCGATGCCCTTGTCAGAACTAGAACAGGAATCACATCATACTCCGGGCCGAAGAGGACCTCCAGATAGGGACTGTACTTGGCCGCCTGCTTTACTTCCTCTTCCTCTATCTTGTCTTTCATCTTAAATTCCAGTGAAAAGACATATCTGTCTGTGATCACCAGAACATCTGCGTAGATCCGGATCCATTTTGCCCGGTTGATCCGCAGTTCAAAGGCGATTTCCCATTCTTTCCAGCCGCCGGCCCCCAGTCTTTCCAGATCTCCGAGCAGAGACCGCATCACGCCGCGCGCGTCCCGGAAGGAATGAAAGAGCCCCCTGGTATCGTTGAGATTGCGGCCGATCTGCCCGCAGCCCTGCGTCAAAAGGGCAAACCAGGTCTCCTCATCCAGCTGCATAAACTCCTCCGCCAGGGCGTAATAGCCGCAGAAGTCGCCCAGTCCTGTGTGGGGTCTGGTCTGCCGGATATAGCCGTGCCAGAGATATTCATCATCCCGGTAGCAGAGCTCATGCATGTAGGGAGATGCATACAGGTAATGATTGACGGTTTTCCGGTCTGTGCCGATCGCGCGGGCAATCTGTCTGGCCAGGATCCCGTCATGACTGCAGATCTGGGCATAGATCGCCCGTTCAGTCAGATCGGTTCCTTTCATCAGAGCAGCTCGATGCCGTGCTCTTTGCAGGCGCGGATCATATCCTCCGGCCACAGGCTGGCCTGTACCTCGCCGATGTGTGCCTTTTTCAGGAAAAACATGCACAGGCGGCTCTGTCCGATACCGCCGCCGATGGAAAGGGGCAGTTCATCATGCAGAATAGCCTGATGGAAGGGCAGATCTTTTCTGTCCTGGGCGCCGGCTGCTTCCAGCTGTCTGGCCATAGAGTCTGCGTCCACACGGATTCCCATGGAAGAAATCTCAAATGCCATATTCAGCACATCATTCCAGAGAATGATATCACCATTGAGCTCCCAGTCATCATAGTCCGGTGCTCTGCCGTCATGAGGCTTTCCGGATGCCAGGGCTCCGCCGATTTTTTCAATAAATACAGCTCCATGCTCCTGGCAGATGGCATTCTCACGCTCCTTAGGACTGAAGTCCGGATACATATCCTCCAGCTCCTGGGAAGTGATAAAAAAGATTTCGTTGGGAATCACATTCCTGATATCGGTATAATGACGGTTTACAAAATCACTCAGATTGCGGACCGCATTGTAAATGGTAATAACCGTCTGATGCAGATACTCTCTGTTTCTGTCCTCTCTGCGGATGGTCTTCTCCCAATCCCACTGGTCCACATAGATCGAATGCAGATTATCCAGCTCCTCATCGCAGCGGATGGCATTCATATCTGTATAGATGCCGCGGCCGGCCTCAATGCCGTATTTGCCAAGGGCATATCTCTTCCACTTTGCAAGTGACTGTACGATCTCTGCCTGCTGTCCGTCCATGTCGCTGATCGTAAAATTGACTCTTCTTTCCACCCCGTTCAGATTATCATTGAGACCGGACTCCGGTGTTACAAAAAGCGGTGCCGACACACGGCGGAGCTTCAGACCGTAAGCCAGCTCCTCCTGGAAATAATCTTTGATTTTCTTGATGGCTCTCTGAGTCTCAATCGGGTACAGAATCGGACTGTATCCCTCGGGAAGGATGAGTTTTGACATGGTGTTTCCTCCATTCTTTCAAAAAGGAGACAGGGTCTCCTGAACAATAATGCAAATATTATAGCACTTTGCCCGGCATATGTCGACAAAAAAAGAAACAACCGCCATATAATCTATGGCG
>CAMHFW010000161.1 GCA_946184675.1 uncultured Clostridia bacterium | reverse complement strand
TCTTTTCTCCAGTCCCTGTTCAAGGCAATTAAATCATTTATCTTTTTCCGTTCTTCCGGAGCATGACAGACTGCAAGCGCCGCCTTAACCAGATCCATCTCTTCCAGCACTGATTGGGATAAGACAATTGATTCGATTTCTGTTACTCTGTTTTTTGCGCAGAGAGTCATAATGTACAAGGAAGCATGGTCCATGTACAGCCATTTATCCGTCAGTTTGTTATACTGATCTATGACTTTATCGAATTGTTTCGTAATGAGCCAGACTGTCATTTGCTTTTCTATCTTCTGAAATGATACACTCTGGTCATTTTCCTGCTGCCTCTTAAAAAAGGTATTCCTTACAGTTTCTTCAGCTTTGCGCAAAAAGGCCAGACTGGCAGACAATTCTTTCATAGCCCGATTGCTGTCAATAATTGCCTGATAAGATGCACTGAGTCCCTTAGGCAGCTGTTTTGGCAGCATTCCGCCAGCCAGATAACAAATCAGCTTTCGCTCAGCTTTTCCTCTTTCCGCTTTTTCACGGCGCATCATCCACAGGAATCTGGACCATTCATTTTTCACCCACGGAGCGCTCATATTTTCCGTGCTGGATCCCACAACGATTAATACTTTTGCAGAAATCAAAGCAGCAATAATATAGGGTTCATATTGCTCCCCGGCAGGCGGTTTTGTAATTTCTGAATTGAATACACTATAATTGTCTTTTTTAAGTTCTTCGTAAAGTTTTATACCAATTTCTCTGTCTCTTGTAGGCTCTCCGTCATCTGTTTTCTGTTTGACACTGATAAAAATATCATACTTTACTTCATTCTTTAGCAAACGATACTTATCCAGAATCTGGTCTATTTCACGAAGACTCTCATAATAAGACGGGAATTGTTCCTCCGGAAGATATGTCCTTAAATCTCTCCGAAGCGACATTTCATTCGGATCGCTCAAATCCGGATTTAATATAATCGGAATCTGCCTTTTGTTTTCATCTTCCTGGTAGAAAATGCAATAATGGCAGAGCAGCAGTCTCCAGTAGACTTCACCGTCTTTTCCTCCGTTTATAATCAACTTCCGATAACATTCTTCTGCTTTGTCATATTGCCGGTCAAAATAATAACCATTGGCCATATGATATAACTCATGCAGGCGGTTTAGTTTATCTTCCTCCCATCTTTGTCTGAAGTCAGTTATTTTTTCATCGATTCCTTTGTTCTGATGATTCAGTTCCTCTACTTTATCTGCAAGTTTTTTCTGCTCATTCAGAATTAACCTGGAAGAATCGGAAATCTGCTTTAATTTCTCCAGATCTTTATCTTTAACATCTTTTATCCACTCCCGGAAATCATTTTGCAGCTGCTGACGCCTTTTATCATTCATTTTCAGTTCATTCAGCCTGTCAATGATTTCATTTTGCGTCTGTAATCTTACATTGACATCTTCCTGTGATTTCAGCAGATCATTCGATAAATTCTGCAAAAGTTCCAGCTTTCCGTCAACACTTTTCTGCCCCGAAACCAGTGCTTTAAAGATATTGCTGATGGTATCATTACCACTTGCAGTATCTTCCTTCAAAGCTTTCAGTAAGTCACGAATATCTCTCTGCTTGCCTTTTAATGAATTCAGATCAGAAAGCGCATCAAAGAGACGGTCATTGGCCGCCTTTTTTTCTTGTTCCGCTATTTTCAGTTTCTGTTTTACAAGTTTATGATCCTCTTTAATTTTGTGAATCCTGGCAAGTTCGCTTTCAAACTCAACTACTTTATTCAGCTGATTACAGTATTCACATTTTACCAGAGTATCCCCAATATGATAGAATACAGGGGCCCCGCATCGCGAGCATTTGCCTTGATCTATATCAGACATGTTTTTTCTCCCTTACTGTTTGTTCTATGAAAACTGTTTCAGATATTCTTTGACAGACCGTGTCATTTCCCTGGCAAAATCCGAATTATATTTGCGCATGCAAAAGGCCTGGATCCACAGATCATAATCATCTTTATGATCTTCCTTACCAAGCATTTCTCTGAGCTCTTCTTCCCCCATCTGACGGTACCTGTTCTCATGGACGATATAAGAAAGATCTGCCCGCCTGGGCTTTGGTCTTTCTTTCTGCTGCTGTGTGGGATACCCAAATACCAGCAAAGCAGCAGGAAAAACATAGTCAGGCAGCCCCAGGATATCTCTCTGCTCTTCGATATTCTCCATGATGTCTCCGATATAGCAGGATCCAATCCCATATGACTGAGCTGCTGTTACCGCATTCTGTGCCGCGATCAGGGCATCGTCAACGGCAAGCAAAAGGTCTCCTTCTCCCGGCCGTCTTGGGCTGCAGCCTGCCAGGCGGAAAGCTTCATACCATTTCAGACAGTCTGCACAGAAGACCAGTACCAGTTTTCCTTCAGCAATAAAAGGCTGATGATCACAGGAATCGGCCAGTCTCCGAAGGGAATCCGGGTCTGTAATCCGAAGAATCGTATAAAGCTGCTGATTCCCTGCTGTAGGTGCCATCGCTGCCGCCATCAGGATTTCCTGCACAATATCTTCCCGGATTTCCTGGTCTGTAAATACACGAACTGACTTGCGGTCATATAACTGTCTGATCACTTCATTCATGGGATTATCTCCTGTTATATATGATTGGTTCTCATCTTCCATTGATTTTATTCTATCATATAATCAAACTTTTCTTTGAAACAAAATCCGCCAGCAAGCCAGGTATTTTCTTTTTTAACACCCGGGTCTGTGACGGATTTTATCATTCGTATAAAAACTCTTAAGTCTAAAAAATCTTATGAAAACAGTTCCACTGCTTTTTGTGCCATTCTTTTACCGTAAATCTCAAAGTTTGGAATAAACTGGTCGATATCAAGAGTATTGTCGATGCCGACCGGTCCCAGATGGATCACAGGTTTCCCAAGAGATGCTCCGCCGGAGTAAATCAAAGCGCCCATAACCATCAGATGATCCAGCATTTCCCGGATACCCAGTTCTCCGCCGCCATGGACATACTGAGCGGTTGTATAGGCTCCTGCCAGCTTTCCTGCCAGGTTCAGCTTGCCGGCAGTGTTCAGCATAAAGTTCATCATCTGTCCGGTGATATGGGCTGCGTAGATCGGAGAACCTAAAACAACACATTTGCAGTCTCTGACATAGTCGATATCCACATCATCGATGGAAAAACATCTGGCCTCCACACCTTCAACAGACTGCATACCTGCTGCGATATGTTCACCCATATTTTTCGTGTTGCCGGTTACGGAATGATAGATTACTGCCATTTTCATATTGATTATCTCCTTTCCCGCTCAAGCTTATCAATTTCTCTGTCATATGTCAGAATACCGTTGCATTCATCTTCGATATCTGACACCTGTGTATAAACAGCAGCGCAAAGACCGTGCCTGCACAGCTTTTCAATCTCCTTCTGCGTCTCATCAAATCGTTTCTGAAGCTGTTTTTTATCTTCCATCAGCCCATATCCGTAATACTCATCCTGAAGGGAATGGTCTTTTTCAAAGAATCCGAATCCACCATATTCAGAGATTACAAAAGCTCTGTCATCCTTTTCGGTTTTCAGTTTCCGGAAATAGTTGTGCACACTGCGCAGATCGCCGGCCCCCTGGTCAAACCATCCGCTTGCGGCATCCAGAATTCTGGTATGATCCAGACTTCGGACGAATGCACAGTTATCTTCACTGTCAAACTGTCCCCAGCCTTCATTGAAAAGAACCCAGGCTGCAATACAGGGGAAGGAATATA
>CAMHFW010000160.1 GCA_946184675.1 uncultured Clostridia bacterium | reverse complement strand
CGGGTCATATCTGCCAGTTCCTTGCTGCTGAAGGCAAAACGATACGCATCTTCCCCTTCTTCCATACCATATTCCTTTCCGATCCCGCGCAGCCTGCGCAGGAATACCAGGAAGGACAATACCACGGAAATCCCCTGCGCGATCAGGGTTGCCCAGGCCGCACCTGCCACGCCCATCTGAAAATGGGCCACCAGCAGCAGATCCAGTCCCACGTTAAAAACAGAGGAAAAGATCAGAAAGGCCAGCGGCGTCCTCGAATCTCCAATCGCATTAAACATGGAGGACAGGATATTATACATGAATAAGAAGGGCAGGCCCACGAAATAGATCCGCAGATACAAAGCTGCCATATCCAGCACATCCGCCGGTGTCCGCAGCCAGATCATAATCTGCCGGGAAAAGACCAGTCCAAAGAGGCCCAGAAGCAAGCTAAGAACAAGAAAGGAAATCAATGCCGTACCAGCAGCTGTTCTGGTCATGGGACCGTTTCTGGCCCCGTAATATCTGCTTACCACGACAGAAGCGCCGATGCCGCCTCCGATGGCCACACAGATAAATACCATGGTCAGGGAGTAGCTGGCTCCGACCGCAGCCAGCGCCTGTTCACTGACAAAACGTCCTACAATAGCAGAATCCGCCATAGTATATAACTGTTGAAAGAGATTCCCAAGGATAATGGGAATCGCAAACACAGTTAATGCCTGCAGCGGATTCTTCTCTGTTAAATAATCATTTTTCATAAAAGCATATCTCAGACCGGCGGAAAGCCCGCCTCATCCTTATTTCAGGAAACCGTTAATGATCTGCTCTTCTGCCTCTTCTTCTGTCAGTCCAAGGGTCATCAGCTTGATGATCTGGTCGCCCGCGATCTTGCCGATGGCTGCCTCATGCACGAGGGCTGCATCCAGGTCATTAGCCTCCAGAGAGGGAATGGCAAGGATCTTGGCATTATCCATGATGATGGCATCACACTCGGTATGACCGGTGCAAGGGGCATTTCCGGTGATTCTGGCGTTGAAGGTCTGATGAGAATTGTCTCTTGCTACGGAACGAGAAACAACATCTGCGCTGGCGCCTTCCCCGTCAAGAGTCACAACATAATCACTGACAGCATCCTGCTCTCCGTGGGTCATCAGTCTCTCACGGACTACCAGCTTGGCTCCGGCTTTCAGATCTGCCGTTGTCACACGCTCGGTATCGTCCACGCCCTTGATCTGGACCATCTCCATCTCCATGAAGCTGTCCTCATCCATATGCACGTTTGTGCCGGGATTTAAGATGCGCTTGCCCGTGCCGTCGCCGCTGCCGTAGTGCTTCTCCACATACTTGACGCGGGAATTCTTTCCTACATAGAAGGTATGGATACCGTCATGCTCGGAATCCTGCACACCGCAGTTATCAATGCCGCAGCCGGCTACGATGACTACGTCGCAGTCTTCCCCGATATGGAAATCATTGTAAACCATTTCCTTAAGTCCGCTCTGGCTGAGCACAACCGGAATATGGACACTCTCATTCTTTGTGCCGGCCTTAATATAAATATCGATACCGCTGACATCTGTCTTGGAAACAATATCAATATTTGCTGTTGTATTGCGGGCAGCCATCTCGCCGTTTGCGCGGATATTATAGGCGCCTTCCGGAACGCCGTGCAGGTCTGCCACTTCTTTTAATAATCTGAGCTGAATATCATCCATTACGCCTTTTCCCCTCCTTTGAGCTGTGCACAGGCATTGACTGCCGAAGATGTTCCCAGCAGACCGGGCAGGATTTCTTCCTTAGGCCCGTGCTGAACTACCTTGCCCTCTGCGAGCACAACAATCTCATCCGCGATATCCAGAATCCTCTCCTGATGAGAAATGATCAGGATGGAGCCATCTTTATGGGTCTCCTGCATACGTTCGAATACCTTAATCAGGTTCTGGAAGCTCCAGAGGTCAATGCCGGCCTCCGGCTCATCAAAAACGGAAAGTCTCGTATTACGTGCAAGAACGGTCGCAATCTCGATACGCTTGAGTTCGCCGCCCGAAAGAGAGGAGTTAACCTCACGATTAATATAATCTCTGGCACAGAGCCCTACCTCAGAAAGGTACTCACAGGCATCTGTGATGGAAATAAATTTGCCGGAAGCAATCCGCAGCAGGTCATAAACCTCGATTCCCTTAAAGCGGACCGGCTGCTGCAGAGCAAAGCTGATGCCCTTCCTGGCGCGCTCTGTGATGCTCAGGTCAGTAATATCCTCTCCGTCCAGAAGAATCTGTCCGGAGGTCGGTTTCTCTATGCCCGCGATCAGCTTGGCCAGAGTAGACTTGCCGCCGCCGTTGGGGCCTGTAATTACCACAAACTGTTTTTCATTTATGGTCAGGGAGATATCCCTGATGATTTCTTTCTTGCCTTCTTCTCCGTCGACACCGAAAGAAATGTTCTTTAGTTCAAGCATTTTTTTCACCTCGTACACATATATGATGACCGCCGCGCAGTCACTCTTATTATTGTAAACTCTCCGTTATCTTTTGTCATGTCTTTTATTTATTATAAGGCCTTTTTCTCCTCTTCCGAGGCAATCAGCCATTTTTTCTCCACACTTGACCTGAGGTACTTGTCCACGGCATAGTCCCAAAGGATTTCCGACCCCTCATGCGTGCAGGCATTGCGGTCTAACACCTGCTGCAGATACACATCTTTTTCCGTCCAGGAGATCCCGTCGGAGGCTACATTGAGAATCATAGGCTGCAGATTATCCATGGCATGGGCAAACTTGGCCTCCGGCGTCTGCCCCGCCTCAAATTCATCCCAGAGGGCCCGCATTTCCTCTGCCTGATCCTCCGGCAGAATGGGATACAGTTTGTCCGCTGCTGCCAGCTCGCGCTGCTTTTGCGACTTCTTTCCCTCTTCGTCATAAGCATAGGTATCACCTGCGTAGACCTCAACCAGATCATGAGTCAGAATCATCATAATCGTGCGCAGGATATCGATCTTCTCATTGGCATGCTCCCGGAGCAGATATGCCATGATGGCCATATGCCAGGCATGCTCGGCGTCATCTTCCTTCCTGCTTCCGCTGGCCAGGTAAGTCTGACGGCCGATTTCTTTTTCCTTATCGATTTCCACGCTGAAAGCAAGCTGTTTTCGAATCCGTTCTTCTTGTTTGTGATTCTTATCTTCCATCAGTAAAATACCTGCCTGATGCTGTCATAATGCAAAAAGATACCTTCATCCGCCAGTGCTTTGATTTCCTTTGCATCCGCGATGCGGAAATCTGTTGCCTCTGCCTCCTGAATCCGGACATCCTTTTCCTCGAAATCCATATGGAAAAGATAGACATCCACGAAATAATTGTCTCCCTTACCGGGGTTTTCCCGGTGGTAAGTCAGAGCCAGCCGGCTCTCACATGCGGAAACATCCAGTCCGGTCTCCTCCCGGACTTCGCGGAGCACTGCCTGCCTGGAAGTCTCGCCGGCCATGACGCCGCCGCCGGATACTTCCCACCAGCCTGGTGCCCATTGCTTGTTCATCTTTCTTTTCGTGATCAGATACCTGCCGTCTGTCCGCCGGATGACCCCAAGCACGGAAAGATGATACTCATCATCCTTCAGGCACCAGTCATTGCGCAGCATGGTCCTTCCGGTCAGCTGCTTGTTTTTATCATAAATATCCCAGTATTCCATGGGGCTGACTCTCCTTTTCCATCCTCTTACAGGTCTGCTTATAACCCGATTTTAGATTATAACATAGCCCTGCATGATTTGCCAGTCATGCAGGG
>CAMHFW010000159.1 GCA_946184675.1 uncultured Clostridia bacterium | reverse complement strand
GCGAGAAGATATCTTCTTCTGTATTCATCCCCGGTACCGGCTGGGGGATATATTTGGGATAGCGCAGGTGCTCAAAGCCTTCCATCCCGCTGACCTTCATCAGGAAAGTCAGATCCAGCGGTCCGCCAATCAGATAAATGGCGCTGTCTTTGATTTCCAGATTCTTTTTGAGGATTTTTAACAGTCTCTTATCTACATGATCCTCCACTTCCAGGCGGATCACTTCTCCCCACTGTCTTCTCTTAAGCTGTTTCTGGATCTCCTTGAGAAGGTCGGCTGCTTCATCCTCATCAATAGAAAGGTCGGCATTTCTCATGATCCGGTAGGGGTGCGCACAGAGCACCTCATATCCCAGAAAGAGTTTCTGAATATTACCTTCTATGATCTGCTCCAGCAGGATGATGGTCACATCACCTTCCTGTGCAGAGGGGATGGTCACAAAGCGCGGCAGAACAGAAGGAACCTGAACCGTCGCAAAATCATACTTCTTGCCGGAAGTGCTGTTATCACGGATTAAAGCACCTATATTCAGAGTTTTATTGCGGATCAGAGGAAATGGCCGGGAGGAATCTACAGCCATAGGTGTTAAGACAGGGTAAACTTCTCTGGTAAAATAGCTGTCTGCAAAGGTCTTTTGTTCCGGAGTAAGATCTTCATATTTGTCCACGATGATAAAATGATTCTGGCGGAGGGCAGGCAGAAAAGACCGGTTGTAGGTACTGTACTGAAGCGCTACAAGCTCATGTGTCCTCTCACTGATCTTGTCGATCTGTTCCTGGGCGGTCATGCCTGCGATATCCTTTTTCTGATAACCGGCATTTACCATATCTTTCAGAGACGCTACACGAATCATGAAAAATTCATCCAGATTGGAAGAAGTGATGCTCAGGAATTTCAGTCGCTCAAACAGGGGCAGAGACTTGTCCCTTGCCTCACCCAGAACACGATTGTCAAACTCCAGCCAGCTCAGCTCTCTGTTTCTGTAATTGGATGCTTTCCTAAACTGATCATTCATGATTCCTTACCTCTTTTTCATCCGGAGTACCGGTCTTAATCCGTAAACTGCTTCAAAGTAGCTTGCTTTTTCATCCACCATGCTTTGTTCGAGCGTGATATCATTGATCGTATCTGCCCGGATAACCAGTTTTTTATCCTTCACAGTAATCACAGTCTTCTTCATCTTCTGCTTGTGACTTCTGTCCATGGCGCGCGCGATACGCAAAATAGCAGCCAGCTTCAGCATACGGATATAATCATCATGCCCCATATTGATTGCCAGATCAGCCGGCATAGGTATTTCGGACCAGGTATGATAGCGGATGATCCCGGCAATAATCTGTTTTTCTGACAGGGAGATCCCGACAAACTCTGTCGCAAGCACGATATACCAGCTGAATTCTGCACCTGCTGACATATTGACATATTTCCCGCTGTCATGCAGCAGGCAGGCGATTTCCAGAAGAAGCCTGTCCCGTGAACTGAGTACTGCATACTTCTGCAGACCGTCAAATATATTCATGGCATGCCTGGAAACATTATCTGTATGTGCATTGTCGCAGTCATAATGCGCAGAAATCGCTCTGGCATGATTACGGATATCTGTTGTAAAATCATGCCCGGCTTTCATAGTATTCTGGCTTTCAAAATATTCTGCTGCAATCCCGTCACATAAATTGACGCGGCTGAACCAGATCATATCTGCGTGCATAACACGGAGCAGACTGGCGTATACAACCATCTCCGGCTTGATCAGAGTGGCCGCTTCAAATGGAATGGCATATTTTTCTGCGATTTCGTCAAATCCCATATTCTTGATCCTGTCATAATACTGATCCAGCTTTTCCGGCTTGAAACTGCCCGTTTCTCCCTCTGTCCTTTTAATGGCAAGTACCGGATAGACTTCCTCACCGATTGCAATCAGATGAGAAATCCCGGAAGTTTCCTCTACCATCGCAGAAAAAGTGTCGAACTCATTTCCGACATAATCATTCATGACAGAATTGAAGTCCGAAGTCTGGCTCTCCAGATCACTGAGCAGTTCCCGGATTCTCAGTGCGCCAAGCTTAAACGCATGTGTGAAAATCAGCTTTCCCGCATCGTAGATCGTAACCTGCAGGCTTCCGGCTCCCATGTCGACTATAACGGCGCCTTCCCGAATCAGCTTTTCAAAAGGCGGTATGCTTCCGGCGGCAGCTTTGAGCATCAGAAAACTCTGTTCCGCATTATCCACACAGGTAACTTTCAGACCGGTTCTGATGCGGATCTGATCCAGGATCAGTTCGCAGTTTCCTGCCTCCCGGACAGCACTCCCGGCATAAGCCACATAATCAGTGATTCCGTATTCATCCATCTTGATGCGAAACCCCTTAAGCACGCTGCAAAGCTCATACACCAGTTCATGACTGATATAACCTTTTGAGAATGTATCTCCGCCAAGCTCGATATAGTAGCGGGCATAATCAATGACCTGCAGCCCTGATTTGCGGGACAGTTCAAATATTTTCAGATAAACTTCTCCGGATCCTACATGGATCGCCGCAAATGTTTTCAAAGCCATTTTCTATTCCTCAATTCACCCTGATATAGTTTCCGAGTATCTTAAACTGATCTGTCTCCTCCCGTATTGCAGTCAATGCTCCGCGGACCGAAGGATCCCTGAGACTCCCGATAAAATCTATAAAAAACCTGTATTTCCATTTTTCTCCCGCAATGGGCCGGGATTCGATCTTAGTCATATTCAGATTATTATTGTTGATAAAGCCAAGGATCTGATAGAGACTTCCTGTTTCATGAGGAGCTATAAAGGATATACTGATCTCATTGGCATCTTTTTCATAGCACTTCCTGCTGCCCAGGATCAGAAACAGTGTAGAATTGTTGTTATTATCACTGATATTTTCCTGCAGGATATCCAGTCCGTAGATACCGGCAGCTTTCGGACTGCAGATCGCCGCCTGGGACGAATCTGCGTCCCGGAGGATCTTCTGGGCACTCACAGCAGTGTTTTTCATGCTGATCTGTTCCCAGTCGTTATGTTCTGTCAGAAATCTGCTGCACTGCAGCAGTCCCTGAGGATGTGAATACACTTTTTTTACAGAAGCAATGTCTCCTCCCGGGATTCCCAAAAGGGCATGCTCCACACGGACTACGTATTTGGCTGCAATATAAACGTCATAACGATTCAGCAGGTCATAGACCTGTGTAATAATGCCTGTAGAACTGTTCTCTGCCGGCAATATGCCGTAATCAGCCCGTCCGTCCGCAATCTCTTTCATGACATCCTCAAAGGCAGGTACATGATAAGCGTTTTCAACAGATCCGAAATACCCCAGAACTGCCTGATAGCTGTAGGCGCCTTCTACTCCCTGATAGACGATTCTGGCTCCCTCTTTCCGGAGCGGAGCCTTCTCAAAACCAAAGTCCTCCCCCCTGCTGTCCGCAATCAGTTCGTACTGACGGTTTCTGCTGACATTCATAATATGCTTATAGAGAGCTCTGACACTCTTTTTATCCTGCGGACCGGAAACTCTTTCCGCTGCCCTGGCAAGCACCTGCAGCTCCCGTTCCTGATCCAGGACTGCCTTGCCGCTTTTGAGCTTGCTGAGGGCCACTTCCTCTGTAATGGCCAGACGCTTCTGATATAGACTGGTAAGAGCCTGATCAGTCTCATCCAGTGCTTTTCGCAATTCTTTGATATCCATAATCACTTCTGATCCTTTATGCTTTTCTGCAGTTTCTGCAGCATCTCATCTACTGTAATCTGACTGA
>CAMHFW010000158.1 GCA_946184675.1 uncultured Clostridia bacterium | reverse complement strand
CCGTGGTCATGCGGCTGGTTGGTGACATTGACATGCAGGAACCAGTAAGCCGAAGCCCGCTTGGAATCCTTATCCAATATGGAATACAGAATATCCCGCTCAATAGACTCCGGATCTTTACTAGAGGAGAAAAATACCATGTTGTCCGTAAATTTGGGAATTTCTTTGTCCTCTCTCAGTCGTCTGATGTTTTCCACATAATCACGCATGTGCAGGGTCACCCGGTGTTCGGTCTCAATAATAGTCCCCCGGTACCAGACAATCATGATGGCAAAAAGAATCAGGGAAATAATGACCGCGATATAACCGCCGTGGATAAATTTGCCGCAGCTGGAGATGAAGAAAGCAAACTCCAGAGCGCCAAAAATCACACCCGTCAGAATTCCCAGCAGCTTCTTCCCCTTGATCTTCATCAGATAAACAACCAGAAGAAGCGTCGTCATCAGCATGGATACCGTGATAGCCAGACCGTAAGCATTCTCGATGCGGGAGCTGTAGCGGAAATAGATGACCACGAAAGAGGTTCCTGCCCACATAATGGTATTGACCAGACCGATGTAGAGCTGTCCCTTTGTGACCGATGGATAGCGGATCTGCATATGCGGCAGCAGATCCAGATTGATGGCCTCAGATACCAGCGTGTAGGAACCGGTGATCAGAGCCTGGGAGGCAATGATCACTGCCAGGGCGCTGAGCGCTACCGCGAAGGCACGCATATTGACCGGCAGCATCTGGAAAAAGGGATTCATGCTCTCGATTGCATATAAAGACTGGTCTCCCTGATGGCTGATGATCCAGGCGCACTGTCCGGCGTAGTTGAGCAGGAGGCAGATCTTGACAAAAGGCCAGCTGGCGTAGATATTGCCTCTGCCGACATGGCCCATATCGGAATAGAGTGCCTCGGCGCCGGTCGTTGACAGGAAGACGCTTCCCAGAATCATAAAGCCGACTTGTCAGGACCTGAATGGCGTACATAGGGTTGATGGCTCTCCAGATAGACAGATCCTGTGTCATATTGATGGCGCCGGTAATGCCCAGAAAGAGGAACCAGACCAGCATGGCAGGACCAAAGGCCGTGCCGATCTTGCTGGTGCCGGCGTGCTGCACGCCGAACAGGACAGCCAGAATGACCAGAACGATTGCTACCACATACCACTGGTTGCTGCCCAGGACCCGGTTGACAGATTCGATACTTTTCAGACCGTCGATGGCATTGGTAACCGTAACCGCAGGCGTCAGGATACCGTCCGCCAGCATGGTAGCGCCGCCAATCATGGTGACCAGGATCAGCCACTTTCCGTGTTTGCGGACCAGACTATAGAGAGCAAAGATACCGCCCTCCCCGTTGTTGTCCGCCTTCATGGCGATCAGCACAAACTGGACTGTCGTCAGCAGGGTAATGGTCCAGATGACAAGGGAAAAGGCTCCGACAATGAAATTGCTGTCCACATTGGCAATGCCGCCGTTTCCTTCCAGGATCGACTTCATCACGTACATAGGAGATGTACCAATGTCGCCGTATACAATACCGATGGCGATCAGCATCAGGCCGATCGTAACCTTTTCCCTGGTATGATGATTCACTTCATTCACTTGATTATTCATATCCTTTTATCCTCAGCAAAGAATCACTGCCTGCCAGGGCTGCAAAGTAATCTGGCGGCCGTCTTTTGCAAACTCCTTCAGATTATTTAATACAACTTCATCATACCCATCCCGGTCGATACCAAAGCTGCAAGGTTTATTCTGGGCATTTGCCAGTACAAGCAGGGAAGCGCACTCTCCTTCCGGTGCCGGATCCTGCCGGTCGCGGTAAAAAGCAAAGAGAGCATCCTTTTCCTGCAGAATCGGAGCAAAATCCCCGTATACAACCGTCTCTGCAAATCTGGCATCTTTGCGCAGCCTGGAAAGAGCACGGTAGAAATTCAGCACAGAGTCCGGATCCGCATCCTGGGCGGCAACATTGATTTCTTTGTAGTTTTCATTGAGTCCCAGCCAAGGAGTCCCCTCCGTGAAACCGGCATTTTTGCCGTCTGTCCACTGCATGGGCGTGCGGGCATTGTCACGGGACCGGTCGGAAATCACCTGCAGAGCTTCCTTCTCAGACAGGCCATCCTGCAGGGCTACCTGGTAGGAATCGATGGTATTGACATCGTCGACCTGGTCAATGCTGGTAAATGTCTGATTGACCATGCCGATCTCCTGTCCCTGATAAAGGAAAGGCATGCCCCTGCGCATATACATGGTGACTGCCAGCATCTTTTTGCCTGCGTCAGTCTGTCCTTCCAGCGGCAGATAGCGGCTGGCACCGCGTGGCTCGTCGTGATTTTCAATGATATTGCAGTAAAAGCCGTGGTCAGCCATTTCTGCCTGAGAAGCGTACCAGGCGTCACGGTACTGGGTCGCGCTAAACTTAGGCGTGGTGTGCCAGCCTCCGGCCGTGTGCTGCATGATCTCGGTAGAAAAATCGAAAATAGAGGAAAAATATCCATTGTCGCCTACATAGTCCGGCAGCTCTCCCTCTTTGATATTGAAGGCTTCCGCAACTGCAAAGGCATGACGGGGGCCATAGGTGTGGTCGCGCATATCGGCAAAAAACTCTCCCACGCCGGCTGCCTCACTAAGCTCGTAATCGATGGTGCAGAGGCCGTCCGCGCGGTCTGCCGGATAATCCTTGAAATTGGACTCCTTTTTGATATTGACAATGGCGTCGATCCGGAATCCCGCAAGGCCCAGATCCAGCCACCAGTTCATCATCTTGTAGACCCGCTCGCGAAGCTCGGGGTTCTCCCAGTTCAGGTCAGGCTGCTCCTTGGTAAAAAGATGCAGATACCAGAGATTCTCCGTGCCGGGAACCTTATCCCAGACACTGCCGCCGAAATAGGACCGCCAGTTGCAGGGAGCTGTGCCATCCGGTTTGCCCTCCATAAAATAAAAGAACTTGCTCTCCGGTCCGTAAGGGTCTGCCAGGGCCTTCTGGAACAGGGGATGCTGGTCGGAACAGTGATTGACCACCAGATCCATGACCACATGCATATCCCGCTTTTTGGTCTCCTCCAGGAGTCTCTTGAAATCGTCCATGTCTCCGAAGATCGGATCCAGGGCATAATAGTCAGAAATGTCATACCCCTGGTCTACACAGGGAGACTGATAGATCGGGCTGATCCAGATGATATCAACCCCCAGGCTCTTCAGATAATCCAGCCTGGAAATAATGCCGGGAACATCTCCGATCCCGTCGCCGTTTGAATCCTGAAAACTCTTGGGATAAATCTGGTACGCAACCTTTCCGTGCCACCATTCTCTCTTCATATATATTTTCCTCTCGTTTCTTTATTTTACTTTATGCAAAACGGCTGCTGCCGTTTTCTTTCTCCATATCATTCGCTGCATCAATCAGTTTCTGCACCAGGCGGTTGCTGTCCCCGATCCGGATGCCTGCATTGATGACCCTGCCGCAGCGCCGCATGAGGGCAAGCGCCTCCTGCACTTTTTCCTCTGTAATGTTCATAAATGCTTTTTCACTGACCACCCGGGCGGCCAGGCGGCCGGCCACGCAGTAATCGACATCATTTTCATATAGAATGCCTGCGGCAAAAGGGATTCCCTCCCGCTGCAGCCGCCTGTAGACCGGAATGCCGGATCCGCTGGAGGACAGGACAAATACCTGAGGCTGACCGGAAACTTTTGGCAGTTCCAGGCTGCCGAACAGGGGATCATAATAGCCCGCTTCCATTTCATACAGGTTCCGGATCCTCTCTTCTTCAAAAATCTCCTCCGGTCTGCCGGCCGCGAAGATCTTGTCTCCCTTGACGCAGATGATGCGGTCTGACAGCTTCATGGCCAGGTCGATCTCAT
>CAMHFW010000157.1 GCA_946184675.1 uncultured Clostridia bacterium | reverse complement strand
CGTGCCACCAAGGGGCTTGGCAGGCGAGGAATATGAGGTAGAAAGTCCCTTCGGGGCCGAGCGAGAGGGTGTATCGTACCACCAAAGGGGCTTGGCAGGCGGGGGAGATGAGCTAACAAGTCCTTTCGGGGACGGGCGGGAAGGCTGTGGGTGATCTTGTACAGACAGATGCATTATGTGCTATAATAATTGCGGACTATATTAGATGGAATAAGCTGCAGGATTCGGACAGGAGGACTTCGGATTTATGAGGAGATCTGAGATTAATAAGGCTTTGCGGGAGATGGAGGAGATGCTGCAGGCGCACTGTGTGGCGCTGCCGCCTTTTTGTTATTTTACCCCGCAGGAGTGGGAGAGTAAGGGGCATGATTATGATGAAGTCAGGGATAATATGCTTGGCTGGGACATCACGGACTATGGGCAGGGAAGATTTGAGGAGCTTGGCTTTTCACTGATTACCCTTCGCAATGGCAACCTGCATAAAAAGGACCACTATGCCAAGACCTACGCGGAGAAACTTCTTTTCCTCAAGGAGGGCCAGTATGCACCGAATCATTTCCATTGGAGCAAGATGGAGGATATCATCAACCGGGGCGGCGGCAACCTGCTGATTCGGGTTTATCTGTCGACGCCGGATGGGCAGCTTGATCAGGAGAGTCCGGTGACGGTGCATCTGGATGGCAGGGAGGTCTGCGTGCCGGCGGGGACACAGGTGCGGCTGACGCCGGGAGAGAGTATCAGCATCCCGCAGAGGCTTTTTCATGACTTTGAGGTGGAGCCGGGGACTGGAAATGTGCTGATCGGCGAGGTCAGCCAGGTCAATGATGATACGACGGATAACAATTTCCTGCCGCCCATGGGGCGTTTCCCACAGATTGAGGAGGACGAGCCGCCCTACCGCCTGCTTTGCACAGAATATCCAACGGCACCCTGACAAGACGGTTTGCACAGAATATCCGACAGCACCTTGAGGGGAGGACGGCGCCTTGAGGACAGATGACCACTTACCAGTTGAAAAAGCAGTCTCATATGCTATATAATAGTGTTAGTATGACGAAAATGAAGGAACATGGGAGGAAATCCGATGAAAACAGATGTGATACATGTTTCAAGTGATGGCACAGGAATTAATGAGGCGCTTGCTCAGGCGGAGGCCGTGGCAGTTTATAAGTCTCTGCCGGCGAAGAACGCCCTGCATCTGCGTCTTCTGACAGAAGAGATGATGGGAATGGTACGGGCACTGACCGGAAAGAGGGAAGCTGATTTCTGGATCGAGGATCAGAATGGTTCTTATCAGCTGCATCTGAAAACAGAGACAGCTATGAATACCCTGCTCAGAGAGAAACTTCTGGAGGTGTCAACGACCGGACAGAATAAGGAAGCGACGACTTTTATGGGAAAGCTGCGGGATATGTTTGAGCGTTCCCTGGAGCCGGACGAGACGGGAAGAGACCCGCTGATGCATTCCGGCATGATGACCGGCAGCGGTGTTACGAGTATCGATTCGGCAGCAGCAGGGGTCTGGTCTTTCAGCCTTTACAAGTCGGCCCTGGCGAAGGGCGAAGGACCGCAGGAAGACTGGGATCAGCTGGAAAAGTCGATCGTGGCCAATGTTGCGGATGAAGTTGAGATTGGTATTAAAGATAATCAGGTTGAGATGGTTATTTACAAGAAGTTCTGATAGGAGGATGCAGGAATGACGATTAATGAGAATAAAAATGGTTCTGAGCTTACGATTGCTCTGGAAGGAAGACTGGATACGATGACATCTCCCCAGCTGGAGGAGAAGCTGAATGCGTCTTTGGATGGTGTTACAGAGCTGGTGCTGGATCTGGAGAAGCTGGAGTACATGTCTTCCGCAGGCCTGCGTGTCCTGCTTGCCGCTCAGAAACAGATGAATAAGCAGGGGAGCATGAAGGTTACACATGTGAACCAGATCATTTCAGAGATTTTTGAGGTAACCGGATTTTCCGAGATTCTTACAATTGAATAATTATTCGGAATAAAAAGGTATGAGCCTGAAGAAAAGGAGAGAACCGTAGATGGGGTTCTCTCTTTTTTTGCATATTATGTATATCACAGACTGTTTGTGTATGTTCTGAAAAAAGACCAAAAAATGAGGAATAGACAGGATTTTTGCATGGAGATGTACTGATTTTTATACAGTGGGGCGATAGACTTTACTATCTGTGCGCGCTATAATAACTCTGACCTACTATGTCCAGGAGGGTAACCTGCAGAGTTAAATATGTATATGAGGATATTATGAATTATATAGTCGTAGATTTTGAGTGGAATCAGAGCTCATACGGCCGGAGAGTGAACCCGCACATCCCCTTTGAAATCATTGAGATCGGAGCTGTCATGCTGGACGAGGATCTGCAGGAAATCGACCGTTACAGTGCTACTGTTCGCCCAAAGGTTTACAAAAAACTGCATTTTATGACCAGAGATCTCACCGGGATCACGCAGGAGGAGCTGGATCGGAGCGATCCTTTCCCCTATGTGCTGGTGGATTTTATGCTGTGGTGCGGAGATGATTCTGTTTTCTGCACCTGGGGAGGCAATGACCTGGTCGAATTGCAGCGAAATATGAAATTTTACCATCTCGAAGATCTTCTGGAAGGACCCTTCGAGTATTATAATCTGCAGAAAATTTTCCGCGAGTTATGTATGCCCGACCAGCAGGCGGCTGCTTTGGAAACAGCGGTTGATTTTCTTCATATCGAGAAGAATCTTCCTTTTCACAGGGCCATCCATGATGCGGATTATACGGCCCGTGTGATGCAGAAGATGGGGGCAGAGAAGATTCAGCCTCTGTATTCTGTAGATTATTATCAGAATCCGAAGACCGTGGAAGATGAGATCTATATCAGCTACGATAAGTATGCCAAGTATGTGTCCAGAGAGTTTGATTCTCATGACGCGGCCATGTCTGACAAGGAAGTGCGCTCGACCCGCTGCATCAAGTGCGGCTGCAGCGCCCGCAAGAAGATTCACTGGTTTTCCGGAAAGTCCAAGACCCATTTCTGTGTGGCTTTTTGTCCGGAACACGGGTATATTCTGGGCAAAATCCGCTTCAAAAAGCCGGATGACCAGAGAAAATGTTATGTAGTAAAAACGCTGCAGTTCATCAATGAAGAAGAAGCTGCAGCGATTCAGAACATGAAAAAAGAAATTGTGAAAAAAAGATGGGAGAAGAGGCACCATCAGTCCGCGGCTACGCGGGATAAAGAGGATTTATGATTGCTCATAGTCCCTGATTGTGTCGCGCAGATTCTCCAGCAGCAGATCGGTCTTTCCGTAAAAATCGGTGGCCAGAAGCTTCCCGGACAGTTTTTTCCGAATGGTTTTGAGGGAAGCGATGATTGCATCTATTTCGGCGATGCCGTGCTTATCCGTAAGGAGGTACTGCATCGCTTTTTGATTGTCATCCTCTGATATTTTATCATACATCATCTGAATGTTGGGCTTTTCACCGATGTAGCGGAAGGTGATGTTGGGGGATGCGTGGTTGAGGAGATTCTGAATATAGTAGATGTCTCCGGTCTCCTTGTAGTATCTCCAGGCAAAGGTCTTGCGCATGGTCTGCGTGCCGATGGATTTGAGGCCTACTGCCAGCCCGGCTTTGCGGAATACGCGGTAGGTCTGCTCTCTGGAGAGGGGCTGCAGAGTTCTGGAATATCCTGTGATCAGGTATTCATCGTCCCTGCGGTCTTCGGTGAAATCAGCAATGATCTGCTGCAGCTCGGGGTTGATTCGGAAGGACTGCTCGATGCCGCTGGCGCCTATTTTTACAGAAATAGAGTCTTTGCCGCGCACATCGCCTACTTTGAATTGCAGAATGTCCTGCAGCTGCAGGCCTGTGCCGAT
>CAMHFW010000156.1 GCA_946184675.1 uncultured Clostridia bacterium | reverse complement strand
ACACGCCTGATCAAAGGCCATGTCACCTTCGGTGCATTCCTCTTCTCCTCATCGCTCATAAAACCCCGCATACCAGGTCCTCGGCCCATTCCGGCCCCCGGTCCCATTCCATAAGCCATAAGCATCCTCCTTTCCTGCAGCCACTTTCACCGTTGCTGCATTCCCTTTAAATGCTCTCCTTCGTTTTCAGCTCTCCTCTGCTTCTACTTTATTCCGGATTCTTTCCCATCTCTTCGTCGTTCATTTGATCATTTTCTTCGACATCACCTGCAGCTTCTTCCGTATCATACATTTCCAACTGTCCCATATTTTTCATGGCACGAGCCTCACATCTTGCAAGCTGCATCATTACCGTCAGCCGGGCATCATGCTCAAGTTGAAAACGATCTATCCGTCTGCTTTTCTCCCAATTCTTTATGTCTTCATATTTTTCCAGATCTTCCAGATTTTCAGCCATCTTGTCCGCCAGCCGGACAAACTCTTTTCTCTCCTCTTCTGTCAGGCAGGCAACCATCTGTCTTTCCCTTGCCAGCCGGTCACGACGAATGCTCTC
Source organism: uncultured Clostridia bacterium (assembly GCA_946184675.1). Lineage (GTDB taxonomy): Bacteria > Bacillota > Clostridia > Lachnospirales > Lachnospiraceae > UBA2912. Next base: position 3,353 of record CAMHFW010000156.1, on the reverse strand, counting down.
GGCCAGCTCCCTGCCTTTCTCAGAAAGCACAAGCACATAGATGCGGCCGTCCATTTCTGAACGATAGCGCTCAACCAGTCCTTCATCCTCAAGCTTTTTCAATATTTCATTTAACGAAGAAATCCTGACATCCAGACTTTTTGCCAGATCCCGCGTCGTCATGGCTCCGGACATCATGAGCGTCCGCAGCACCCTTCCTGCCGCTCTTCCCCTTCCCGACTTCCTGTGTCCCCGACGCAGCAGCCGCATCAGACGATCCAGCGCAACCGCAACCTCATCACGTTTTTCCTGTAGTCTTACCTGCTCTTCTTTCTCCTGTAAATCTTTTTCATCTGCTTGCAGGGAAAACTTCCCTGTTTCTTCTGCTCTATCCATACTATCTTCCTGATACATCACTCTTCTCCTCCAGACTTGATTCTGTAAGAATTCCGCAATTAATATATCCCTGAAAAACTTTCTACAGGTACCTGTTAGAAATTATAAATCTTGTACAATAGTCCTGTCAAGGCATTTTCTACAGGTACCTGTAGAAATTTTTTTGAGGAGTTATGATGCCCCAAGAACTACTCTCTAAAAATTGCTTTAGAATCAGTTTTATGCCCATATAGAGCAAAAAAAGCTGTCTCTTGGCTTAGGACGTGATCTTATGGTCTCCCATTATATGAATCAGACATCAAAAAAACAGGCACCTGCGAATTGATTCTACAGGTACCTGTTATATTTTTCTCAGAGAGTTATTATTTGCTGTCGACTATCTGTCGGAGATTTACCAGTCCCTCTCCCGGTGCTTCGCCTTCCTACTGTTCGTTTTCGAGTATATACTGCAAAGCCTGGTGAATGTCCGGCAGAACCAGTTTCGCCTGTCCGCTGGTCTTCTCTGCTGAGATCAGGATGGAAAAGTCGGCGAACTCGAACATAGGAATGTCATTGACGCCGTCTCCCACTGCCAGAAACTGCGATGAATCCATCTCCAGCATGCTGCTCAGGAAGATCAGTCCGTTCTTCTTATTGATGCCGGCCGGCACGATATCGAAGCAGTCATTTTGCTCGTAGATTTGAAGATCTCTGAGCTCTTCGCCGTGCTTTTCCAGGATCTGCCGGATTGTTCCAAAGGTCTCCTCATCCCTGGGAAAGGGAGTCAGCTGGACTTCATTGGGCTGATACCAGATGCGGTCTCCGCAGATTTCATCGATTTCTTCACGAAGCCGGACCAGCAGCTTTTTCTGCGCCGGATCGACCGGATACTGCGCATAGCGGCGGGGCGGCAAATCGATGCCGAACTGGACTGCGCCGCCATTTTCACCGACCATGATCGGATCTTTCAATCCGACCTGTCTCAAAAATCCGCAGAGATAATAGGTTGTTTTCCCGGAGCAGACAACGATCGTGTGCCCCTTCTCTTCCAGCTGGCGAAGGAGCGCTGCGTCCTCCGGATGCATTCCTTTTCCGAGCTGGCACAGGGTGCCGTCCAGGTCAAAGACCAGAATCTTATGCCGCAATGCTGCTCCTCCTTACAGGCCCATACCGCAGATAGCGATGAAAATACCGCAGGTGATGAAGGGGATCAGGATCTGGGTGATGGCGATATCGAAATAAGCCTCTTTGTGTGTCAGTTTGCAGATGCCGAGCAGGGTGATCTGTGCGCCCTGATGCGGCAGGGTATCCAGTGTGCCGGCAGCGATGGCTGCGATACGATGGATGTGCTCCAGGCTTGCGCCGAGGCCCAGATAGGTCTGTGTCAGCGACTGGAAGGCAACGCCCATACCGCCGGATGCGGAACCGCAGGCGCCTGCACAGATGGCAACTGTGATCATAACAAAGAGCAGCGGGGACATATTGAGTCCCTTGAGCATCTCAACCAGGTTCTGGAAGCCCTGTGTGTGCTGTACAACGCCGCCGAAGCCGACAACGATGGCGGTGTTTAAGATAGAAACACCGGAGTCAGCCGCGCCTTTGTTAAATACTTTAAGCCAGGATTTGAATCCGCCCTCAACCTTGCGGAACATCAGAATGACAGCGAGCATAACGCCGGCAAATACAGATGTCTCAACGGGGATTTTGAAACCGTTGAAGAGAACCAGAATGGTAATGATCGGGATGATTGCCAGGATCCAGTGGGGCAGGTCATCTCTGCCTTCTGTGCTCAGTTCATCCTCAGAGAGCTGATATTTCAGTCTCTTATCATCAAAAACGAAGCCTTTCTTTGTAAAGCTTCTGGAACGCATCTCCAGCCACAGAAAAATCATGATGAACTCGATCACGGATACGATCAGAGACGGCACGAAAGCTGCCGTGGAAGGCGTATTCAGATTGTTCATCGCGATGACGTTCTGGATAGAAGGCGAACCGGGCGCTGTCATGGAAACGGTCCAGCAGCCTGCAGAGATCGCAGCCGGAATCAGTCTTCTGGTCAGATTAGATTCCTTAAACAGATTCAGGGCGATCGGATATACTACGAAGAATACTACGAATCCGCTCACGCCGCCGAAGGTCAGGATACAGGTGATGATGAAAATGATAGGCGCCGTAAATTTGCCCTTGCTGAAGCGGGCAATAAAACGGGCGATGGACTCAGCAGCTCCCGTAAACTGGTAAACCGCGCCAAAGATGGCTCCGACGAAGAATACCAGGAAGTAGCTGGTCACATACTGGGTCGCAGCCGGCATGAACAATTCTTTCAGATTGGACAGGATCGTACCATCCATCTGGCTGCAGACAATAACAAAGATTGTTACAAGAGGCGCCAGGATCAGCGCGCTCACCTGCATAAATGCCAGCACTCCGAACAGGATAATGGCCAGCAGCAGGACTAAAATGCCAAAATTCATACTCTCTCCTCTCTTTCAATACAAGCCTTTTCTTTATCATAAATGGAAGAGAGATTATTTACAACAAAATATTGTTATTTTTTTAGCAATCTTCTGTATTTTATTTCGAACGATACTCTCTCGGGCTGCATCCGTATTCCTCCCGGAAGAGTCTGGCCAGGTAGCTGGGGGAGCTGAGCCCGCAATCCAGTGCGATCTGCTCGATGCTGTCCCTGGTCTGGGTCAGTTTGTGAGCTGCCATCCGGATCCGGTAAAAATTGACATAGTTCATCGGCGTCATGCGGATATAGCGGTGAAAGATCCGGTTGCATTCCCGGGCGCTGACCCCGCCTGCAGCCGCAATCTCATCCAGGGTCAGCTTGTCAGCATAGCGCAGATTGATGCACTCCAGCATAGGCTTGATCCGCTCGCTCACTACTTCCGCTGTTCGGCTGTCATGTCTTCGGATCTCCTCTGTCTCCTGCATCAGGCTGCACCAGAAATCCGTCAGCTGGGTCCTGACCATTAGTTCATAAGCAAAGGGCT
>CAMHFW010000155.1 GCA_946184675.1 uncultured Clostridia bacterium | reverse complement strand
ATCCTGTCATCGGAAACGAGAAGGACTATCCGGGACTGTATCTGCATTATCTGGCGGAACAGATCGAAAAGGCGAAGGAAACAGCTCAAAGACTTGGGATAGAAATCCAGGTGCCGGAGATTTTTACCGGCAGGGAGATCAATGCAGAACAAAGGGAAAAGGAATTCAAAAGAATTCAGGTGGAAGAAGCTTCAGCAGATGAGAGGATTCATCATGTGATGGAGTCTGAAGGGCCTGATCTGAGACCTTATCTGGGAGAAAAGGTTACCATTGAAGATCTGTCGCCGGCCGGTTTCTCCTTTGGCGATATCTGCAGATGGAGCCTGGAACGCTGTTATATTGATCTGCACGGAAATATGACAACCTGCTGTTATGATGTTATGCACCGATACGGCAATCTTTCAGAACAGAGTTTTGAAGAAATCTGGAATGGAAAGCTTTATAAAATGTTCAGGCAGGAAATGCGGGATGGACGATTGCCTGACTGGTGCAGACACTGTCAGTGGATCAGAAATCCTGTATTCTAGAAAGGGAATGAGTGTCATGCTGATGACAGCAGAAGAATTTACAAAGAAATACCGGGATATCTTTTTTGATTTTGATTTCAGCCAGAATCTGGAAGTGGAATATGAGAATGACATTTACAGACTGGCTGATCACAGTCAGATGCTGCAGCTGAGAGACCGTTCTATGGAACGAGGGGATTACCAGATCTGTAAAAATGCAAACAATGTACTGGCTGTTTATGAGACCCGGATGCAGTTTGTGCGATACAGTCATTTTCCGGTTCTGATGCATATAGAGTTATCAAGTTTCTGCAATTGCGAGTGTATTATGTGCAGGCATTGTTATGAAAAAAACAGTGCGGCAAAAGTGATCTCCAGAGATAAGCTCGCTGAATTAGAAGCTTATTTCCCTTCCTGTAAGTTTATAATGCTGAACGGATACGGGGAACCTTTTATTTATCCTCATATCAGAGAACTGCTGACTATATTTGAAAAATACCAGGTCAAGATAATCACGACGACAAATCTGCAGCATCTTCCGGAAGGACTTCTTCCGCAGATCAATCAGGTCTTTTACCGCCTTAATGTCTCTTGTGATGGTGCCAGCCAGTACACATATGAGTCGATTCGAAGACACTCATCCTTTGATCGTTTCCTGCAAAACGCAAAACTGCTTCGGAAACAATGTCCGGATGTGCAGCTGTTTCTGTCAGCTGTTGCCATGAGGCAGAATATAGAAGAAGCGCCTGCACTTGTAGAGTTAGCGAAACAACTGGGATTTGAAGAGATCAGATTTGGAAGACTTGGTTCCAACTTGTTTCTGGGCAATGAAAAAGATGAACTGATTTATTATCCGAATTTTGCCAGTAAAATGCTTGGAGAAGCCAAAAGAATAGGAACGATGACAGGGGTCAGAGTGATCGTCCCGATGATCCTGAAAGATGCAAAAATCAATGAGGCGGCTGCACAGCGTGAGGCACAGGCCATTCATAAAGAACCTTTCTATCAGGACGAAGACTATTATGAACGGCTGCATGAGCGATATCTGGAATTGAAGGAGAATGGCGAATTTCAGCATCTGTCCTATTCTGTAGAAGGAACCATATCCTGTAAAGGAATATGTCATTGGATCGGGTACGGATTCTTTGTTAATTCTTCAGAAAAGGTCAGGCCTTGTGTTGAGATTCCATACAACCGGATCCAGGAAGAGGAAGAAGAAGAAGTACTGGACCATAACCATGAGGAACTGCTTGCATTCAGAAAACACTTTATAGAAGGAAAGGTCCCGGCCGCATGTATGGACTGTGCTTTTATTATGAGCGATGAAGTAGGGAGCCTGAAAGTTGATCTGGAGGAGTATAAGCACTATTTTGCCGAGAAGGCAGAACAAACGAGGGAAGTATGACGGGTTTTTTGATTGAAATAAGCGGAAAGGGAAAGATTCGTTTCCTGTATACAGCCGGAGAACAGATCTTCAAAAACGGGGAGCAGATAATCTATGTTTACGGACTTTCAGATCAGTTTGCTTTGTCTCGGGAAGAGCGGATTGACTGGTCGCATCTGAGGCATGAAATGAAAGGTACCTTTACTGCGGTCTCATTAACAGAAGATTTCTGCCACAGCCAGATTATCCAAAGTGTTCTGGGAGGCAATAAACCGCTTTATTACATGGAGCATGAGAGTAACTTTTATGTCTTTACTTCATTAAAACTCTTATCTCTCCTGACATACAAATGCTGTTTCCAGGAGAATCATGATATTCTTTGTGAATTTATATATAATGGATTTATCAGAAGCAGAGATACTTTACTGAAAGGCATCTATAAGCTGCTGCCGGAAGAGTATCTTGAAGTCGGAGACGGAGGAATCACCGTAAAGAGATTCAGCCGTGTGACAGAAAAACAGGGAAGCGTAGATCTTCATCAGATGTATGCGCGAGAAAAATGTATCATAGACTCCTATATTGATCTGGCTGTGAGTCAGAAAGGTACCATCGGAATCGCCTTGTCCGGAGGATATGATTCCAGTTTCATTTACCATTGTGTACAAAACAAAAAACTTCCGGTTCATGTATGTTCCGTAGGCGGAAGCAGGGGCCTTGACGAGACGAATATCGCGCGGCTGCAGTATGAACATGCGGGAGTGGGTTTTTTTCATCAGTCTTATGTGGACAGCGATATCAGAAGGCACCTGAAAAAGATTGCAGAAATATATGAAGGAAATCTGTATGAAAGAGGCGTGTTTCTGCAATACGCTCTTGCAGGCCTGTTAAAAAAGCATGGGATCAGCCATGTACTTTTAGGAGAATGCGCAGACCAGGTTTTTAATCAGCATTTTTATGAAATCAAAGAGCTTGAATACCTGACAAACTATGTCGATCATCCTTATGAGCTGGGTACTATGATTGTTTTGAAAAAAAGTGTCTTCATGCTGGATTATTTCGGGATCACAGGCCTGTATCCCTATACAGATCCGCGGATGCTGCAGCTTGGGGCCGAAACCATGAAGGAAAACGCAGCCTCAAAGGCCATGCACAAACAAATGTGTACTTCTTTTCTAAATGAATATGTGACTCAGCTGATCGGTAAGAATCCAGGAACCACTTCGCCGTGTGCTTTGTTTGAGGATACAGCCGAAGAAAAAGCCTTTATGGATTATGTGAAAGCAGAGAATCCTTTCTACGATCCGGCTTTCAGGATATCTTATAAATATGGGCCGACTGAATCGGAGCTTGATTATTATCTTTGTCTGGAATATATCAGCTCCTTTCGGAAAATATTTTGCGGATAAAGCAGAAAGGGGAATTTCATGGGAAAACAAGAAGCAATTTCCTATGTAAACCAATTCTATGAAAAGAATATGTGGTTTAAGGAAGAATACAAAACAAAGCTGATAGAACTGATTGAAGAAAAGGATCTTTCCCTTGCATCTGTTAAAGACATTTTTTCGCGCAACTCAGCCATGCTGGAACGTGAAAAGAGTTTTTTTGCCGGCGGTCTTTCCAGAATAACCATGAGCAATGAGTATTACAGATTAAAGGAGGTCCTGTATCCTGTAGGAAGGAAAACAACCCTATGTCTGCGGACCAGATATAAAAAACAGCGGATTTCCGGAGATTTTAAAATCGTCATATTCCCTTATTATGATTATGACTACAAGGCAATGGAAAAGACGCCGTTGTTTACCTGTGAAGCAACTGCCTCTAATAATCAGATTCTTTTTGATTATGTATTTGATCATGAAGACAGGTATCTGATTTGTGTATTGTGGCATCTGGATGAAAAAGACTATGTTTTCTTCAAATCCTGCGTATATGCATTAGAAGATGATCTTTATGGCAATCAGTTTTTCAAGGCAGATCTGCATATGCATACTACCTATTCAGACGGATTTGAAGAGCCTGATCTGGTGGCGGCGTCAGCCAGAGAGTGCGGCATGGATATTATTGCCGTGACGGATCACAAT
>CAMHFW010000154.1 GCA_946184675.1 uncultured Clostridia bacterium | reverse complement strand
CTCCCTTCAGGAGAGCAGACTTCTGAGCCAGTCCAGGAACTTCTGGAACCAGCTTTTTGCCTGTTCTGTTGTAACTCCCATATCTTCCAGCTTGTTTGTCAGATTCTGCACCTGCTGGGACAGATTGTCGATATTCAGATCAAGATTTGAAATCTTTTCCAGAAGGTCGATGATTTTCTGCAGCTGGTCGGAGGTCAGCTGGATATTGTACTTGCTTGCCAGCTCTTCGATGGTCTGTCTGACAGCGTCTGTATCAGACAGATCAATATTTCCCTCTGCGACTTCCTTTTTCAGTTCGGCGATCAGACTTTCTACAGATTCGGGATCTGCATCTAGAGCTTCTTCCAGATCACCGGTTGTGATCATCTCGTCCAGGGCACTGTCCAGAGCCTTCTCATCAACAGAAACGCCTTTGCTCTCGGAAAAAGCTTTGGCGGCGCCGATCAGGGCGGCTGTGCCGGAAATCTCATAGGGACCTGCCACGGTGACATTGGCATCTGTCACACCTGCGGTCGTCAGCGCATTGGCATACATGCCTTTTGTACAGTAGGAGATATTGTAGGTCTCTACATTCAGACCGCTGCCTTCTTCGGTCTTTTCCACCAGAACGGAGGAGAGGGCCATGGTGCCGATCTGATCCTGGCTGATGTAGTCATCCAGGTATTTGTGTTCTTCATCGTTGGTGACGGTAAGTACTGTGTACTGATCCAGCTCGTCGCCATCTACGCCGAGCAATTTTAAAACAGTACTTTTTTCGGAATCGCTCAGGTCCGCGCCCAGTGACAGGTATTTGTCACCATCGGAGGCCGCAAAAGCTGAGAATGCGCTTCCGGCCAGCATGGCGCTGGCGCAGAGAAGAACCAGTCCTTTTTTCAATATATTTTTCATCATATGATTCCACCTTTCTTTCATTTGCAAAATGATGAACCTCATAAAGAGATACGTATACAATACTCGTTCTTTGTGGAAGATGCAAGCAAAGATTCATGAAAGTTAAATAAAGTAATTTTGAATAATTTCTTAAAATCCGGCCAGATATATTATATAATGAGACCTGAAGTTTTTCTCCGGAGGGGGGAGAAAAAGCGTTGGAGGATCCTGAAAAAGGAAGCAGTCATGAGTGTTGAAAGAAATGATTATGAGAAGCTGGTTGACTATATAGAAGACAAGATTGTACACAAACAGCTGGCAGGGGGAGATAAACTCCCGTCGGAGAGAGATCTCTCGGCGAGGCTGGGGATCAGCAGAGGCGCGGTCCGCAGCGGTCTTATGATTCTGGAAGGAATCGGAATTGTAGAGAACCGGCACGGCAGCGGTAATTATATTGCGGCGGAGTCGGACAGGAAGCTGGTCCAGATCCTGACCATGATGTATACTCTGGATGAAATGAGCTTCGAGGAGATCAGTGTATTCCGCTATGCCGCGGAGCTGCAGGCGGTTACATTGGCTGTCCAGAATATCACCCGGGCCCAGAAAGAGAAGCTTCTCAAGTGCCTGGACGGGCTGGAGCGCAGCAGTGAGGAAGAAGAGAAGGCTTTCTGCGATCAGATGATCCACCAGACCATTGTGGAGGCATCCGGCAGCCGCCTGGTCATTGCCAATTATCTGGCTTTGCGAGGAGTACTGACCCGCAATGTCAGCCAGGCCCGTCAGGGCGTTCGAAGGAGAGGGCAGGAGCAGGAGAGGCAGTTTCAGGAGATCCACCGGAGACTGGTCCAGGCTCTTTGCAGAGCAGACTTTGCCGCGGCCAAGGAAGCCCTGGATGAACATTTTGCTTTTCTGCGGGAGGATCCGACCAGCTGAGAAAAACAGAGGCAGATTTGCACTTTCCCAGAGAAAAAATCTTAAAACTGCATCTGTAAAAGCAGGCGGTTCTGTGATATACTAAGCTGTAATTTTGTTATTGGTTGAGTAGTAAGAGCGAGAGAGAGCGAGACCCTATTATGAAGATTGGATTTGATAATGAAAAGTATCTGAAAATGCAGTCAGAGCATATCAGAGAGAGAATCGGAAAGTTCGACAATAAGCTTTATCTGGAGTTCGGAGGCAAGCTCTATGACGATTATCATGCGTCCAGAGTACTGCCTGGATTCAAGCCGGATTCCAAGCTGCAGATGCTGATGCAGCTCAAGGATCAGGCCGAGATCGCGGTCGTGATCAGTGCGGAAGATATTGAGGCAAACAAGATGCGCGGCGATTACGGGATCACTTATGACCGTGATGTTCTGCGTCTGATCGAGGAGTTCCGGTCCATCGGACTTCTGGTGGGAAGCGTCTGTATCACCAAGTTTGCAGAGCAGGATTCTGCCAGACTTTTCCAGGAGAAGCTGTCCTCTTACGGGATCAAGTCCTATCGCCATTATCCCATCCCCGGCTATCCCAATGACGTAGCCCGCATTGTAAGTGATGAAGGATTCGGGAGAAATGAATATATTCAGACGAGCAGACCTCTGGTTGTGATTACAGCGCCGGGACCCGGCAGCGGCAAGATGGCGACCTGTCTGTCCCAGCTTTATCATGAGCATAAGAGAGGGGTAAAGGCTGGCTATGCCAAGTTTGAGACCTTCCCCATCTGGAATCTGCCCCTGAGTCATCCGGTTAATCTGGCCTATGAGGCAGCGACCGCAGATCTGAATGATGTCAACATGATCGATCCTTTCCATCTGGATGCATATGGAGAGATGACGGTTAATTATAACAGAGATATCGAGATTTTCCCTGTCGTAGCCGCGACCCTGGAGATGATCGCCGGAGAGAGCCCTTACAAGTCCCCGACCGATATGGGGGTCAATATGGCAGGTAATTGTATCTGTGATGATGATGCATGCTGCCGGGCTTCCGAACAGGAAATCCTCCGCAGATATTTCAAATGTATGTGCGATCACAAGCGATTTGGCCATTCCAAGGACGACCGCAACAAGCTGGAATTGCTCCTTCGCAAGGCAGGCCTGCAGCCTTCTGACAGACTGACATCCAAGGAAGCCCTTGACCGCGAGGCTCTGACCGGGCATCCGGCTGTCGGCATCGAGCTTCCGGATGGCACGGTAGTGACAGGAAGAACAGGAGATTTGCTTGGTTCTTCTGCAGCAGCTCTGATCAATGCATTGAAAGTTCTTGCAGGGATCCCGCACGAGGAGAAAATCGTTTCCCCGGAGACTATTGAGCCCATCCAGAGACTCAAGATCGATTATCTGGGAAGCAGGAATCCCAGACTGCATACCGATGAGATTCTGATCGCGCTTTCTGCGACAGCAGCCAGAAGCGAGGCAGCGGCTCTTGCCATGGAACAGCTTCCCAAGCTGCAGGACTGTGAGGCGCATTCTACCGTTTTGCTTTCCACCGTAGATGAGGCAACGTTCCACAAACTGGGCATCCGTCTGAGCTGCGAGCCCAAGTACGAAGAAGAGAACAGAATGTATCACAAGAGGTAAAGCATTTGTAGCAGTGTTGTATCTTTTGTGCTATAATGATAAAAAGATAAAAGATATTTAAGGAGGGCATTCATGATGAAAGTTTTAAAGTGTGCGAAATGCGGAAATATGATTACGTATCTTGACCAGAAAGTTTGCGTTCCTAAGTGCTGCGGCGAGACCATGGAAGAGCTGGCTCCCAACAGCACCGATGCTGCAGGCGAGAAGCATGTGCCGGCAGTAACAGTTGACGGAAATAAGGTCTGTGTTCAGGTTGGCAGCGTAGAGCATCCGATGATGGAGAAGCATTACATCCAGTTCATCGCTCTTGAGACCAATCAGGGCGTGTCCATCAAGTATCTCAAGCCCGAGATGAAGCCGGTTGCTGAGTTCGTTATGGCAGAGGGCGAAGTTCCTCAGACTGCTTACGAGTACTGCAACCTGCACGGATTCTGGAAAGCAGACATCTAAAGGTTAAAAAGAGACGGGGGGAGACAGGGGACGGTTCTCTGTCTCCCTTGTCTGAAATAAGTGCTGAAATAAGCTCGGAAAGCCAGCTGATTGCTGGATTTCCGAGCTTATTTTTTGTCGATATTTACAGAAGGAGACAGAGAACCGTCCCCTGTCTACTACAATGTATTTATGGTTGAGATACCCA
>CAMHFW010000153.1 GCA_946184675.1 uncultured Clostridia bacterium | reverse complement strand
GGCAGCCCAGAGGACGAAGAGAACCGTGATGGACATGACCGTGATCGTAGACCGTGTGTAAACCTCCTGCATGATCTGCATGATCATATCCGTTGCCATGCTGGGAGCCAGGGACTGCAGGATATTGAGCATATCATCGTAGGAGAGCGGTGTGTACTGAATGATAGAAAGGACAAAAATTGCAAAAGGGAGAGCGGAGAGAATAATATAATAGGCTGCCTGCGAATAGTAGGCACCCACATGGTCACTATTCACTTTTTGAATAAAGCGGGAGATGATCCGTTTGATTTTATTCATAAAAAGCTTTCCATTTCTTCAATATTTCTTATAAAGTAGTTATTGCGTTTTCATATAATATCATGAATTGTATAATCTGACAAGAAAATAAAAAAATATACAGCACTAGAGGCTGTTATATGGTATAATCTTTATTTGTAAAAATGCGTCCAGATAAACAGACGCTTAATATATCATTTGAAAGGAGCGTATGAGCAATCATACGAATCACAGGATGAACGAAGTACTTCGCAAGATTCAGGAAGAAGCGCTGAAGCAGATCAAAGAAGCGACCGGCCTGGATTCTCTGAATGATGTCAGAGTCCAGAAGCTGGGTAAAAAGGGCGAGCTGACTGCGATCATGAAAAACATGAGAGAGCTGCCGCCGGAGGAGAGACCGGCATTCGGCCAGATGGTCAACAGCGTCAGAAAAGAGATCGAGACGGCTATGGAGGAGAAAAAGCAGAGTCTGGCTGCAATCGCACGCCAGATGCAGCTGCAGTCGGAGACCATCGATGTAACACTTCCGGCCAAAAAGACAGGCCTTGGCCACAGACATCCCAACAGCATCGCGCTGGAGGAAGTGGAGCGTATTTTTGTCGGCATGGGCTATGAAGTCGTGGATGGTCCTGAGGTAGAGAAGGATTATTATAATTTTGAGGCTCTGAATATCCCTGCCAACCATCCGGCTAAGGATGAGCAGGATACTTTCTATATTACAAAGGACATTCTCCTTCGTACGCAGACTTCCGGCGTACAGGTGCACAGCATGGAAAAGGGCAAGCTGCCCATCCGCATGATCGCGCCGGGACGTGTTTTCCGCGCAGATGAGCTGGATGCGACCCATTCTCCCAACTTCCATCAGGTTGAGGGCCTTGTGATTGATAAGCATGTCACCTTTGCAGATTTGAAGGGTACTCTGGCAGAGTTTGCCCGCCAGCTGTTCGGCAAGGATACCAAGGTCAAGTTCCGTCCACATCATTTCCCCTTTACAGAGCCCAGTGCTGAGGTAGATGTCACCTGCTTCAAGTGCGGCGGCAAGGGCTGCAGGATGTGCAAGGGCGAGGGCTGGATCGAGATTCTCGGCTGCGGCATGGTGCATCCGCATGTGCTGGAGATGAGCGGGATCGATCCGGATGAGTATCAGGGATTTGCCTTCGGCGTAGGTCTGGAGCGTATCGCCATGCTAAAATATGAGATCGATGACATGCATCATCTGTATGAAAATGACATCAGGTTCCTGAAGCAGTTCTAAGGAGGAGAAGGATTATGAGAACATCATTAAAATGGATTAAAGACCTTGTTCCCGGAATTGCGGATGTGACGCCTCAGGAATACCTGGATGCCATGACCCTTTCCGGTTCCAAGGGAGAGTATTTTGTCGAGTTAAATAAAAATCTGGAAAAGATTGTTGTCGGCCGCGTGGAAAAGATTGAAAAGCATCCTGATGCAGACAAACTGGTTGTCTGCCAGGTGGATGTCGGCGAAGAGGAGCTGGTACAGATCGTGACCGGAGCCCCGAATGTGTTCGAAGGAGCAGTGATTCCGGTTGTTCTGGTGGGCGGAAAGGTTGCCGGCGGCCATGACGGATCCGCACCTCCGGAAGACGGCATCAAGATCAAAAAGGGTAAGCTTCGCGGAGTTCCCAGTTTTGGTATGATGTGCTCCATTGAAGAGCTGGGATCCAGCCGTGATATGTATCCGGATGCACCGGAAGACGGTATCTATATTTTCAAGAACAGAGACGACATAAAGCCCGGTGACGATGCGGTCAAGGCACTCGGCCTGGATGACGCAGTCATTGAGTATGAGATCACATCCAACCGTGTGGACTGCTTCAGCGTTCTGGGTATTGCACGTGAGGCAGCAGTGACCTTCCACAAGCCTTTTATGCCTCCGGTTGTTGAGGAGACTGGCAATAGTGAAGACGCTCACGATTATGTCAGCGTTGAGGTTCTGGATACGGAACTCTGCCCCAGATATGCGGCAAGGATCGTGAAAAATGTTACGATCGGTCCTTCTCCGGAATGGATGCAGAGAAGACTTGCTGCGCAGGGCATTCGTCCCATCAATAATATCGTGGACATCACCAACTATGTTATGGAAGAGTTCGGTCAGCCCATGCACGCATTTGATTTGTCTACCATCGGCGGAAATAAGATCATCGTGCGCCGCGCAGAAAATGGGGAGAAGTTTGTTACCCTGGACGGACAGGAACGCCAGCTGGATGACAGCATGCTCATGATCTGCGACGCAGAAAAGCCCATTGCCATTGCCGGTATCATGGGCGGTGAAAACTCCATGATCACCACACATGCAGACGCTGTCCTGTTTGAGGCGGCCTGCTTTGACGGCACCAATGTCCGCCTTTCCGGCAAAAAACTGGGTATGCATACGGATGCCCAGGCCAAGTTTGAAAAGGGGCTGGATCCCAATAATGTGCTTCCGGCAATTAACCGCGCCTGCCAGCTGGTAGAGATGCTTGGCTGCGGCGAGGTTGTAGGAGGCATCGTAGATGCTTACGGCAAGGTGAAAGAGCCCAGACAGATCGCATTTGAGCCGGAAAAGATCAATCACCTGCTTGGCACAGATATTTCGGAAGAGGAGATGCTGGGATACTTTAAGGAGCTGGAGCTTTCCTATGACAGCGAGACTCGTATGCTGACCATTCCCACCTTCCGTCAGGATCTGATCGGTATGGCTGATATCGCAGAGGAAGTGGCCAGATTCCACGGTTATGATAAGATTCCCGAGACTCTGCCCAGCGGCGAGTCCACTAGCGGATCTATTTCTTTCGAACACCGTGTACAGGATGTAGCCAAGGAAACAGCTGAGTTCTGCGGATTTTCCGAAGGTATGACCTTCTCCTTTGAGAGCCCTAAGGTATTTGATAAGCTCCTTCTGGATGCCGATGATCCGCTCAGAAAAGCGATCACAATTGCCAATCCCCAGGGAGAGGATTACAGCATTATGAAGACTCTTCCGGTCAACGGCATGCTGGTGTCCCTGGCGCATAACTATAACAGAAGAAACAAAGACGTAAAGCTCTACGAGATGTCAAAAATCTACCTGGCAGATCAGCTGCCGCCGATTGATTATCCGGATGAGCGCGTGCAGTTTACCCTTGGCTTCTACGGTGAAGGCGACTTCTTCAATATGAAGGGTGTAGTTGAGGAGTTTTTAGAGCGTGTCGGCATGCATGACCTGATCAGCTATGATCCGAAGGCGGGAAAGAATTTCCTCCACCCCGGTCGTCAGGCAAATATCGTATATGAAGGCGAGGTACTGGGATATCTGGGCGAGGTACATCCTCAGGTCTGCGACAATTACGGAATCAAGACCAGAGTATATCTGGCGGTGCTTGATATGCCTTCCATCGTGGAGAAGGCAACCTTTGACCGTCACTTTAAGGGTATCGCAAAATATCCGGCAGTGACCCGTGATATCAGCATGGTCGTACCCAGAAAGATCAGCGCAGGTGAGATTGAAGCTGTGATCCGACAGGGCGGCGGTAAGATTCTGGAGAGCTATGCTCTCTTTGACATCTACGAAGGCGCCCAGATCCTTGCAGGATTCAAATCCATGGCTTACAACATTACCTTCCGCGCTTCCGACAGGACCCTGGAGGACAAGGAAGTTAACGAACATATGGACAAGATCCTTGCCGGACTGAAAGAGATCGGCATCAAGCTGAGAGAGTAGTTTCATGAAAACAAGTGACTTTTATTATGATTTACCTAAAGAGCTGATCGCGCAGGACCCCCTGCGCGATCGCTCTGCGTCAAGACTGATGGTGC
>CAMHFW010000152.1 GCA_946184675.1 uncultured Clostridia bacterium | reverse complement strand
TCTTCTTACCGCAAAATGAATCTCTCTGACATTCAGAGGCTTGCTGCGGAAGGAGCCACAGAGTCCGCGCAGCTGGTCACAGAAGCGCATATTTCTCTGACAGGCGCGTCAGGCAAGGTTGGCTTGTACTACGATTCTGATGAAAACGAATGGTTTCTCCCCATTGGAAGTGCCCCCAGCACACATATCGTAAAACAAAGCCATATCAGACTGGACAGTATCGTTCTGAATGAAAGGCTGACGCTTCTAACCGCTTCCAAGCTCGGAATTGACGTACCTGAGAGCTTTATTATCGATTCCGGCAGCGGCCGGGAACAGGATGTGCTTTTTGCAACGCGCAGGTATGACCGTGACCTGATGAGCAACCGGATGATCAGCGGAAAACCCTGCCCATTCCGCAGACATCAGGAGGACATGGCCCAGGCATTGGGGATCCCTTCAAAAGATAAATATGAAAAAAACAATGACAGTTATCTGAAAAGATGTGCTGATCTTATCCGTTTTGCAAGTGCAGATCCTATCAGAGATCTGATGAAACTATGGGACATTACCGTTTTTAACTGGCTGATTGGGAATGCCGATAACCATGTCAAAAACCTCTCTGTTCTCTACTCCACAGACCTTCGCTCCCTCCGGCTCGCTCCGGCCTACGATCTGGTAAGTACCGCGGTTTATCAGAAAGATTCCCCCGAAATGTCCATGAGCATCGGCGGAATCTATAAACTGAATGAAATAGGGCTTGCTGCCTGGGAAAAAGAAGCCAAAAATATTGGTATCAGTCCAAAAACTGCCCTCTCCCGTCTTCATAAAATGGCTGATTCTCTGGAACCCAGCCTGCACGCCGCTGCAAACGAACTGCAGGCAGCCGGTATTACAGGTGCGGGAAAAATGGCGGAAAGAATCCTGCAGCATGGCGGAATCAGAAATTGGCAGAACAATCAGCTGTTTTGAATTCTGCTGTTGCCTGGGATATAAGCGGGTTCGAATCCCGTATGCTCCACGATATGAAAACCCGCTGTTTCAGCGGGTTTTCTTGCAGATTTTCTCATTGTATGGCACATATCTCAATCTTATTAAATAAGAGGTTAGAGTCTGTGAGGCCTCTCCCCTCTTATGATCAATAATAATCTGTCTTTAGAATCCTTCTACCCCATATTCCGTACTTTCACCGAAGTAATAGGAATCGCTGCCCGCAGCCCATGCTACGGAATTCATGCTTCCAAATGTCATGAAAAAAGTCACGACCAATGCCAGTATGAACATGATCGCCGGGGTGTGAACTTCTTTTTTATTCCCTTGACATATTCTTGCTTTCATTGAATCTCCTTTATCATTTGTCATCTGCCTTTATTTGCTTTATTATAGCATCTTCCTATTCTTCCATGCCCAATGAAATGTAATTCATGCACTTCTCCCACTTTAGAATCACACCCCGCAGTCCGTTTCGACAGTACTGCCTTCTCTGGTCTTGGTTACTCTGATCTGCTGGGGAATACTTTCTTTTAATTCTTCCCGGTGGCTGATAATGCCTACCAGCTTATGGCTGCTGGACAGATTCAGCAGAATATCCATTGCATTTTCGATGGACTTGCGGTCCAGAGACCCGAATCCTTCGTCGATAAAGAGGGCATCCATCTGCACGCCGCCCATATTGGAGGATACGGTATCGGAAAGGCCCAGTGCCAGGCTCAGAGAGGCCTTGAAGCTTTCGCCGCCGGACAGGTTGCCCACCGGCCTCCTGTGCCCTGTATAGTTGTCGAGCACTTCCAGATCCAGGAATGTGCTGCTGCGTTTCCCCAGAGAATCCTCTTGGCGGAAGAGCTCGAACTGCCCCTCGCTCATGGGGAGCAGTCTCCGGTTGGCTGCTCGGATGATTCCGTCGAATCCGGCTGCCTGAACGTACTGTTCCAGGGTGATCTTTCCGTTCCTGGTCTGCCCTTTTACAAGCGCATAGAGGTTGTGGAGAATGGAACTGTCTTTTCTGGCTTTTTCGAGTTTTGGCTGCAGCTTCTGGATGGTTTCCTTTTTGGCCTTGTTTGTCTTCAGCCTCATACCAATATTTGCGGCCTCTTCCCTTACTGCATTTAACTGATTCTGCTTCTGAACTGCCTCCTCATTCAGAATGTCAACATCGATCCGTTCGCGCCCCTCGGCCTCTTTCTCCGCCTGTTCCAGCTGCTTCTGATTGAGGATCAGCGCGGTGTCATACTTATTTAACGTCGTTTCATTGGCAGCGATTTCGGTCTCTTCGACCATGTATTCTTTCAGCTGATCGATGCCGTCAAATCCATTCTGGTCCATCAGAAAATCAACGTTCTCTTTCAGCTGCTTCTCTTCTTCCTGTGTCTTTTCCAGATTTTCCCGAATGGTACTGATCTCTGCCTTTTTCTCGGCAACTGCGGTGTCTGCAGCCTGTTTTCCTTCTTCTGCCTCCTTGATTGCTTTCAAAAGGCTCTCTGCCTGTGCTGTCTGCTCATTCATGGCTTTCTCAGCCTTTTCCCAGTTATCAAATCCCAGAGTACCGGTCTCTTCCAGAGAAGTTCTTATCTTTATGATCTGGCCGCTGCCAGTCTGCAGCTTCTGCAGAATCTCGGTCTTCTCCTGATCGATGGCTGCTTGTTCTTCGCCCTGGGCCTGGTCCAGCAGATTTCTCGTCTCCGTCAGGGTCTTGCAATCTTTGTCCAGGTCTTTGATCTGCTGCCTGAGAGCAGCAAGCTTTTGCTCTGCGGATATCGCATGCTCTTTTACCAGGGCAAGCAGGTCCGGGATGGCGTATTCCCGGTCCTGCATCCCGATGCCGGGATCAGGCAGGCACTCTCCGGCTTCCTCTCTGATCAGCTTTTCCAGTTCCGTAAGCGCAGCATGTTCCTTTTCTGCGTTCGTAACCGCAGTCTGGCTTTCTTTTCTGGCTTTTTCTTCCGCTTCTTTCAGCTGATTCAAGGCCTCCTCCGTGATACTGTTGTCCGGAAGCCTAGCCGGCTCCGGGTGATGAATGGATCCGCATACCGGACATTTTTCGCCATCCGCCAGTTTGCTGGCCAGAAGACCCGCACGGCATCGGTCAAAGAGTCTTTCCGCGCCGACTCTTTCTTCCATTGCCATTTCGTATGCTTCTCTGGCACTTTCATAGGCTTCCTGCTTCTCTTTGAGGAGGGCAGAATGGTCCGTCCAGGATTTTCTTCTTTCCCTGTCGATCTTGTCCAGTTTATTCCAAAGCGCAGTCAGTTCATTTTCAGCCGATACCGCAGCGGCAAGCTGCCCGGGCTTTTCCTGGAGCAGACCAACTGTCTTTTTATATTCCTGAATCTTGCTTTTCAGAGTTTCCTCTTTGTCCGCTGCCTGCTTTTTTTGCGCCTCATACTGGGCCTGCTGCTTTTCCAGCTTAGTAAGATCTTTTTGCAGGCTGTCACGTTTCAGATACTTGTCTTTCTCTTCCCCGATCCTCTCTGCAGACTTTTTGAGCTCTTCCGCCTGGCCGCGCCTGGATTCTGCCGCTGCGAGTGCTTCCTTTTTCTGAGCTGCCAGCACTTCCAGCTCCGCAAGTAAGCCTTCATTCTGCCCGATCTTTTCCTCTATTGATTTATGCTCTTTACGCTTTGCCATCCAGTTACTGTATACAGGCGCAACCGTATGAGAAGCGGTCTTCTGCCTGGATAGCCTGCTGCGGAGAGCATCCATCTCTTCTCTTTTGTCCAGGAGCTCTGCTTTCTCCTGCCGGAGTTTCTGTGCCCGGTCTATAAAGCTGTTATTGAGCTGGGCTGTGGCAAGGGTCTCCTTGCTTTTGCCAAGCTCCTGATCCAGCCGGCTTTCCTCCTCTTTGATTCGCTGGCTTTCCAGTGTATCTGCTTCTATAATCCGGTCTGTGATTGCAATGATTTCCCCGATATTCCAGGCACTTTTCGTTTCGGAGGCATTTGCCTGGAGAGCAGAAAGCTCCTCTCCCAGCGGGGAATCCTTCCCGGCCGTTATATCGCCGAAATGCTGGACGATGCTGCTTTCTGTCTGATATTTCTCACCCGATGCCGCATCCAGCCTGTTCTTGAGTTTGAACTCAATTTCCTTGTAATTCCCTGTCATGAAAATGGTCCGGAGAATATCGGTTCTCTGCTCGG
>CAMHFW010000151.1 GCA_946184675.1 uncultured Clostridia bacterium | reverse complement strand
GGCTTTTGCCTTGGCCAGAATGTATTCCGATTCCGCGACAACCAGGCAGATGGCGTCCCCGGTCATCCGGGTCACCCCGCCCTCTGCAATCATTACATCCCAGTCCTGCTGAATATGTCCGACTTTATTATTGGGGACATCTTCTGCTGTAAGTACGCCGAGTACACCCGGCAGGGCCAGGGCTTTTTCTTTATGAATCCCCAGGATCCGCGCTCTGGGATATTTGGACCTGACAGCAGATACATAAGCCATCGGAGGCATCTCCGGGTCCACAATCGCAGCGGCATTGCAGCCCGGATCGTCTTTGCGGTAAATGCTCATGCCGGCTTTCAGCTCTGCCGAGGCCAGATCCTCATCCGTCCAGCCTGCCAGTTCCTTCAGTTTCTCGGGATGGTCGGCAGGGACAAAATATTCCGGGCCGATATCATCGGGATACTTGCCGTATCCCAGTGTTTTTCTGCGCACATCCACGCGGAAGGCTCTCTTGCTGACGCCGTAATCCTGCCCTTTTTCCAGGTCGTCAATCTCCTTGTCTCCACGGATGATGGCCGCGGCTGCGGCAATGCCTTCTATGATTTTTTTGTATCCCGTACAACGGCAGATATTGCCGCGGATGGCTTCCTTGATTTCCTCCTCCGAGGGATCCGGATTCCGGTCGATCAGAGCCTTCCCGCACATCACCATGCCCGGTATGCAGAATCCGCATTGAACGGATCCGGAAGAACCAAATGCATACACGAAAGCTTCCTTTTCCCGGACACTTATACCTTCCACGGTAATGATATTCTTTCCCACTGCGCGTTTGGTGGTGAGGACGCAGGACTTGACCGCGCGTCCGTCCACGACGATCGTGCAGGTACCGCAGGCGCCTTCAGAGCATCCATCCTTGACAGAGTACAGTTTCAGATCATCCCGCAGATATCTGAGCAGGGGTTTGTCTTCTTCAGTCGTCCTACTGATTCCGTTTACTGTAAATGTATACGGCACACGCTTCCCCTCCCCTCTAATCAGTCATGATGCCATAAGCATCACGAATGGCTCCGCGGGGGCATTTGACTGCGCACATGCCGCAGCGGATACATTTTTCCTGATCAATCACAGCATGGTTTCCGATCACATGCACCGCATCCGCCGGACAGTTCTTCTCACAAATCCCGCAGGCAATGCAGGAATTTGCGCAGAATGCCCTTGCATCCTTGCCCGGATCCTGACTGCTGCAGGCCGGCTGGATGTTGGCGAGCGGATTGATCAGTTCTATGAGTTTCTGCGGACAGGCACGCACGCATAATCCGCAGCCAACGCATTGATTCTCATCTACGGCCGGAGGGCCGCCGCCCTTTATGCTGATGGCACCGAGGCGGCAGGCGGCCACGCAGGATCCTCCACCCAGACAGCCAAAACGACAGCTGGCGATCCCCTCCGGATACATTTCTCTGATTGCCTGACAATCCGCCGGCAGGGCACTTTTGTCAATCCCATCCAGCAGGGGACTGCCTCCCCTGCAGCGGACATAAGCGATCTTTTTGATTCTCTTACCCATCTTGTCATCTCCCGGCAATCAATCATGTGTTTACAAGTTTTAATACTCGCGGTGGTTGAGCTGTCCCCAGAGCTTTTTGCTCTGTTCCATAGTCCAGGCATTGATGGCATCCTCATCGATTCCGACGAACTCTCTGTCCTTATAGAGAACTTTGCCGTTGATGATCGTAGTTCTGCAGTTTTTACCCATCATACCGAAGAGCATATGTCCGTCAATATTCTCATCGGAGAACGGCGTGAAGGGCTTGTAATCCATGACAATCACATCTGCAGCCGCTCCTTCTTTCAGGATGCCGAGCGGTTTCTTGAAATATTTTGCCGCAATCTTGCGGTTGTTTTCAAAGAGCATTCCGGTTCCTTCCATCCATGCCACATTGGGCATAGCCGCATTGTGTCTCTGGATGATCAGAAATACCTTCAGGCTCTCGAGCATATCATGTGTATAGGCGTCTGTTCCCATACCTACCATGATTCCCTTGGCCATCATCTGAAGCACCGGCGCGCAGCCAACGGCGTTGCCCATGTTGGACTCCGGATTGTTGACTACCATGGTGTTCGTCTCCTTGATGATCTCCATCTCCGCCGGACTCACATGGATGCAGTGGCCAAGCAGAGTCTTGTCGCCAAGCAGGCCGTTATACAGCAGACGGTTGACCGGCCGGCAGCCGTAGTTTCGCAGGCTGTCGTAGACATCATTCATGCCCTCGGCAACATGAATATGAAATCCGGTCATGCCGTTGTTGGCCTCGACCATTTTTTCAAATGTTTTGTCGGAAATTGTAAACAGGGCATGTCCGCCGAACATGGCTTTGATCATATCGTCATCTTCCCGGGCAGCCCATTTCGCAAAATCTGCGTTTTCCTGAATGCTCTGCAGCGTCTTTTCCTCGCCGTCTCTCTCTGACACCTCATAGCAGAGGCAGGCACGCATTCCCAGTTCTTTGGCCACATCTTTGATGGCAAACAGGGAGCCCGGGATCTCGCAGAAGCTGGCGTGATGGTCAAAAATGGTTGTTACCCCGTCCCTGATGCAGTCCAGAATCGTGGCATAGGCGCTGGCCCTGGTCCCATCCAGAGTCAGATGGCGGTCAATATTCCACCAGGTACCATCCAGAATCTCAAAGAAATTGGTGGGATTGTTGCCCACAATAGAAAGACCTCTTGCCAGCCCGGAATAAATATGTGTATGCGCGTTGATCAGTCCCGGCATGATAATACCGCCCTTAGCATCAACAAACTCCGCATTCGGATAGGCCGCTTTCATCTCCTCCAGTGTTCCGACAGCCTTAATGACCTCCCCGTCAGTCACAACTGCACCGTCCTTCAGATAAGGAAAACCAGGATCCCTCGTAATCACCTGTCCATTACCTATCAGTAACATGCTGCACCCTCCTTTCAACCTTCTCAGTATCCCATGTAAGCGGACACCCCGCGATCAGCAGTTTTTGTCCGACATATTCCAGATTATACTTTTCAATATTTCACGTCGCAAGTTAATTGTCAGACGAATCTTTTTTTCATTTTATCACAAAAGCCTCTCAGATTCAAAACATAATGGGAGACAGGGGACGGTTCTCTGTCTCCCCCTTCACAATCCTGCCGGTTATGAAAAAGAAGCCTGAAAACCAGCATTTCGCTGGTTTTCAGACTTCTTTTTTACTACAAAAGGGGGGAGACGGAGAACCGTCCCCTGTCTCCCTACCAGAACCATCGGCTGAGCATTTTTTCAGCTTCTTTATGTCCTTGTCTTGAAGCTTTTTGATACCATTCTTTGGCTTTGGCTTTTGATTTGCTAACTCCAAGGCGGCCTTTTTCGTAGCATTGGCCCAGCACAAACTGGGCATCCGGATTGCCCGCCTGCGCTGCTTTTTCGAACCATTTCCAGGCTTCTTTGTCATCGTCTGGAATGGCTTTTTGTTTCACGCCGAGGGCGGTGAACCAGCGCGGCAGCCCGTTAACATAAAAGGAGCTATAGACAGCACCGAGTAGATACTGGGCTCCGTCATGCCCGGCTTCTGCTGCTTTCCGGCACCATACCAGCGCCTTCTTGGCATTTTCCTCTTCCTGTAGAGCTTTTAAATCCAGCTCGCTGTTAAAGCGATATAAGTCAGCCATCGGATGTTGGAGATATTCTATCAGCTCGGCAATTTCTTCATTATCATACTCTTCAGCAGGAACATTGCCGTAGAGATAGAATTTTGCCAGCGCATATTGGGCTTCGGTATGATTCGCCTCTGCAGCGGCTTTATACCATTTTAATGCTTCTTCATATTCTTCTTTTTCTTCTGCCTCTTTTCCGAGATGGAACCAGTCATTGGCGAAGTCCCGATTTGATCCTAATTTCTCTTTGGCCAGCTCATGCCCTTGTTCTGCAGCTTTCTGATACCAGTCTGTTGCGGCTTTTGTTGCTTTTCTTACCCCTGTACCGTTTTCATAACAAAGTGCAAGGCGGTATTGGGCTTCCGCTAGTCCTTGCTTGGCTGCCAGACGATACCATTTTACTGCTTCTTTAAAATCTTTGGATGCTTCTAATTTCATTCCATACTGAAGACACTCCTCTGCAGCTTTCGGATCCGGCTCTTTTTCATCAGCAGCTTCAGTCGAATC
>CAMHFW010000150.1 GCA_946184675.1 uncultured Clostridia bacterium | reverse complement strand
GAACCCGCCCGGGGCGGCAGCAAAATGTATATTGCGCCAAGGCTGGAGCGCACACCGCCGGATCCCCAAAAATGTATGGCAGTCCTGCGGCTTTATGATATGGAAAAAGCGCAGCACAGTACAGACCGCCAGAGCTCTAACCGGGACATCAACCGGCTCTTCGGAAGCCGGGGATAAAAAGGAGAATCTCTATGCATCTTAATCGTGAACAGCTGCAATCTTATCTTCCGCACAGGGATCCCATCCTGCTGCTGGACAGTGCCGATCTTACAGGCACATCCATAGAGGCTGTCAGGTATATCGATCCCGCTCTTACCATCTTTGACGGGCATTTCCCCGGCCACCCGGTCCTCCCGGGCGCCTATCTGGTCGAAAGTCTGGCACAGGCCGCTGCTCTGCTTCTTCTCACTTTTCCGGAAAATGCAGGAAAAACACCCTATCTGGCTGAAGTTCGCCGGATGCGCTTTCTCCGGCAGACAGCCCCGGGCAGCACGATCACGCTGAAAGCTGCCCTAACCGAAAACGCAGGAAACGGTCTCTATGAATGCAGCGTATCCGCTTATCAGGAAGAAGACCGGCTGGCGGCTGGCGTCTTTATGATGGCTCTGCGATAAAATCTTTATCTGATGAAATTCGTCCGTACTTTCTCTTTTGCTTCCGGCTGATCAATCCCGGCCTGTCTGCCGGCTTCGATGCACTTCAGAATCCATGCCATATTCCGGCCGAGAGTCTCCATGATATGCACGCCTTCCGCATCCTGCATAACTTCCTCCGGCGTATTGCCGTGAACCATATTCCAGTAGCAGGAGCTGACCAGAGGCATCTCCTGGTAAGTGGGATACTTATTCAGCACTTCCAGAGTTGCTGTCGTGCCGCCGCGGCGGGCAGAAGTGAGAACTGCAGCCGGTTTGCAGCGCAGGGCTGCACCGCCATTCCAGAAGAAGCGGTCCAGAAAGGCAACGATCTCGCCGGTCGCAGATGCGTAATAAACCGGAGACCCCAGTACCAGGCCATCCACCTCTTTCATCTTTTCGATGGCTTCCTTTACAAGAGCATCGATTTCACCGTTTACTGCTCTTTTACCGACAAAGAGAATCTCTGTCTCGATGCCTGCCTGATTCAAAACCTGCTCAACCAGATGAAGAGCTGTATAGGTGCAGCCCTTCTCTCTTCTGCTTCCGTTGATCATGAGTACCTTCATTTACATATCTCCTTTTCCCTGCAAAAAACCCATTTCTGTATCTTATCAAATGATATGAATCATTATACTATTGCTCCCCTGAGCCTGCAATCAAAACAGACGGAAGTCCGTATATCATTCGAACTTCCGCCTGTTTTGATTCTTATGATAAGTCCATTTTCAAAGGTTTTCAGAAGCCATACCAGCTGGTATTGGTGTCGATGTCTACTCTTGTCGATACCACATGATTGGCCGGGAAATCCGGATTCGGATATCCGATCGCGATTCCGCAAACCAGACGTTTGGATTCCGGAAGATTCAGATATTTGCGGTAGGCGTCATGATACACGATTGCCTGATACTCCACACAGGTTCCAAGACCGTACTCCATGGCTGCCAGACAGATATTCTGTGTCACGCACCCCATATCAAAACGGAAACAGGTCTCATCCAGAGACTTATCCAGCAGAACAAGGATCACTGCCGGCGCGTCAAAGAAGCGGTACCCTCTTTCTGTCCAGGCCTTTCTTCCTGCTTTGTCTTCTCTCTTTATTCCCATGGTTGTAAGCAGAGTCTTACCGACCTCTTTTTCAAAATCAGCTGTGTCATTTTTTATACGGCCTGATTCATTTTTGAGACACTTGCTTCCATCTTCCGGGACGGACGTATGATGAGGATCATCAGCAAAATGATAATGCCTGTTGTCCACAGACTGATCGGATAGATCAGCATAATGGTGCGGAATGTCGGCCAGTGCGGAAAGATTGCGAAAATCCAGAAAAGGCGGAGTCCGCAGATGCAGACCAATGCCACCAGGGCAGGCACAAGTGACATGCCGAAGCCCCGCAGATAGCCTGACCCGACCTCCTGAACCATACTCAGAATGTAGGCAAAAAAGATGAAAGCGAGCCGCATATATCCGACCCGAATGACCTCCGGGTCGCTGTTGAAAATGCCCAGGATCTGATGTCCGAAGATCAAGATCAGGACACATACAGATCCTGTAAAAAGGGCATCCAGCCCCAGAGATATCTTAAATACCCTGCGGCAGCGGTCAAACTTGCCGGCCCCGTGATTCTGACCGACAAAGGTCGTGCAGGCCTGGCTGAAGGAGTTCATCACAAAATAGGCGATGGCCTCAATATTGAGCGCTGCAGAAGAAGCAGCCATCACGGTCGGTCCCAGACTGTTGACGGCCGACTGGACGATGACATTGGCAAAGGAAAAGAGAGACCCCTGAATTCCTGCCGGAACACCGATCCGAAGAATATTGGAGATCATAATCTTGTCCGGTTTCAGCAGGCGCAGCTGTACGCGGATATCCTTATCCGTATGCGTCAGTTTCCAAAGCAGAAACATAGAACTGATCAGGTTGGATGTTACTGTCGCGATTGCTACGCCGTCTACGGTTCTGCCCAGGACTACAACCAGGAAAAGATTCAGTCCCACATTGATGACACCGGCGAAAATCAGTGCCAGCAGAGGTGTTCTGGTGTCTCCGTGGGCTCTGAAAATAGCCGATTCAAAATTGTAGAGCAGGATGACCGGCATACCCAGGCAGTAAATTCGCAGATACAAAACCGCCATATCAAAGACTTCCGCCGGCACTCCGGTCAGATGCAGAATGGGTCCTGCCAGCAGTTCCCCGACAAGCAGTGCGATCACACCTCCTGTAAGGGCCAGCAGGATAGAATTGTGTACAGCTTTTTCTATGGCCTTCCCATCTCTCATTCCTGTTGCATGGGCAATAACTACATTGCTGCCCAGCGCGATCCCTACAAACAGGTTAATGATCAGAGAAATAATCGATGAATTGCTCCCAACTGCTGCCATAGCCTCTTTGCCCACAAATTGCCCGACTACGGCAATATCCGCAGCATTAAAAAGCTGCTGCAGGACACTGGTACATATAATAGGAATCGTATACAAAAGGATCTTGTCAGCAAGACTGCCCTGTGTCATATCCCGTTTCTTATTCATGAATACTCATCAGCTTTCTATATATAATGATCTTTCATTATCCGGGAACCTGTTATCCAAGGAACTTCCGGAAATATGCACACTCGTCATCATTGCACTGGGCTGCTTCTGCCAGACGCATATTGCAATGGAACACATGCAGAAGCGGTTTGTCCGCTGCCGCATAAAAACGGAAAGTGAACGGCACATTGCAGCGCAGCAGTTCCGCAGCCATCAGGGGAGCCTGGTCTTTGAGGAAATCATGACTGCAGGTCATGAGAAATGTCGGCGGGAACTCAGGCGTCACATGATTGGTCACACTAATCAGATAGGACTCCTCTGTTCCGAACTTCCTTCCGAACAGGTCCTCCATCAGCATCACAACCTCCGGTGTCTCCTCCGGATTCCCATACAGGGGCTGCATCCGGAAGGCACCACAGTTGAATGCCACTGCCCTGAAACGGATCCGGTCTGCCGGTGCTTTAAAGTCGTATCTGGCAGCGTATGCCGGATTGGTCAGTACACATGCATAAAGTCCCAGCAGATTGGCTCCTGCTGAGTCTCCCACCGCAAACAGATGGTCAAGATCAAGCCCATATTCCTGCGCATGGTCCGCAATCCATGTAAAGACAGCATTGATGTCTTCCATGGGAGCCGGGAACTTGTTTTCCGGCGCCAGCCGGTAAGAAAAGCTGACTACCGCAAATCCCCGCTGTGACAGACTCATAGCGTAAAAGCGGTAGAGTTCCTTGTCTCCGTAGACCCATCCGCCCCCGTGCACATTGACAATCACAGGGAGCTTATCTCCGTTATGTCCTTCCGGCCGGAACACATCCAGCAGGTTCCATACCGGGTCTTCTCCGTAAAGTATATTTTTATACTTAATCACATCCGCCGGCTCTGTCAGGCCGGCGTCCCGGATGGCGTCATCCCGACCGGAACGTGTCCTCATAGTATCACTTGCTATAGACATTTTTTCACTCCCAATCAAAAAGAAGAAAAGCCGCATCTGTGGACGCAGGCCGCAATTTATGCTATACTTTTCTTCAATAAGAAATTAT
>CAMHFW010000149.1 GCA_946184675.1 uncultured Clostridia bacterium | reverse complement strand
TTATTGCGGCTGTGCATGCTGGTGGCGGTGACGATCAGGTCGCCGATGCCGGCCAAGCCGGTAAAGGTGCGGGCTTCGCAGCCAAGTGCAGTGCCCAGACGGGCGATTTCGTGGATGCCGCGGGTGATGATGGCGGCCTTGGCATTGTCCCCGTAGCCGAGACCGGAAGAAATACCTGCGGCTAGGGCGATGACATTTTTCAGGGCTCCGCACAGCTCTACGCCGCGCCGGTCCGTATTGGTATAGACTCTCATAAAATGGCTGCTGAAGGTCTGCGCGACGATGGCAGCTGCTTCTTCATCCGGCGACGCGGACACGATTGTGGTCGGCATGTCCAGTGCCACTTCCTCCGCGTGTGTGGGACCGGAGAGAGCAACAAGCCGGACGCTCCGGGGATTTTCAGACTTGGAAAGCTCATCTTCAATGACCTGGGTCATGGTCAGATGAGTCTGCGGTTCGATCCCTTTTGCAGCGTCAACGATCAGCTGGCCGTCCGGGATAAAAGCGGCTGCCTGCCGGGCTGTATTTCTCACGTAGACGGAAGGAACCACGAAAAGCAGCAGATCTTTGTCTGTACATACTTTCTCTATACTGGCGGTGAAAACGATAGAAGCCGGAATCTCCATGCCGGGCAGATTGGGATGTCTGCGGGTTTCAGAAAACTCTTTCACTTCACGCTCCAGCGCGGACCAGACCGTTACATCATTGCCATTATTGCTGAGCAGCCGGGCCAGGGCCATCCCCCAGGTACCTGCGCCGAGCACGCCGATTTTCTTGTTCATGATCAGTACCCCCAAATCCTTCTATTGGTATATAGTCTGCTTGCTTCCCGGAAGGGAGAAGCATGATATTCTTATCCGTATTTTATCATATCTCCCGGAGGAGTTCAATTGACGCGTTTCTTGTGACAGGATCCCGCCGGCTGTAGTCAAAACGGACCCGAAAGTCTCCGGTCTCCCGCAGCCTGTCCGGCAGAGGATTGCTGCCGAAGGGTCTGATCTGATGGACCGGATAGTGAAAGATCTCTTCGTGCAGGTCTTCCCGCCGTTTCTGATAGACCCCGGGCGGGGCAAAAGACGGCCTGCTTTTCATGTTTTCCCGCAGGTAGAGATCCCAGGTCAGGAGCTCTTCAAAGAGGGCTGTATCCTTGCCGGCCAGCTGCTCTTTGATGAAGTCCAGCAGGATCGTGTAGCGTCGGATCCTTGCGGGCGTCTGCACGAATAAGCCATTTCTGTCATAAAAGTCAGCCAGGGCTTCATACATGGCAAATGGATCCGGGAAGGATTCTTCCAGAACCCGCATAGCGGCGGAGAACTGGCCGCTGTTGTAATAGATTTCCAGGACCTCTTCGACCTGTTTGAGATGAATGATTTCCTCGTAGGTCAGCCAGTTTGTGGAAAGGACCTCGTAAGGGGCTTTGTCCAGATAAGAGATTCCGAAGCGCCTGGCTTGCTCTTTGATGGGCGTCCCGTGCAGGACTTTGAGAAAGCCCAGCTGCAGTTCATGGGGATGCAGACGGTAGACATCATTAAAAGATTGCCGGAAAGAGGCAAGGTCTTCGTGGGGAAGGCCTGCGATCAGGTCCAGGTGGACGTGGATATTTCCGGGAGCCAGCAGGGCGGAGACGTCTCTTGAGAGTCTGGCAAAATCGGCCCTGCGTCCCAGTGCGGCCAGGGCTTTTTCGTTGGTCGTCTGCACGCCGATCTCCACTTTGACCTGACCGGGGCGAAGGGTCTGCAGAAAATCTACTTCATCCTTTGTCAGAAGCTGGGGTTCCAGCTCAAAATGGAAGTTGGTGACGCCGTTGTCATGCTCTTTCAAGTAAGACCAGATGGCCAGAGTCCGTTCCTGGCCGCAGTTAAAGCTCCTGTCCAGAAATTTGACCTGCCGGACCTGGTGGTCCAGGAAAAACTGCAGCTGACCGAATACAGCCGGGAGGCTCTTAAAGCGCAGGCCTTCTTCCCGGGAGGAGAGGCAGTAGGCGCAGGAAAAAGGACATCCGCGGCTGCTTTCGTAATAGAGAATCCGGTTTTCAAAAGGGGTCAGGTCGTCGTAGATAAAGGGCAGGGAGTCCAGGTCAGGGACCAGAGCGGGAGCCGTTTTAAGGAAAGCCCCGTTGGACTGTCGGAAGAGGATGCCGGGGACATCTTCCAAAGTCATGGATTCATTTGCGGACTCCCTTTCTAAGGCTTTTACCAGAGCCGGGAAGGAGACTTCTCCCTCTCCCAGAAAGACGCCTGTGACGGACGGGTATTTTTGCAGGACTTCTTCGCCCCGGTAGCAGACTTCCGGTCCGCCCAGCCAGATCTGGGTGTCCGGAAGGACTTTGGCAAGCTCCGGGAGCAGCCAGTCGACGCACCGTTCATTCCAGATATAGCAGGAAATGGCCAGAAGGTCCGGCTTTTGCCGGAAAATTGAGGCCAGGATCTGGTCCGGATATTCGTTGATGGTGTATTCGGCAATTCCAACAAGGCCCCGGAGGGCAGGAGGAACAGACTCCCGCAGCAGATAGACAGCGGGACTGGAATGGATGTATTTGGCGTTGATCGCGGCGAGCAGATATTTCATGGCAGGTCTCCGACAGGAATGAAAAGGGAAACTCTTTTTGAAAAAGAGAAGCCCGGGTGAAAAGAAAAACGCAGGAACCCCAAAAAGCGGCAGTTCCTGCGCATGTATGCAGTATCTGAAAGATCAATAGGTCTCTGTGTCGTCGTAATCGCCGGCAACAGGAGGAGCAGGGAAGACATCCTCATCCGGAGCAAGGCTGTTTCCGTATTTAGCAACGCCCGAAAGCAGGAAATAGATAAGCGCGCTGATCAGGGAGCCGCCTTCGGTAATGAACGTTGTTGTCGAAGACTGTACGTCCGGAATATCCTTGAACAGGAAAATTGCGGCAATCGGGAAGACGATTCCGAGAACAAAAGAAATCAGGGAAACGATGCCTGCTGTGCGCAGAGACTTCACAGTAACCATGGAGAAAGGATTTCCGCGGCCGGTCTCTTTGAGCGCCTTGCGGACACTGCGGACAACAATCAGGGCAAGGAGCATCAGGATGACAACGCCAACCATCAGGAAGGTGAGCGGCATGCGGAACTGGGCAATCATCTCCGGTGTATAGTTCTGCAGGCTGGAAACTGAAATGGCGCCTTTCTCTATGGCCTCACGGATGAAAGAGATATCAAGTCCGATAAAAATCAGAACAGCAGCGGCTGCAATCAGGATTGTTACAAGAACCATGATCCAGAAAAAGATGGCATATAAAACGCCTAAAAACTTTGCTATACCTTTCAAATGTAATTCCTCCTTTTAGAGTCCGTTATACAAAAATCTTACGGAATCATTGTAACGCGGACACGGGAAAATTTCAATAAAAAACTGATACTTCATGTTATAATGATTATATTCTGTGAAAACGGGAAAAATAGAACCGGAAGGAGCGGATAATTATGATGGATAAAGAAACGGTTCTGGAACAATTGCAGAAGCGGCAGGAGCTGCTCTGGCTGAATCCTGAACTGGAACAGACCGAAGCAGGCAGTGTGATAAACGGATATAAATTTATACATATGAAAGCGGCGCAGAACCGCTTTATGCGTTTTATGCCATATATTGCCAAGGCATTTCCGGAGACAGCGGCCAAGAGGGGCGTGATCGAGTCCCAGCTGATTGAGATCCCTGCCATGAAAGACTATATGAACGGGGAAGGCGCCGGGATTCGGGGCAGGGTTTTTGTAAAAGACGATGCCCGTCTGCCCATTGCCGGGTCGGTCAAGGCCCGGGGAGGCATTCATGAGGTGCTGAAGATCGCAGAAACGCTGGGCCAGCAGGCAGGTCTTCTGCATCCGCTGGATGATTATGCAAAGATTGATTCAGAGGAGTTTAAGGCATTTTACGGCCAGTACACCATCCAGGTGGGATCTACCGGCAATCTGGGGATCAGCATCGGCAGGACGGCTGCCAGACTTGGTTTTCATGCAGTGGTCCATATGTCTTCTGATGCGAAACAGTGGAAAAAGGATCTGCTGCGCAGTGAGGGCGTGACGGTCATAGAATATGATGGGGATTACAGCCAGGCGGTGGCAGCGGGAAGAAAAGCGTCCGAAGCGGATGAAAAGAGCTTTTTCATTGATGATGAGAATTCGGAAGATCTCTTTTTCGGCTATTCCACAGCGGCCATGCGGACCCTGGTCCAGCTGCGCAAGC
>CAMHFW010000148.1 GCA_946184675.1 uncultured Clostridia bacterium | reverse complement strand
TAATAATCTGCCATTTCCAGAAAATAGCTCCCGTAACAGAGGGCCTCCATATCTTCGCGCAGAGGCGTGAAATAGTCCGTCACCTTCGCGCTGACGAAAGTGTAGGAACTCTTTCCCTGATAAACCATGAACTCTCCGAATACAAACGGCTGGGCAGCTGCCGTAAGTCCGCTTCCTGCCTTTTTGGCGCCTCTGGCAAAACCGCTGATCTTGCCGCGGTCTGTTGTCAGAAGCACAATCCGTCTGTCATATTCTCCGACAGACGTGGCGGAGAGTACCATCCCTGTTACTTTTTCCGGTCCGGCCATATCTTAAACTTCTTTCTTGTTATATCCGAAATTCTTGATCATCAGCTCACTGTCACGCCAGTCCTTGCGGACCTTGACCCAGAGCTTTAAGTTGACCTTGCATTCAAGAAGCGCCTCAATCTCCGGTCTTGCTTCAGAACCGATTTTCTTGAGCATAGCTCCTTTTTTCCCGATCACGATCCCCTTGTGCGAATCGCGCTCACAGACAATAGAAGCGTCGATATCAACGATTTTGCCGTCCGGACGCTCCTTCATCTGATCAATGACAACCGCAAGCCCGTGAGGCACTTCTTCATTGAGACTTCTGAGAGCCTTTTCCCGGATCAGCTCGGCCGCGATCTGGCGGATCGGCTGATCAGTCACGGTATCCTCATCATAAAACTGAGGACCATAGGGCAGATATTTAAAAATTGTCCGGATCAGCTCATCCTGTCCTTTTCCCTTGAGGGCGGAGCAGGGAATGATTTCCGCGAAATCACACACCTTCTGATAGGCCAGAATGCTCTGTGCCACTTCCTCCGCTCCAACAGTGTCAATCTTATTGATAACCAGAATGACCGGCGTCTTTGTCTTTTGAAGCTGCTCCGCGATATGTCTCTCTCCGGCGCCGATGAAAGTGGTCGGCTCTACCAGCCACAAAACCACATCTACTTCGGAAAGTGTCCTCTCCGCAACAGTCACCATATATTCGCCCAGCTTGTTTTTGGCCTTGTGAATACCAGGTGTATCAACAAAAACAATCTGCCCTTCCTCACAGGTATAGACGGTCTGGATCCGGTTGCGTGTCGTCTGCGGTTTCCGGGATGTGATGGCAATCTTCTGCCCGACCAGATGGTTCATCAGGGTAGACTTGCCGACATTTGGTCTTCCGATCAGGGTCACAAAACCGGATTTATAATTGCTGTTTTCTTCCATAGCGGTCATTTTCTCCTCTAAATTCCTCATTTACACAAGCAGAGGGCGGACAGAGTCAAAGCGGTCCTTCTCTTCCATGATCCTTCTCTCACTGCCGATCACACAGATATTTCCCTGGGCACATACTTCTCTGACCATGGCTGCCATGCCGCGCAGGGTCTCATTATCCGTCAATCTCATCTGGTCGCGCGTCTTTTGCATTTCCTCATAGGTCCTGCCGTACAGCCATGCGCCCAGTGAACGGGCTCCCTTGCCGCCGGCCGTCAGAGGCTGATCTGCCGCTCCGAAGGCTCCGATGATGTACTGGGTCAGCTCCCGCTCATCCAGATTGATATTTTCCAGATAGTCTGCCACAGCCTCATAGGTCTTAAAGGTCGCCGCCAGATTGGGATCTCTGTAAGAAGTAAAATAGGCATCGCCGGAAGTCTGGAATCCGCACATAACGCCGTAAGCGCCGCCTTTGACGCGGACCTCATTCCAGAGAAAATCTGTCAGCAGGATATTGCGCAGGACAGACATGGCGCCGTGGAACTCTATGCCGGCCTTTCTGAAGTTACCTGCGCAGGCATTGTACTGAACCATGCCGGGAGTGGTAAAGGCCTCTCTCCTTGCAGGGCAAAGACCAACGTCTTTGCGGCTTCTTTCCTCTTCTGTCATGGGATCCGCAAAGAGACCGTCTGCCAGAGACGCAAATGCTTCCTCCGCCCCGGTCAGTTCCTGACTGCTGCAGGTGAAATCCGCCAGCAGATACTCCTTGCGGAAAATCCTGCGGGACAAGCTCTCAAGGGCCTTGATCAGCTGATCTTTTTTGCTGTCATAATTCTTAAGCAGTTCTGCTGTAAAGCGGTAGAATTCGATGCCGTCTGTCAGCTCCTTGTACCAGGCAGGCTGACTGAAGCAGGCCGTCGCCCTGTTCATGGATGCCGCATGTCCGGCAGACATCAGCGTCATCTCGCTGCGGGATTTGAGCTGGCTTAGTATATCCCGAAGTCTCTTCTCATCCGTAAACTGTGTTCCGGTCAGAATCTCTTTCATCAGGCCGCACAGTTTGTCAAGATTCATAGAAAGTGCCTTGCCGGACAGGACAAAGCTTGCCCTGTAATCCCCGCTATTTCCGTACATCCCGGATGATGTCGCAGCCGTGATGCCGCCTGTAAAGAGATTGATCTCCTCCGTAATCTCACGGTAACTTAAGGTATCCGTATCCATCTCTCCCAGGACCTCTGCCAGAATGCCCAAATACGGAACTTCTTCTGCCGGAATGTGGTGGGTGTCAAATAAAAGGTTCACATAGATGATATGACTGGTGTCGATATCATGATGCAGAACATGCATGCCCTGATAGTCGGATTCCGCATTGAAGAGAGGCTCGGATTCTTTCTTGATATCCTCGATGGACAGCATGGGAATACTTGCCAGCGCCTGCGGGTCATCCGGCTGGCTCTGATACTCCTTCAGAGCCTTGCATTCATCGATCACGCCGCGAATCTCTTCTGCCGTCATGCCTGCTTTGATCTCCGCCAGCTTCCCGGCCAGCTGCTCTTCTTTTCTGGCAGCCAGTCCCTGCTCCGGATTTAAGAGAATCACAGAGGCATGCGGGTTATCGAGGATATATGTGCGAAGCAGATCTTCAAAATAGCCGGTATCCAACTTGCTTCTCAGCTCGCTGAAAATCTGGTCATATTTCAGGTAGACCAGAGGTCTGGACTCATCATAGAGCCAGCTGTCCATCGCCTGCAGGCTGTAGATCAGTCCCTTGGGAGTACGGCCGAAATCTGCTTCCCTTGCCTTGAACTCCATGCTGTTGATCACAGCTTCCAGAGCCCGGCGGCTGATGCCGTTTTCTGCCAGATCCGCAATGGTATTTCTGACTATTTCTTCAATTTCGCCCTTTCTGGACGGATCCATCTTTTTGATGACCAGAGACAGATACGGCTGCTGCAGGTCTGTCTCATAATTGCCGTAAATATCTTCTCCGCACTCAGCATCTAAAAGAGCCTGCTTGACCGGCGCGCCGGGCGTCTCCATGAGAACATATTCCAGAATATTAAAGGCCTGTGAAAGAATCGGATCGCTGCTGTTTCCTACGACCCAGTTCATAGCCAGATAGGAAGCTGCATCACCGCCCTCCTCCTGTCCGACCGGATAAACGTC
This sequence comes from uncultured Clostridia bacterium, assembly GCA_946184675.1. Lineage (GTDB taxonomy): Bacteria > Bacillota > Clostridia > Lachnospirales > Lachnospiraceae > UBA2912. The sequence goes on along the minus strand of CAMHFW010000148.1, from coordinate 894 downwards.
AGTAGTGTGGACCGGTGCGGCAAAGGCTTCCTGCAGCCTGATTGCGGAATCTACTGCAAGATAGTCATAATCCGACAGATAATTCGCATCCATAAACATAAGTCTCTCTTCCACATCCATATCCCCGTACAGGATGATATAGCTGTTGGAAGGATGATAGTATCTTCTGTGAAAATCCAGATAAGCCTCATAAGTAAGCTCCGGAATCACATCCGGATCACCGCCCGATTCAACACTGTAGGTCGTATCCGGGAAAAGGGAATCCATAATCTTCCTGCTCAGGACCTCTTCCGGAGAGGAGAAAACTCCCTTCATCTCATTGTAAACAACGCCGTTATAGGTCAGAGGCCCTGCTTCATCCTCCATCTCATAATGCCAGCCCTCCTGACGGAAGATCTCCTGGCGCAGATAAATATTGGGATGAAAGACAGCATCCATATAGATATCCATCAGATTCTTAAAATCTGTGTCGTTGCAGCTAGCGATGGGATAGACAGTCTTATCCGGATAAGTCATCGCATTGAGAAAAGTATTCAGAGAGCCCTTCATCAGCTCCACGAAAGGATCTTTGGCCGGATACTTGCGGGATCCGCAAAGCACGGTATGCTCCATGATGTGAGCCACCCCTGTGCTGTCTTCCGGGGGTGTCCGGAATCCGATCTGAAAAACCTTGTTGTCATCATCATTAGAAAAGACAAGGACTCTCGCCCCTGATTTTTTATGTCTGAGAACACCGGCCTGCGAACGGATTTCTCCGATATATTCGCTGCTGATCAGCTCATACTGATCCGGTATTCCGGTAAAATCATATGCCATCCGCATATCCTCCTTCTGCATGTGAACACACGCTGAAATATTATATCACAAAAGGAAGGAGCGGTGCAATCTGCAAGG
>CAMHFW010000147.1 GCA_946184675.1 uncultured Clostridia bacterium | reverse complement strand
CTTAAGGTCTCTGCCTCATCCACTCCCCAGACCTGTCTGGCAAACTGTGCAAATCTGCCGGGTTCTGACTCATAAAGGTACTCAGCCCATGCCTTCCATACCGCAGTCAGGGAAGCGCCATGAGTCGCGCCAAAGGCGGCAGACAGCGCATGCCCAAACTTATGAACGGAGAAATCTTTCGGCCTGCCGAGGCCTGTCAGCCAGTTGTGAGACAGTGAGGAAGCCCACATTATTTCTGCCATGGCGTTGTAATCGCCTGGGTCTGCCAGAATCTTTCTGCCATTGCGGATGACTGTCCGCAGGAGTCCCTCCGCGATTTCATCCGTCAGCTCTGCATGGGAATCCGGAATAAAATAGCGCTCCATGGTATGCTGCATAATGTCTGCGATTCCTGCTGCCAGCTGATATTTGGGAACCGTGGCCAGAAGTGCCGGATTCATGACTGCAAAACGGCAGCGGTTAAAATCGGTATCAAATCCCTTCTTGTTCCCAAGTTCTTCATTGGTCAGGACAGCACTGGAGGACATCTCGCTTCCTGCCGCTGCGATGGTCAGGACACACCCGACCGGCATCGACTGCTTCAGCGGCACTACTCCGGTCCAGATATCCCAGAGATCGTACTCCGGATTCGCCGTACCGTGCGCAATGCCCTTGGCTGTATCGATCGCGCTTCCTCCTCCGACTGCCAGGATGAAATCTGCACCGAATTCTATTGCCTTTCTGACACCTTCCTCCGCATGTTTCAAAGTCGGATTCGGCCGTGCTCCGCCAAACTCCAGATAAGCAAGGCCTGCCTGATCAAGGGATGCCTCTATTCTTCCCAGCAAGCCGCTTTTCACGCAGCTGCCGCCTCCGTATACCAGGAGCACCCGCAAGCCGCCTTCCTCAGCAATCAGTTTGCCCGTTTCCAGTTCCGTATCTCTGCCAAATACAACGCGCGTCGGCGCATGATACATAAAATTATCCATATGATTTTCCTTTCCTGATACTCTATATAATGCCATTCTTTGTCATGCTTTTATTTTATAAGAGAGCCTATAAGCGCGCAACCATTTTTTCTTTTGGCTGTGGCTCACAACAAAAAAACAACCTTTGCGGCAGGCAAAGGTTGCTTTCTTTCTGACGGAGACGGTGGGATTCGAACCCACGAGCCCCGGAGGGCTACTTGATTTCGAGTCAAGCTCGTTATGACCACTTCGATACGTCTCCAACGCATATTATGATACTATACTTTCTGGCAGAATTCAAATACTTTTTCCCGTCGGGATCACCCTGTACCCGCAGTTGAAATATTTCTGTTTTCTCTGTAGATATCATTCTATATTTTTGTCTTTTGTATACATTATGATTCTGCATTTGCATTATTGACATATTTTTCTTTTTTTAGTTATACAATTTCGTCGTTTTGTCTGCTGTTTTCCTTCTTATTTTCCTGTATAGTATATAAGGAACGAAAGTTCAATTCTATCATTTAGGGGGTTTACAAAAATGGCAAAAAATTATTTTGATCTTACTGGTCAGGTAGCAATCGTAACGGGATGTTCCACAGGTCTGGGCGTTCAGATGGCTAAGGCTCTGGCTAATCAGGGTGCAAACATCGTTTGTGTAGCACGTCGTCAGGAAATGATCGATGCTAACGCTAAGGAAATCGCTGAGGAGTTCGGGGTTAAAACTCTTGCGGTTCGCTGCGACATCACCAACACTGAGATGGTAGCTGAAGCTGTTCAGAAGGTTCTGGATGCTTTCGGACGTATCGATATCCTTGTTAACAACGCTGGTACAGGCGCTGTTGCTCCCGCTGAAGACATCACAGATCCTCAGTTCGAGCAGGAAGTTAACATCGACCTTTTCGGCACATTCAAGTTTGCCCGTGAGGTAGCTAAGAAGGCTATGCTTCCCGCTGGCTACGGCCGTATCATCAACATCGCTTCCATGTATGGTCTTGTAGGCAACAAGGCTCTCGGTTCTGCTCCTTACCATGCAGCTAAGGGCGGCGTTGTTAACCTTACCAGAGCTCTTGCAGGCGAGTGGGGCAAGAAGGGCATCACTGTAAATGCTATCTGCCCGGGTTACTTCTACACACCGCTTACTGTTGAGACACTCAACAGCCCCTTCTTCCAGGAGAACGCTAAGTGGATGATCCCCATGGAGCGTTACGGCAACGAAGGCGAGCTTGATCCCGCAGTTGTATTCCTTGCAGCTCCCGCTTCTTCCTATGTAAACGGTATCATGGTACCGGTAGACGGCGGTTATACCTGCATCTAATATTCATTTCAACAAGTCTTAAAAGGGCTGCCAGATGGGCAGCCCTTGTTTTCTATTTTCTATTGGTCCAGGCCTTTTAAGTCCGCCTGGTTCACTCTTCTTTACAGAAAGTCTGTCAGCCGCATCTGCTGATCGACCCAGGATACCTGCTCTGCGTCATGGATCCTGTCACCATCCTGGTAGTTTCCGATCAGGAAGGGGGAATTCACGTCGTGTAGACGGCTGTTTGCCAGTACCCGGTCCCGGTCATTATTTGCATAGCAGTAGCGGCAGAAATGCCGGCAGCTGTCATAGGCCCCTATGTCACAGGACAGGTAGCAGGCACACTCCTTGCGGGCCGGCTTTCTGGCCGGCACGATCAGATGTTGTCCCAGCGCCTTCTCATAATCAGCGATGGTCATGCAGCCGCTGCAGTCTGCTCCGTAGGGAGCCAGGAAATCTCCTTCCGCGCAGGGCTTTACCGTCATGCCGTGATCTGCCGCGATCCGGATGATCTCTTTTCCCAGATACACCTTCTGATCAAATGGTACTTCTCTGACTTCCGGGAAGTTGCGCTGCACTTTCTGGTAGAGATCAATAAAACTGATCACGACCTTTTCGGTATGCCCTTCCAGTACCTTAGCCATCTGGGCAAATGCCGACAGATGATAGTCTGCCGTATAGCGGTCAGACAAAAAGATGGGGTCATAGCGCCACACCATCCGCCTGCTGCCCACCCGCTCGGAAAGCTGCACAAAGTCTTTCAGAATCTTGTGCTTGTCCGGCACATTCGGCTCGATATCTCTTCCGTAAGGGGTGATGGTCACATGCCAGATCTGCCCGTACGAATCCAGCAGATCCAGGTAAGGAAACATAGGTGCCGGATTCTTGCTGCAGAATCCAATCAGATCGACCACGGAAGGGTCCAGCCGGTAACGGCTGACCTGACCGTGGTCGAACGGGTTGCGGACACAGACAAATCCTTCCTGCAGACGCCTGGCAAACCAGCTGGCATAAAAGGCCGGAATGTCTGTCCGCTGTCCTGTATTCATAATCATAAATCTCTTATCTTCAGCCCTGTTCTTTCCGGGCCTTTTCTTCCTTCATAATCTTCTGGAAGGCCTTCATATCACGTGCCACTTCACCGCTCAGGAGCAGCATGCAGATCAGGTTGGGGATGGCCATGAGAGCATTGGCAATATCCGACAGGTTCCATACCATTTCCAGCTGCATGGTAGCGCCGAAAAAGACGATGATGGAGAAGATGATCCGGTAAACCATGATCGACTTGTAGCTGAAAATATACTCATAAGCCTTCTCGCCGTGATACTCCCAACCAATGATGGTAGAAAAGGCAAAGAGGGTGATGCCGATGGTAACCAGCCAGCCGCCAAGCGGTCCCAGTACAGACTTGAATGCCTGAATGGTAAGGGCCGACCCTGTAAAGAGCTCTCCGGTTGCCGGATCAATCTGACCGAGTGCGCCGGAGCTTGCGATGCAAAGTCCGGTAATGGTGCAGACCACGATGGTATCCCAGAAGGTACCTGTCATATTGATATAGCCCTGGCGGACCGGGTTATCGGTGGTCGCTGCCGCCGCTGTGATTGCTGCGGATCCCATGCCGGCCTCATTGGAGAAACAGCCTCTGGCAAAGCCATAGCGCATGGCCGACATCATGGAAGCGACAATCGTTCCGAGCGCGCCGCCTGTCACTGCTCTCACAGAAAAAGCATACTTAAAAATCATAGCCAGGCCTGCAGGTACATTTCCGATATTGCCAATGATAACAACAACGCCTGCGATCACGTAAAAGACAGCCATGAGAGGCACAACAACAGATGAAACCCTGGATATGGTCTTGATACCGCCGACAATAATGAGCAGAGTCAGTACCATCAAAACAATGCCAACTACTGTTTTATTAAATCCTATCGTCTGATTCAGAGCTGCAGAAATGGAATTCGCCTGGGTCATGTTGCCGATTCCAAAGGAGGCTACAACAGCAAAGAAGGCAAAAAGCCAGCCAAGTATGGCGCCGAACCCCTTAGGCAGAGCCTTTTTCATGGTATACATGG
>CAMHFW010000146.1 GCA_946184675.1 uncultured Clostridia bacterium | reverse complement strand
TCTGCATCCTGCGTGGCATAAACAGTCTTTGATCCCTCTTCTACTGTCTTCTTATAGTGAACCGTGACAGTATCTGACGTTCCGGGGAACGTATATGTCCACTCGTCATGACTGCCAAGTTCCGTCTCGTTTGTCTGCGCTGTCAGATCGAAAAATCCGGTAAAAGAGGTTCTCCCATCAAAATATGTAGGGTCTGTAAATTCCAGATAAGCTACACCATCTCTAAACGTACAGGTGCCGAGTTTACGGCTTCCTATAGAAATATCCATAACAGAGTTCTGAATGTCCAACGGTGAATTCGCAATCAGACTACTCAAATCATAGACCAGAACCGGATTCCCTTCGTAGTTATCAATTGCCCTGACAACATCTTCTTCCAGACTGTATGTGAAGTGCAGCTTAAATACTGCATCTCGTTCCTGTTCCGTTTGTGTTACGGAAGACGCCACGGAGACATGAAGAAACTGGGTATTATCTTCATTGGCCAGATTCCACGGGCTGGTAGTATCCTGCGCATCCGTCACTTTCACTTCGATCACGCTGTCGTCTTTCATCGTGATGGCCAGTGTCTCTTCGGTACTAAATGCCTGCAGGCTCTTCAGTGTCCAGTCTTTTCCGAACAGGTTTTTGGACACCTTAACCAGACTTTCATTGCTGAAAGTCACGTCTTTGACTTCTGTCAGGAAGGCGTCTGTATCTTCATATTTTGTTCCGTCGATGATGCCGAGTGCTTCGGCCAGTTCTGACAAGGCGATTTTCTCGCCACCGGCGAGGCTGAACTGGTAGGTCTGGCCGTTGATTTCATATTCGAAGTCTACGGTGTAGACCACGCCGTAGACGCTGAAGCTGTCGGCTGCGAAGGTGACATTTTCTACGCCCTGCTCGCTCTGCTGCGCGCTGGCCTCGATCTGCTCTGCGCCGTTTTCACCGAAGTGGACAGCGCTGACATCCTGCATCTGCTCGATGCTGACGGGCTGGTGGAAGCTGATCTTGACATCGACGTCGCCGGCGGGCTCAACGGGCTGGCCGTCTGCCAGGATGGTGATGTCAAAGAATCTGGCGTATTCTGCGGGTACGGCGGAGGCCTCGGACTGGCCGATGGTCTCGCGGGCGGTTTCCAGATATTCGTCGAATGCGCCGGTGCCGGATTTGATCTCGGACACCTTGAGCAGAGCGCCTTCCGGCACGCCGCTCTGTTCGCCGCAGTTTACCGTGACGGTATAGTCTGCGCCGACTGCGGTCAGAGTAAAGGTCTTTGCCGCAGTTTTTGTTTCGGTTTCTGTTTCAAGAGCGGATTCGATTTCTGTATTGCTGACAGCTTTCTCTCCGTTCTCATCAATCGCCTTCTTGCCGGCCGCCTCGGTTTCGGTCTCTGTTTCAGCCGCCTTGCTTTCGGCCTCTGTTTCAGCTGCCTTGCTTCCGGCCTCTGTTCTCTCTGTCACCGCTGCTGCAGACTCCGGCAGTTTCAGCTCGGTTTCGGTCTCCGCTTCTGCCTGCGGGCATGCGAATAAGCCGATTACGTTTTCGAAATCGGAAAGTTCCAGGTCTTTGATTTTGATTTTGCTGATGCGGTGGTCGGTCAGGCTGATGACCGGAGAATTGTCCCAGTTTTTGTCGAACAGGATGGTGTCTTCTTTGGTATGCCAAAAGAGGGATGTCAGCAGTTCTTCCTCATCCCCGATGATTCTTGCCTTTTTATAAACGGAGTCCTTGTCAAGATGGTAGGAAATGGTGAGATCGGCTGCCCCCTTCGGCATGGCGATCTCTTTTCCCTTTGAAGAGAGCGTAAGCTCGTAGAAGGAAACAGTTTCCGCCTTTTTTTCGGCATTTTTATCAAGCGCTTTCAGTTCTTTTCTTTCCGGGCGCGCGCATCATAATAGTTCCAGGTGTCTGTATCCTTTTTCAGCTCTTTTACGGTCAGCGTGGTGCCTTCCGGGAGCTGCCAGTCTTCGCTGTCGAATCGGATCTCGACGTCAAAGGCGCTGCTCTTCCAGAGGAGCGGGCTTTCGGCGTAGATTTCTTCCGTCTGTGTCTCGGTATCTGTGTCCTTTTCCGTATCCGGTTCCGTTGCTTTTGTGGATTCCGTCTGCCCGGCTGTTTCTGCAGCGGCTCCCGCAGCGGTCTCTGAATCTGTCTTACGGCCGGCTGCTGTTTCGGTCTTTGCCGCCGCTTCTGTATCTGCCTCTGTCCATGCCGGCGCCGCAGTCTCCGGGAAAGCTGTCTCCGTCTTTCCTTCTTCCGTCTGCGCCACGTCTGCCGCTTGCCCGGCTGACAGGTGACTCTCGTCCTGAACCGGGCCCAGCGTCTCGCCTGCTGCCTGTTCTGCCTCGATGCCTGGCTCTGTCTCTGCCGTCCGGCTGTCCAGCGTAATAGCAGGCAGAATCAGGGCATAGGTTGTACAAAAGACGACAATCGCCATTAAAGCAGCCAGCACTTTCTGCCGCCTGCTTCTTCCTTTGCTATTTGAAAATAATTCCGTAATCGCCTTGATAAACCTCATGATGCCCCTTTTCCGGATGTCTATCCATACACACTTTACGGCTTCAGGAGTCCCCCTTTTACTCCGGAGCTCTTGTTTTTATTCTACTTGACCCAGCCGCGCCAGCGGCCAGATCCGGAACACGATCTTCCCCACAATCTGTTCCTCTGCCACACAGCCTACTGCTGTGTTTCTGGAGTCAATGGATACTCTCCTGTTGTCACCCATCACAAAAACCTTGGATTCCGGCACCTGATACGGCAGCTCAATATTGCACTCTCCGTACGCCTTATCATCCAGATAGGGTTCCTCGGCCCGGATATTATTGACATAAACGTTCCCCTCTTCATCTATGTCGATCCAGTCGCCCGAATTGCCAATGACTCTTTTCACCAATATCTTATTGTTGTAATAGAATGCGATGATGTCTCCGGTCTTAAAATCGCTGCCCTTGACGGATACCACGATATCCCCCTCGTCGAGCGTCTCATTCATGGAATGACCGTAGATCTGCAGGACCGGAAGCAGGAGTACCGCTACCAGCACGGAGACCGCCGCTACGACGATCAGCAAAAAGACTGTATTCCGGAGTACCAGACGGAATCTTTTTCCGTAACGCACTCTCTCCAGTTCCTGTTCCAATTCTCTTGTCCCGGGCAGCGGTGCGGCCTGTATTTCCTGACCTGCGGCCCCCGTCGGGACTTGTTCTCTATCTTTACTCATTGTCTGTCTTCTCATCCAATCTTACAGAGAGCATTCTCCGTAAGTTCTCGTATTGATCCATAAAGGATCCTGCTGCCGGGCTTTCTTTTTCCTGACTATCTGTTACCTTGCTGTCGGCCTCCTGGCCGTCCGGCTCTCTATCATTACCATCATGTGCCTGCTTGATCATGGCCCGGCACTTTGCAGCCGCCTTTTCCTCCATGGCCCGGCATTTTTCCACGGTCTCCGCCTCAAGACTGCGGCACTTTTCCATAGTCTCTTCCTCAAGTCTGCGGCATTTTTCTGCGGTTTGCTCTTCCATCTGCCGGCACTTTTCGGCAGTCTCTGTTTCAAGGCTGCTGCCTTCTTCCGGAACCGCTTCCTCTGCCGACTGGCCGCTGCTTAAGCCCTGCTGCCTGAGACTTGCCAGGTAATCGTCTGCGGCCTGTTGGGCTACTTCAAAAATCCCGTTCAATTTCAGCGCAGCTTCTGCGATGGAGCCGCTCTCTTCCATCCGGATCCGGCGGTCTGCCAGCTTGTCCTCTGCTGCCTTCAGCTCCTCCTGGAGGCGGTCCAGTTCCTTGCTCTGCCTGACCAGAATTTCCAGGAGCTGACCTCTGCCGAGCTTTTTCAACTCATGTTCTGTCATATATCTGAATCGTCTCTTTCTTTTCTGCCATAGGATGAGGGACTCCCTTTTGGTAATGAAAAGATGTCCCCTTTTATTATAAAAATCTTTGACGCAATCTCTTCCTTACAAAACCTTACACTTGCACCATTCAAGACGTTTAGCTGTCTTTTTCACCCAGTTCGAAGGAAAGCATCTTGCGCAGGCCCTGATACTGGTTCATGAAGGCATCCAGCTTATCATGGGATTCCTTCCAGTGGGCGTCCGCCTCCTCGCGGGCTTTCTTGATCATGGCCTCGCACTTGGCCAGGGTATCGGTCTCAAGCTTCCGGCAGCTTTCTTTGGTGTTTGCTTCCAGCTTGTCACACTTTGCTGTAATCTCTGCTGCCATCCTGTTGCACTTGTCGATGGTTTCCTCTTCGTGCTGGCGGCACTGGGCTTCGCTCTCTTCAAACATGGCTGCTGCCTTTTGCTCGGCCTCTTCACAAGCCTTGGCAGCCTTCTCTTCTCTCTCTTTGATCCGGCTGGCGCACTCCTCATCCTGCATACGGATATTGGTCAGGTACTCATCGGCCGCCCTCTGGGCATCCTCAAAGATCCCGCTCAGTCTGAGGGAAGCTTCCGCGATGGAGCCGCTCTCTT
>CAMHFW010000145.1 GCA_946184675.1 uncultured Clostridia bacterium | reverse complement strand
TGATGACAGCTTTGACCGGGCCCGCTCCATTGCTCAGGCAGGCGGCGGCAGATTTGTCGTTTCGGTCGAGGATGATATTCTTCGCGCCGGCATGCTGATTGATGAGGCAAAATAAAAGATACCGTTATAAAAAAGGACCGGTCTTCCGTTTGGAAGACCGGTTTTTTTAATCTTCTTCTAAAATGCTGATCTCGAGGTAGTCAAAGTCAATCTGTTCTATAAAATGATCTGCGTGAAATCTTGTCTTGCTGCAGACTTGGAACTCGCGGATGTTAGAGTCCAGCCATATCGGCTGAGCCAGATCAAACTCCTGGCAGACAGCGGCAAGTGCGTGAACGACCTTTGCTGTACGGCTGTCTGAGCTGTCATCGGAGATAATAACATCCCGGATCAGCCGGTTTTTTTCAAATATCCTGCCCCACAGACGAAACATAATATAACCCTCCCTATTCTTCCGACAGATTGATTTTATCATAAAGGACAGGCAGGGAATTTGTCAAATATTAAGAAATTATTAAAAATAGTTTACTTTTTTCGCCTTTTTGTTATGATATTTGTAGAGTAAGCAGGACGGGAGGTTCATTGTGAGAGTTCAGTATATAAGAAAAATTTTTATTATTTTGTTGTGTGCGGCGATGATATTGCCGGAAACTGCCTGGGCAGCGCAGTCGGGCACGGTTCCGGCAGAGACGGAAGCAACTGCCCGCACCGGGCTTTTAGCCGAAGCAGAAGACCAGGAAGATACAGAGATGCCGGAGAGTGAACCCGCCGCTGAGCCGGATATCAATAAAGAGGATAATCTTCCGGTTCCTCCAGAGACAAGCACTGTATCTGAAACAGAGAGCATACCGGATGCAGACTCTCTGGCCGGGAAGCAGGCAGAAACAGAAATGAAAAAAGAAGCTGAGACGGAGGAAAAGCCCCGCCAGGTGACCGGTTTTGCTGAGAATGACGGCCCTGTCGCGGAATCCGTATATCTCTATTATGATAAGCCTTCACTGGAGCAGGCGGCTTTGGATCTTCCTCAGACACTGGAGGTATATCTTGACGGTGAGTCAGAGACGACGCCGATCCCGGTTGCCTGGGAATGCGTGGGAGATTATGATAACAGCTCATTTTTCTATTATCAGTTTGATCCTGTCTGGGACCAGGAGGCCTATACGCTTTCCACAGAGCAGGAGAAGCCTTACGCGGCGGTAAGGTTTGTTATGGAGATGAAAATACTCCGGCTGGCAAATGCATCGGCTAATACCGTGAGTGAGAGCGCAGATTCCAATGAACTGGAGATCTTTCAGTATCTGACAGGCCAGATGGGACTGAATGCAGCTGCGGCGAGCGGTATCATGGCGAATATATATTGCGAGTCCTCTTTTTATGCTGATATCGAGGAGGATACGACCAGCACCAATAAGGGGTACGGACTTTGCCAGTGGACCGGCAGCAGAAGGACGGATCTGACAAACTACTGCGCCAAAAATAATCTGAATTATAAGACTGTGAATGGGCAGATGCAGTTTCTGGAATATGAACTGACGACCTCCTATACCAGTTTGCTGACTAAGCTGCAGAATACAGCAAATACCAGACAGGGAGCCTATGAAGCAGGATATAACTGGTGCTACTATTTTGAAAGACCTTACAATTATGCCAATGTCTCGGTTACCAGAGGAAATCTGGCCCGGGATTCATACTGGCCGGTCTATTCTGTCATGCCGACCGGAGGATCATCGGCCGGGACATTTTTGAAGATTGTCGGTCAGTCAGAACCAGAGACCATGAACGTCGGCTCTTCCTTCCCCATCCGCGGAACGGTTTCCTCCAGTGCAAACATTACATCGGTGACAGTCGGTGTTTATGATGCGAATAATAAAATGAAAATCGGAAAAACAGTGCAGCCCGGTGTCAAGCTGTACTCTCTGGTAAATGTTGATGAGGATATCGTTTTTTCAAAACTGGCGGCAGGAAGCTATCGCTATAAGGTCACGGCCGTCAGCGCTGCCGGCAGCAAGACCCTGGTGAACAAGGTTTTTCATGTCCTGGCAGGAGGAAGAACAGTCGCAGACGGAGTATATGAACTTGTAAGCAGCTGCAGCAGTTCTTATCTGGCTGCAATCAATAAAAGCAGCAGCAATCTGGAACTGGCCGGAAAATCATCGGGCGGATATACCAGGTTCCGGATTACTCACAAGAGCGGCGGCTACTATACCATTCAGAATACCGATACAGGCAAGTATATTTATGTAGAGTCCCAGTCATCTTCGACTTCCGCCAAAGTATACGGGGCATCTTCATATACCCTGTGGCAGATTCTGCCGACAGGAAAGGGGACTTACTGCATCGTACCCAAATGTGCAACGGGATGCGCGCTGGATGTGACAGCCGGAAAAGCCGCGGCAGGCCAGAATATCAGAAACTACAAGGCAAATCTGACAAATGCCCAGTGCTGGACATTGCAGAAAGCGGCAGATCAGGTGCCTGCCATCAGCGGAAAGACCGTTCCCGGTACACTTAGCGTCGGAGATTCTTTCAGCATCAGAGGCAAACTGACATGCCAGATTTCCATGAAGAGTGTGACGGTTGGCGTTTATGATGCAGGCGGCAAGATGAAGATTGGCAAGACGGCAACTCCTTCGGCGACTAGTTATGACCTGCAGAATCTTGACAGCAGTATCGTATTTGGCAAGCTGTCTGCAGGCGTTTATCGTTACCGGGTTACCGTAGTGACAGACAAAGGAACCACCTATCCGATTGATAAGAGATTTGCTGTGCTTGGCAAAAGCAAAACAGTTGCCGATGGAAACTATCAGCTTTTGTCTGCAAAGAACAATCAGTACGATGCAGGAGTAAGCGGAGATTCCAAAGCGGAGGGGGCCAGCGTTGTGCTCAATGCCAGGAAAGCCAGCAGCTTTCAGACGTTTACCCTCACCTATCAGAGCAATGGTTATTACAAGATCAAAAATGCAGGATCGGGAAAATACCTGACAGTAGCTTCGCAGGCATCTGCTTCCGGAACAAATGTAACGCTGACTGCGTCCGGCAGCCTCTGGCAGGTTCTGCCGGACGGTTACGGAAACTATTATCTGGTGCCCAAATGCGCAACAGAATGCTGCCTGGATTTGAAAGGCGGAACAATCACGCAGGGACAGAATATACAAATCTATACGGACAATCTGACGGCTGCGCAGCGGTGGAAGCTTACGGCTGATTCTGTGATGACTGTCAGCGGGCACAGTTTGCCGGGCGCCCTCGAGAAGGGAGAGGGATTCGGAATTACGGGTACGGTAAGCGCCAGCCAGAAACTGACTTCGGTCACAGTCGGTGTGTATGATGGCGCCGGTAAAATGAAGATTGGGAAGACGGTATCGCCAAATGCCTTTACGTATAACCTGGCCAATGTGGATTATGATATCCGGTTTGGACAGCTAAGCCCGGGCGGATACACCTATAAAATAACAGCTGCGGCAGGAGGGACGACCAAAACGCTTGCGTCAAAAGCTTTCGTAGTCAAAGCGAACGCGGCAACGGTAACAAACGGAACGTACAGAATTGTGAGCACCAAGAACACGGGATATGATCTGATCGTAAGCGGCAGTTCCAAGACGAACGGGGCGGCGCTGACTTTGCTGAAGGCTTCCGGGAAGACTTCCGAACAATACAAATTCATCTATCAGGGCAGTGGCAATTTCAAGATCCAGAATGTCAATTCCGGACTCTTTCTGACAAGTGAAAAGCAGTCTTCGGCAAAAGGCACAAAGATCATACAGTCTTCTGCCGCTGCACTCTGGCAGGTACTTCCTGACGGAAAAGGGGCTTATTACCTGGTTCCTTCCTTCAGTGCCGGTTCTGCAATTGATCTGAGCGGCGGTGTGGTGGAAAATGGCAGAAAGATTCAGCTTTATACAAATAACGGAACCCCGTCCCAGCGGTGGCTGCTTAAATAAGATACATTTCTTCGGATGTGTGGCATTCCCGAACGCAATATGATATGATAAGAAATAATGCTCCGGGAAGATCCGGAACAGACAGGCAAAGCCTGTTCGTAAAAAAGGATGAAAAGGCACGCAAAAGGAGAAAATATGGACCCTTATGTATTTATAAACTGTGCATATGAAAGCAGAAATGACGCTGATCGTCTGATCGCGGTACTGGAGAAGGCCGGGATCCAGGCGGTATGCGGCTCGACTTCTGAGGTAAAGATCAGAAACTGCAGCTTTGTCCTGCATCTGAGCACACCGGCATCCCGCTCTTCCAAGACCTACCGCCGGAATATGAATCTTTCTGTGCGCTTTGAGAAAGACTGCATCGTGATGCATATGGAAGACGGTGTTCTGCTCACAGAGATTGAGACTATGCTGGACACGGTACTTGCAGCGTTTAAATATGCCTGCAGAAATGAAGCGGCAGCAGAGGAGCCTGCAAAGCCGGTTCAGGACGCGGCAGAAGCAGAGGAGCCTGCAAAGCCGGTTCAGGAC
>CAMHFW010000144.1 GCA_946184675.1 uncultured Clostridia bacterium | reverse complement strand
GAGCTGATCGCGCAGGACCCCCTGCGCGATCGCTCTGCGTCAAGACTGATGGTGCTGGATCGCCGGACAGGTGCCATAGAGCATCATATTTTCCATGAAATCACACAGTTCCTGCAGCCGGGGGACTGTCTGGTACTCAATGACACCAAGGTGATTCCGGCCCGTCTGTACGGGACAAAGGAAGAGACCGGGGCTGCGATTGAGGTCCTTTTGTTAAAACGCATGGAGAATGATACCTGGGAGACTCTGGTTCGTCCCGGCAAGAAGGCAAAGCCCGGGACCAGGCTTGTCTTTGGTGACGGAAGCCTGCGCGGGGAAGTTGTTGATATTGTAGAAGAGGGCAACCGCCTGATCCATTTTGAATATGAGGGAATCTTTGAGGAGGTTTTAGACCGTCTGGGAGAGATGCCTCTGCCTCCTTATATCACCCATAAGCTGGAAGACAGAAGCCGCTATAATACTGTCTATGCAAAGCATGAGGGCAGTGCGGCAGCGCCGACAGCAGGCCTGCATTTCACGCCGGAGCTTCTGAATGACATCGAAGCAACGGGAGTAAACATTGCCCGCGTCACCCTGCATGTCGGCCTGGGAACCTTCCGGCCGGTCAAGGTGGAAGACGTGACCCAGCACCATATGCATTCGGAATATTATCAGATCAGCGCCGAAGCCGCCGATCTGATCAACCGCACCAAAGAAGCAGGCGGCAGGATTATCGCTGTCGGAACAACCAGCACCCGGACCCTGGAGTCTGCTGCTGATGAAAATGGCAGAATCAGTCCCTGCGGCGGCTGGACCGAGATTTTTATCTATCCGGGCTACCGCTTCAAGTGCATAGACGGTCTGATTACCAACTTCCATCTGCCGGAATCCACACTGCTTATGCTCGTATCTGCACTGGCCGGCAAAGAGCACATCATGAAGGCATACGAAGAAGCCATTCATGAGAGGTATCGGTTCTTTTCCTTTGGCGATGCCATGTTCATCAATCCGTAAAGGGAGGGAGACAGGGGACGGTTCTCTGTCTCCTGCTGATATTTGGCTGTTGGACGGCCAAGGAGGGAGACAGAGAACCGTCCCCTGTCTCCCTCCTTGAAGAGGTAAAAAATGGAATTGTCAGCATCAGTTTTTTTACTAGTCTGCCCTCTGGTTTTTCTGGCGGGGCTGGTTGATGCGATTGGCGGCGGGGGAGGCCTGATTTCTCTGCCGGCTTATATTGCTGCGGGATTGCCGGTGCACCAGGCGGTTGCGACCAATAAGCTGTCGTCCTGCTGCGGAACGGCTCTGGCGACTGCCCGCTTTGCAAAAAATAAGCTGATTGACTGGAAGCTGGCTTTGCCGGCTGTGATTACGGCTATGGCAGGTTCTGCCCTTGGAGCGTCTCTGTCTATGAGGGTGCCGGAAAAGGTCATGATCTATATCCTGTATGCAGTGCTTCCGATTGCTGCTTTTATTGTTTTAAATAAGCATCTGTTTCATGATAACCCGAAGGAGGAGACCGGTGACTATCGCAAAATAATGGTTCTGGCAGCAGTCATTTCTTTTGTGATTGGAATCTATGATGGTTTTTACGGTCCCGGGACAGGAACCTTTCTGATCATTGCCCTTACGGTATTTGCAAGGATGCCGATTCTGAAGGCAAACGGTCTGACCAAGGCGGTCAATCTGACGACCAATATCACCGCTCTTGTAGTTTTCCTGCTGCACGGACAGGTCCTGATTCCTCTCGGAATCGCAGCAGCCGTCTGCAATATGGCCGGAGGCTACTTAGGCGCCGGCCTGGCCATGAAAAAGGGAGTCGCGATCGTCAAGCCGGTCATGATCGTGGTAATCGTGCTTTTGATGATCAAGATCATTCTGGATTAAAAGACAGAGTATCCTGCAAAATGCGGCAGTGGAAGGAGGCAGAACATGAACCAGATTATCATTCATGTTGATATGGACGCATTCTATGCCTCTGTGGAAATGCGCGACCATCCGCAGCTGCGCGGGAAACCTTTGATCATAGGTTCTCTGCCGACAGAACGGGGCGTGGTGGCCACCTGCAGCTATGAAGCCCGCAAATACGGTGTTCATTCTGCGATGAATATCAAGGAGGCTTACCGCCTCTGCCCGAACGGGATTTACCGGCATCCGGATTTTGAAAAATACAAAGAGGTTTCCCGGCAGCTCCATGAGATCTGGAATACCTATGCTTCGGCATCTGAAAACATCGCTTTGGATGAAGCTTATCTGGATGTAACAGAACAGGCAAAGGACTGGGAGGGAGCCCGCAGGATTGCGCAGACAATCAAAGAGCGGACCAGAAAGGAACTGGGTCTGACCTGTTCGGTTGGGGTGGCTTATTCCAAAACGGCAGCGAAGATGGCCAGCGAGGAGAAAAAGCCAGACGGATATTTCGAAATCCCGACACCGGAGGACTTTGTAAATCTGATCATAGACCGGGATGTGCGTGTCCTGTATACGGTCGGAGAGAAGACGGCAGAGAAACTGTATGCTTATGGGATCCGGAAAGTACGGGATATCCGGAATACTCCGGAAATTGTGGGGAGATTGCTGGGGAAGCAGGGACGGTGGATCGTAAGAATGGCAAATGGTGAGGATGACAGGAAAGTGACCCCTTACCGGCCTCAGGATGCCAAGTCCATCAGCAGGGAAGTGACCTTTCAGGAAGATGTCAGCAATTATGATCTCTTGAAAGATGTACTGATCCTGCTGGCTTTCTGTGTGGAACACAGGGCAGCCAGATACGGTCTGCACGGATATGGCGTCACTCTTAAAATCACCTATGCGGACATGAAAAAGATTTCCCGATCCAAAAGCACTCCTGCCTGCAGCAGTGCTGTCATGATCTGGCAGGAAGCAGTCAGACTTCTGGAAGGAATCGATCACAGGCCGGTCCGCCTGATCGGCGTCGGAATCTACAGCATTTTTCCGGAAGACCGCCGTCAGCTGACTCTGGAAGACTTTATGGAGGAAACCAGTCAGCGGGAGCAGGAAGAAAGAGAAGGAATGCTCCGCTCACTGCAGGCCCGCTATCAGCTGGATTTTGCAGGGAATCTGGACAAGATTTACCGGGGAGAGATCCTGCACAGGACAGTAGAATATATGAGAAATCATTTTCCGGGGACAGACCGGAGCAGAAATAATACAGATTAATCGATTATGAAGGAGATAAATGATGAGAATTGCAGTAACATACGAGAATGGAAATGTATTTCAGCATTTTGGACATACGGAGACCTTTAAAGTATACGAGGTAGAAGACGGTAAAGTTGTCAGCTCCGAGATCATCGGGTCTGACGGGAAAGGACATGGTGCCCTTGCCGGCCTGCTCAGCGGCAAAGGAATTGATGTCCTGATCTGCGGTGGTATCGGCGGCGGCGCCCAGAGTGCACTCGCTGAGAGAGGCATCGAACTCTGCGCAGGAGCACAGGGGAATACAGACGAAGCTGTAGAAGCTTACCTCAGAGGAGAATTGGTTAATACCGGCGCTAATTGCGATCACCATCACAGCGAAGGTCATTCCTGCGGGGAACACGAAGACCATGGCTGCCACGGGGGATGCCATTCCGGTATCGAAGGGAAAAATGTCGGCAAAAAAGTAAAAGCCCATTACCGCGGAACCTTCAATGACGGGACCCAGTTTGACTCTTCCTACGACCGGGGAGAACCTCTGGAGTTTGAATGCGGAGCAGGCATGATGATCAGGGGATTTGATGCTGCTGTAGCAAATATGGAAGTAGGAGAGGAAGTCGATATTCATCTGATGCCGGCAGAAGCTTACGGAGAGGCAGATCCTGCAGCTATTTTCACTCTGCAGCTGGCACAGATTCCAGGAGCAGAGGCAGTATCCGTCGGACAGAGGGTATACCTGCAGAACCAGTATGGCCAGCCGGTTCCTGTGCTTGTTGCAGCAAAGGATGAGACGACCATCACGTTTGATGCCAATCATGAGATGGCAGGAAAAGAGCTGAATTTCCATATTGAACTGGTTTCGGTTGAGTAAGAATCCTTTAAGTATCAAGAATTGCTTTTATCAGGATGCGAAATAGCAAACTTGCCCTGGGCTGTCTGCAAATGCGGATAGCTGCAGGGCTTTTTTTGCTTGAATAATAATTTTGAAAAATATTGATGTAACTATTGACATTACATCAAATGCGTGCTACATTATACCCAACGGATGTAATCGCAAAGGTTACAACAAAAAACAAATCAAAAACTACTTGGAGGAAATGATCATGACAAACAAAGAAAAGGCACTTGCACTCATTAACACTTTTGCAAGCGGAGATACTGAAAAAGCGAAGGAGCTTCTGGCAGATGGATATATTCAGCATAACCTGGCATATGGCACAGGCGCTGAGGTTTTCGTGGGAAGCGTTGCATATCTGGCATCCGCACCGGTCAAGACAACCGTACAGAACATCCGTGCATTTGAGGATGGAGACAAGGTATTCCTTCAGACCGTTTACAATTTC
>CAMHFW010000143.1 GCA_946184675.1 uncultured Clostridia bacterium | reverse complement strand
TGGAACTGATCGGGCCGGAAGGTGTCAGGCAGGTTCCTGTTTCCGAATTCTACACCGGACCGGGCAAAACGGTCCGCAGGCGGGACGAAGTCCTGACGGCATTCAGGATCCGCCGGGAAGATTATGAAGGATATTACGGACATTACATGAAATACGGCAAGCGCAGGGCCATGGAGATCGCGACGCTTGGCTGCGCCTGTCTGGTAAAACTCTCAGAAGATAAGAAGACACTGGAAGATCTGCGGATTGCCTACGGTGTTGCGGCACCGACTCCTATGCGCTGCCGGAAGGCAGAAGATGCCCTGCGGGGCAGGTCCCTTAGCCTGGATACGGTGCAGGAACTTGGCCGGCTGGTACAGGAAGAGGTTACGCCCAGAGATTCCTGGCGTGCTTCCAAGGCATTCCGCCTGCAGCTGGTAAAGGAACTGGGCATGCGTGCTTTCGCGGAAGCGGCAGTCCGGGCCGGCGGAGACCGTGTCTATCAGATCGGAGGTGGCGCAGATGCTTAAGATCATAGAATTGTTTGTAAACGGGAAACTGCACCAGCTGGCAGTGGATGACCGCGAATCTCTGGCAGAAACTCTGCGAAACCGTCTTGGTCTGACCAGTGTAAAAAGAGGCTGTGAGGTCGGTGAATGCGGAGCCTGCACCGTGCTTGTGGATGGTGTGGCGATTGATTCCTGCATCTATCTGACTATGTGGGCAGTCGGCAAAAAGATCCTGACGGTGGAAGGTCTCCAGGATGAGAATGGCGGATTATCCCCGATCCAGCAGACCTTTATTGATGAAGCTGCTGTCCAGTGCGGATTCTGCACCCCGGGCATCATTCTGTCGGCAGTCGAGATCGCCGGCTCCGGGAAAAAGTACAGCCGTGAGGAGCTGAGAAAGCTGATTTCCGGCCATCTGTGCCGCTGTACGGGCTATGAGAATATCATCAATGCCCTGGAGCGGATCGCAGGTGAAAATTCCTGAAAACAAGGTATTGACGATACAGGATATAATATATATAATTGTTCAAAGTGAAACTGTTCATTTTGCAACTAAACAGCAGACAGACTGTCAGGCTGCGGTGCAGCCGGGCAGTCTGTTTTTGCGCGGATTTGATCCGCATAGAAAAGAGGGTAACATAGATGACAAAGAATGAAACACAGTGCTGCCATGACCTTGGTCCTGCTCTGATTAAGGCAGGCAAAACCGTCTTAAAGGCGGCCCAGTCCAGTCAGAATATGGAGCAGATCTATCAAGTCTGCGGACATCACGGCTGGGTGATCTACTATCTGGAGGAGCAGGAGAGGAAAGGGAATACGGTCTGCCAGAAAGATATCGAGGACCAGTATCCCATCTCCCGGTCTAATGTCTCCAGACTGGTCAAGAACCTGGAAAAAAACGGAATCATAGAACGCAGTATTGACGAGAATGATACCCGCTGCAAGCGGCTTCGCCTGACGCCGGAAGGCCGCCGGCTGCTTTCGCAGGCGGCTGATGAGCATGACAGATTGGAACAGACAATCGCCCGTGGATTTACCCGGGAAGAGCTCAGCCTCTTATCGGACTATCTGCATCGCATTATGGAAAACTTCGCGGAAGGGGACAAGAAATCATGGAAACAATAAAAATCTTGCTGCGCAGCGTACGCCAGTATAAACGGCAGACCATCCTGGCACCTCTTACGGTCAGCGGAGAGGTCATCATGGAAGTCCTGATTCCGACGCTTATGGCTGTACTGATCGATGAGGGTATTGACCCGGGCAATATGGCAGTTATCTGGAAGTACGGACTGATTCTCCTGCTTTGCGCTGCTGTCTCTATGCTTATGGGCGGTCTGGCCGGCGTTTATACCGCGCAGGCCTCTGCCGGATTCGCAGCCAATCTGCGTGCGGACATGTACCGCAGAGTCCAGGGATTTTCATTTGAAAATATAGACCGGCTCTCAATAGCCAGTCTGGTAACCAGGATGACCACGGATGTCACCAACATTCAGATGGCCTTTATGATGATCGTCAGAACAGCAGCCCGCAGCCCTATGATGCTGATTTTCGCCCTGATCATGTCGATCCGGATCGACGCAAAACTGACTTCCATCTTTCTGATCGTCATTCCCATTCTGAGCATCGGTCTTTATATCATTGTGACCAAGGTTCATCCGGTCTTTGAAAAGGTATTTAAGACCTATGATAAGCTGAATCTGGTCGTAGAAGAAAATGTGCGCGGAATCCGTGTGGTCAAATCCTTCAACCGTGAGGATTACGAGACAGAAAAGTTCCAGGCCATCTCCGATATGATCTACCGCTTCTTTGTACGGGCAGAGAAGATGATCGCTTTTAACATGCCCATTATGCAAGGCGCCATCTATACCTGCATGCTTCTTCTGGACTGGTTTGGCGCCAGAGCCATCGTGGCCTGCGGCGGTGATGCGGCAACCGGCTTGTCTACCGGCGAATTTATGAGCATGTTTACCTATATCATGCAGATCCTGATGAGCCTGATGATGCTGTCTGTGGTATTTGTCATGATTATCATTTCCCGCGCGTCAGCGGGCAGAATCCGGGAAGTCCTGGAAGAGGATAGCACCATTACAGATCCGCAGAACCCCGTCACTGAGGTAAAAGACGGTTCCATCCGCTTTGAAAATGTCACCTTTTCCTACAATGACAAGGCAGAGCGCCCGGTTCTGGATCATATTAACCTGGAGATCCGTTCCGGACAGACAATCGGCATTCTGGGCGGCACCGGGTCTTCTAAATCCAGCCTGGTCCAGCTGATTCCCAGACTCTATGATGTGTCAGAAGGACGCGTGCTGGTCGGCGGGACAGATGTACGTGATTATAAGATAGAGGTTCTGCGAGACGCAGTTTCCATGGTACTGCAGAAAAATGAACTTTTCTCCGGAACCATCAAAGAAAACCTCCGCTGGGGCAATGAGCATGCCACGGATGAGGAGATTGAACATGCCTGCAGACTGGCATGTGCCGATGATTTTATCCGTACTTTTCCGGACGGTTATGATACCAATATCGAGCAGGGCGGATCCAATGTATCCGGAGGCCAGAAGCAGCGTCTTTGTATTGCCAGAGCCCTGCTGAAAAAGCCCAGGATTCTGATCCTGGATGATTCGACCAGCGCGGTTGACATGAAAACAGACGCCGCCATCCGCAAGGCTTTTGCAGAGGAAATCCCCGATACCACCAAGATCATTATTGCCCAGCGCGTAGCATCCGTGGAGGACGCCGATCTGATCATTGTCATGGACGGCGGCCGGATCGCCGAGGCAGGAGATCATGAGACCCTGCTGCAGACTTCAAAGATCTACCGGGAAGTATATGAATCGCAGAAGAAGGGAAGTGAAGCAGATGAATAAGAGACCGCAGAAAATCGATCTGGCAGTGATCAGAAGACTGTTCACTTATATGCACAGATACCGGATCCACCTGATCTTTGTAGTGATCTGTATCCTGCTGAGCGCCGTGGCCAACGTCATGTCTTCCCTCTTTATCCAGAAACTGATCGACGATTATGTTGCCCCTCTTCTTCTGGAAGCCAATCCCGTATTTACCGACCTGCTGAAGGCAATCCTGACGATGGCCTGCATATATGTGATCGGCATGCTGGCAACCTTGTTCTACAATTGGACCATGGCAGTCGTATCACAGGGAACCCTGCGGGATATCCGCAATCAGATGTTTGAGCACATGCAGGGACTTCCTGTTCGCTATTTTGATTCTCATACCTTCGGAGAGGTCATGAGTTTCTATACGAATGATACAGATACCCTTCGGCAGATGATTTCGCAGAGCCTGCCTCAGTTTTTATCCTCGGCGGTATCCATCATCGCAGTTTTCATTTCCATGCTCTACCTGAGCCTCTGGATGACGGCATTTGTTATCCTTTTTATGGTAGTGGTCATGTTTACGGTTCGCTTCATTGCCGGACATAGCGGAAAATACTTTGTAGAGCAGCAGAAGGCTCTGGCGGATGTAAATGGTTTTGTAGAGGAAATGGTCAGCGGTCAGAAGGTGGTCAAGGTCTTCAATCATGAAGAGAAGGCAATTGAGGAATTTGACAAAAAGAATGAGCAGCTGCGTGTCAATATGACCCGCGCCAACAGCTATGCCAATATCCTGATGCCCATCATGAACAATATGGGGCATGTACTCTATATTCTGCTTGCCATTGTAGGCGGCGGACTGGCAGTGGCAGGCGTGACAAACCTTTCCCTGCGCGGCGTGAGCCCGCTGACACTGGGAACGATTGCTTCCTTCCTGACCCTGTCAAGAGGATTTATCAATCCCATTTCCCAGATTTCCAACCAGCTCAATGCCGTGATCATGGCTTTTGCCGGCGCAGCCCGCATTTTCGCATTGCTGGATGAGCCTCTGGAGACAGATGAGGGCAAGGTTACCCTTGTCAACGCCAGAGAAGAGGCAGACGGTTCCCTGACCGAATGTGAAGAAAAGACCGGCGTCTGGGCCTGGAAGCGGATCTGGGAGGATGGCAGGACGGAGTACCGCCGTCTGCAGGGCGATGTGGTGCTGGATGATGTGGATTTCGGATA
>CAMHFW010000142.1 GCA_946184675.1 uncultured Clostridia bacterium | reverse complement strand
GTAAATATGCGATAAAGTCCATAGCCAGCCGATTCAAACTGCCACTGTGTTGCGCCTCCGCCCACATAGTTGTTGCCATTGGTGTCTGTCCAAGCGTGAACGCCCTCTGAACCGAGTCCTTTCGTTTTTTCAACCCAGCCTGTGTTATCATCGGTTTCAGGGATAGCTACTATCCCGTCATTGCCCATCATCGCATTTGCGTTAACAATGATAGTAAAGTAATCCTGTCCCCAATCCTCTTCGTATCCGATGGTCGCTCCCGGATCAGCAGCAATCCCCGTCACCAGTGCATAAGGACCATTTGCAAGCGTAGTTGCTAAATTGCTATTATTTACATCTACAACACTGTATACTGAGAATTCATTCGTCTCGAAGGTCAGCTCGCTTCCCCCAGCCTTCGTTTCTTCTTCATTCTCAGCCAACTCCATGACTTCGGGGCCGTCCTTGCCAAAATGAACGACCTGAAGATCCGTATTCGCATCTTCCGGCGCATCAAGCAGCTTAATGCTTACCTCAACATCTGCTTTCGGCTGAATCTCCTGACTGTCAGTCCAGATCTGAATGTCGAAGATGTGGGTGTAGATGATGCTGTTCGCGTTTTGGCTATCTGTTGTCTTTGCAGTGCCTGCTGCGGCTGCTGCATCCTCCACACCGATCTTTTCCAGGGACTGCTGGTAGTACTCGTCGTACTTCTCATCCTCCGGGAGGATCTCTCTTACTTTCAGCTCCGCCCCGTCCGGAATCTGCGCATCCTCGCCATAAGTCACCGTGATCTCCCAGGTATCGCCCCTGGCGTCGATCACCGTCTTCTTGATCTGCGCATCTGTCACTTTGATGGAGAACTTTTCGCCTGTCTTCATGGTGACGGTCAGGCTCTCTTCGCTGTCAAACGGACGCATGCTGATCAGTGCCCAGTCACCGGCTTTGACGGTCTGCGCATTGATTTCGTCAATCTGGTCTTCTGTGAGTTCGTCGGAGTATTCTACTTCAAGCTCGTTGGCCTCTTTAAGGTCTGCAACGGTGGTTTCTTCCTCTGCCTTTCCTACCCATACCAGGTCAGGATCGGAGAATTCTGCCTTGTCAATATCTGCGATGAATGCCGCCAGATCAGCGGATTTATCTGCCTTCTCTGCCAGGCCAAGTGTCTCAGCCAGTGCCTCCAGAGAAATGTATCCGCCGCCGGGCAGGCTGTATTCATAGGTCTTGCCGTTTACTTCCCATTTGAAGTCTACGGTGTATACAACGCCGTAAACGGAGAAGCTGTCTGCTGCAAAGCTGACGTTCTCAACGCCTTCTTTGCTCTCTTCTTTTTCTGCATCAAGGACTTCTGTCTCCTCTTCTCCGAAATGTACGGCACTGACGTCCTGCATCTTTTCTACATTCACCGGCTCGTGGAAACTGATCTTTACTTCTATCTGGGCTTCGGGAGTGAACTCCTCTCCGTCAGCCATGATTTTGATGTCAAAAAATCTGGCGTACTGCGCCGGTACGGTTTCTGCACTGGCTTCTCCCATTGCCTCGCGCGCGGCTTCCATATACTGGTCAAACGCTTCGCTTCCGGCTTTGATTTCTTCTACCGCAAGTTCAGCGTATTCCGGTACACCGCTCTCTTCGCCGCAGACTGCTGTCACGGTATAATCCTCGCCCTCGGCTTCCAGGGTAATCTTTTCCTCCGGCTGCGGGCACGCAAAGAGTCCGATCACGTTCTCGTAATCGGAGAGTTCCAGATCTTTGATATTAATTTTGCTGATTCGGTGATCTTTGAAAGAAATGACCTCGGACTCGTCCTCATTCTCATCCATAAGAATGGTCTCGTCTTCGGCATGATAAAAGAGGGATGCAAGAATCTTTTCGTTGTCGGCATACTCTTTTGCCTGATCATATACAGATTCCTCATCCAGATTGTAGGTTATTGTAAGATCTGCTTCGCCTTCGGGAACATCGATCTCGCGTCCGTCAGACTCAAGCGTCAGCGCATAGAAAGAACAGACATAGGTGTCCTTTTCAAGCTCTTCGTCCAGATCTTTGAGCTCATCTCTCGCGCGCTCTTCATAGGTTTCGTAATCCTCTTTGTCTTTTTCCTGATCCAGTGTTTTTACCGTCAGAACGGTATTCTCCGGCAGCTGCCATTCTTCGCTGTCGAAACTGATTTCCACGTCATAGGCTTTGCTGTGCCAAATGAGGGGGCTCTGTGCATATACTTCCTCGGGCTCTTCTTCCGTGTCTGTATCTGCTGCGATTGCCACCGCTGTTTCTGTGTCCGCTGCCTGGCTGTTCTCCGCGTCTGTTCCCTTTGTAAGATCCGACGCTGACTCTAATTCTGCGGCCGCCTCTGCAGACGTCGCTTCCTGTCCCGAAACGCTTTCATCCGCTGCACTCTCTGCTGCCGCTCCTTCCCCTATCTGCTGACCCGCTGCCAGATAGGACTCATCCTGTACCTGACCCAGAGTCTCCTCTGCCGTCTGCTCCGCCTCAATGCCGGGCTCTGTCTCTGCAGTCCTTACATCCAGTGTGATGGCAGGGAGAATCAGAGCGTAGGTCGTAACAAACACGACAAACGCCATCAGACCAGCCAGCACTTTTTGCCGTCTGCTCCGCCATTTACTGCTTAAAAAACTATCTGTCAATGCTTTGATGTATTTCATTGCAAGCCCTTCCTTCAATGTCTGATGTACGCGATGTATGCTTTTGCTGTATACTATATGACGCACATCTTCCTTGGCCTAAGTTTCTTCTCTGCCAGCACTTCAAATACTTTTTTATTTCACTTTCCCGAACCGATCTGCCGGCCAGACCCGGTATACGATCTTCCCGACGATCTGTTCCTCTGCCACGCAGCCGACTGCGGTATTTCTGGAGTCTATGGATACGCTCCTGTTGTCTCCCATTATGAAAACCTTGGATTCCGGTACCTGGTAAGGCAGTTCGATGTTGCACTCGCCAAATGCCTTGTTTTCCAGATAGGGTTCCTCGGCCAGTACATTGTTGACGTAGACATTGCCTGCCTCGTCGATGTCGATCCAGTCTCCCGGATTGCCGATGACTCTTTTTACCAGAATCTTGTTGTTGTAGTAAAATGCGATGATGTCTCCGGTCTCGAAGTCGCTTCCCTTGACGGATACCACGATGTCTCCCTCGTCGAGTGTGTCATTCATGGAATGGCCGTAGATCTGCAGGACCGGAAGCAGAAGGACTGCTACCAGTACCGAGATCGCCGCGACGACGATCAGGAGAAAGACCGTGTTTCTAAATACCAGGCGGAATCGTTTTCCGTAGCGTACTCTCTCCAGCTCCTGTTCCAATTCTCTTGTCCCGGGCAGCGGTGCGGTCTGTATTTCCTGACCTGTGGCCCCCGTCGGGACTTGTTCTCTATCTTTACTCATTGTCTGTCTTCTCACCCAATCTTGCAGAGAGCATTCTCCGTAAGTTCTCGTATTGATCCATAAAAGATCCTGCTGCCGCCGGGCTTTCTTTTTCCTGACTATCTGTTACCTTGCTGTCGGCCTCCTGACCGTCCGGCTCCCTATCATTACCATCATGTGCCTGCTTGATCATAGCCTGGCACTTTGCAGCCGCCTTTTCCTCCATGGCCCGGCATTTTTCCACGGTCTGTTCCTCCATCTGACGGCACTTCTCCGCGGTCTGTTCCTCCATCTGACGGCACTTTGCTGCGGTCTGCTCTTCCATCTGACGGCACTTCTCTGCAGTCGCTGCTTCAAGGCTGCTGCCTTCTTCCGAAACAGCCTCCTCTGCCAGTGAGCTTCTGCTGCTCTCGCCCTGCTGCATAAGGCTTGCCAAATAATCGTCCGCTGCCTGCTGGGCCACTTCAAAGATCCCGTTCAATTTCAGCGCTGCTTCTGCGATGGAGCCGCTCTCTTCCATCCGGATCCGGCGGTCTGCCAGCTTGTCCTCTGCTGCCTTCAGTTCCTCCTGCAGGCGGTCCAGTTCCTTGCTCTGCCTGACCAGGATCTCCAGGAGCTGGCCTCTGCCGAGCTTTTTCAACTCATGCTCTGTCATATATCTGAATCGTCTCTTTTCTGATTTGCTTTTTGGCTTCCGTCTTTCCGAAAGCGCTGTTATTGAATTCTCTTACTTGGATTCACTTATAGGGAATCCCCGTTCTTCTTCTCTTCTCCCAGTTCGAAGGAAAGCATCTTGCGCAGGCCCTGATACTGGTTCATGAAGGCATCCAGCTTATCATGGGATTCCTTCCAGTGGGCGTCCGCCTCCTCGCGGGCTTTCTTGATCATGGCCTCGCACTTGGCCAGGGTATCGGTCTCAAGCTTCCGGCAGCTTTCTTTGGTGTTTGCTTCCAGCTTTTCACACTTTGCTGTAATCTCTGCTGCCATCCTGTTGCACTTGTCGATCGTTTCCTCTTCGTGCTGCCGGCACTGGGCTTCACTCTCCTGAAACATATCTGCTGCTTTCTTCTCTGCCTCTTCGCAGGCCTTCGCAGCCTTCTCTTCTCTCTCTTTGATCCGGCTGGCGCACTCCTCGTCCTGCATGCGGATATTGGTCAGATACTCATCCGCCGCTTTCTGGGCGTCCTCAAAGATCCCGCTCAGTCTGAGGGAAGCTTCCGCGATGGAGCCGCTCTCTT
>CAMHFW010000141.1 GCA_946184675.1 uncultured Clostridia bacterium | reverse complement strand
TCTGCGATGCTGAGTCTTACGGCGCTGTGGTCGGATCCTGCTGCCGGATAGACGATTTCATGCTGCTTGAGGCTCTCGTCCAGATATACCTGCACGCCCTCATTGATCCCGAAGGGGCATACCCCGCCGATATCGTGACCGATCAGGTTTTCTACCTGGTCAGCCGGGATCATCCTGGCCTTGCAGCCAAAGCGGCCTTTGTACTTTTTATTGTCGATCCTTGCCATCCCTTCCGCCAGGATCAGCACGGGCTGCTCTCCCTGTAGGAAGGAAAGGGTCTTGGCGATCATGCCGGGCTTGCAGCCCAGAGCCTGCGCCGCCTCCTCGACCGTCGCGCTGCTGTGCTCCGGCACGATCACGCGGTCTCCGTATCCTTTTTCATCCAGATATTTTCTTGCCTTTTCCAGTGACATCTTAATAACCTCTCCGTTATTGATAATTTTTCTCAAATATTACGCCGCCTGCCTGGGTCGGGTGATCCAGATACAGAATATCTTCTGCCTGGCTCTTATATTTCACGATCATCATAACAATCATGATGTCTCCGCCGGCTGATACTGTCATAATGACTCCAAGGAGCAGCCAGAAAAAGGATCCCATCCCGATTCCCACGGCCATGGGAAGCAGGCCAAGAATGAACAGAGGCATCAAAGCGCCTATGATATATTTCCCCCTTGTCAGAGGACATTTACAAGTGCAGTAAGGGGTCATATATTCCTTCATGAAGCCAAACTCGATATCCCCAAAATGATGGTCGGCAAACAAAGCCCAGGTGATTCCGTGGATCAGCTCATGCACCACGATCAGAGCCAACATAGCCACGACCAGAAGAAGCGGCATGGCTCCTGACATCCAGCGGATATCTCCGCCCCAGTTGACTGCCAAAAAGAGGATAAAGGCAATCACTACGACCGGAATCCCCATAATCATGGCAAAAATATTGGCCTTTACGATTCCGACCGTCAGCTCTGTCCGCCGATACCCCTGCTCTGCCAGTTCCTGACTGATTGCTTCATAGGCCGCCAGACGTCTCTCTTCTGCCGGCGTCAGCTTCCGTTTTTTCTCATTTTGATCTGTTACCATCGATGGTCCGTCCTCCTCTCCCCGCAGCTGTCTGTTTGTTGAGAATATAATATCCTTTTTCCCGGATCCTGTAAACCGCTGCTGAAAGGATCTATGTTATAATATGACAAAACATTCTTACACATTTGCTTTCATCTTCAAAGGCGGTGAACTACTATGAGAATCATCAATCTGATGGAAAACACGGAGGGGAAGCATGGCTGCGCGGCCGCGCACGGTCTCTCTTTCTACATTGAGACAGACCATCACAAGCTTCTGATGGATCTGGGTCCCTCTGAGGAGACATTGAAAAATGCAGAAAAGCTGGGCATCGATCTGACAGCCGTGGATACCGTGATCCTGAGCCACGGACACTATGACCATTCGGGCGGGATCCTGGCCTTTGCACAGATCAATCCGAACGCTGTCATCTATATGCAGGAGTCTGCCGGGGAGGACTATTATTCTCTGGAGGAGACAGAGGAGGGAACGAACTGCCGCTATATCGGCATCGACAAGGAGATCCGGGACCTGCCCCAGGTAAAGCGCATAAAAGGCGACTTTGTAATCGATGACGAACTGTCCCTCTTTACCATCGATGAGCGCATCTGTGATGTGCCCTTCTCTAACCGTCGTCTGAAACAGAAAAAAGGGGATGACCTGGTTCAGGATGACTTTGCCCATGAGCAGTGCCTTGTTATCTGCGATGGTGACCGCAGGATCCTTTTCTCAGGCTGCGCACATAATGGCATTTTGAATATTCTTGCCGAATATCAGAGAAAATATGGCGGCAAGCCCGACGCTGTGATCAGCGGTTTCCATCTGATGAAAAAAGGAAAGTACACGGAAGATGAGATCAAAGAGATTCTCTCCATCGCGCGGGAGCTGAAAAAATACCGCACGCTCTTCTACACCTGCCACTGCACCTCGCTTCCGGCATTCGATATCATGAAGCTGGTTCTGGATGACCAGCTGCGCTATGTTCACTCGGGGGATGAAATCAAGTCTTTTGATGCCCCTGCCGCACCGAAAAAGAAAGGGAAAAACAGCTTTATGAAATTTCATAAGTTTTTTGCATGGGCAACTGTCTTTTGTTTCATTATGACCATGGTGACCGGATATAAGAGAAAGTGATTTTCTATGGAACTGTTTCATGCCAATATCGTATATTCTGGAAATCTGACGCAGCTTGCTGTCCACACAGACAGCTATCTGGGCGTTGAAGACGGAAAGGTCGCGGGCATCTGGGAAAAGCTCCCGCAAATGTATGAAGGTCTTCCCGTCACGGAATGCGGAAATGGGGTTCTGATTCCGGCCTTTTCTGACCTGCATGTGCATGCGCCTCAGTATCTGAACCGGGGCCTCAATATGGATCTGCTCCTGGAAGACTGGCTGAATCAGCTGACCTTCCCCATGGAGGCCCGTTTTGCCGATCCGGACTTTGCCAGGCTTACTTATGACGCCTTTCTGGATGATCTGATTGCAAACGGCACCTTCCATGCCAGTGTTTTTGCCTCTATCCACCTGCCTGCCAGCTCCTATCTGCTGGAGGAAATGGACCGGCGCGGCATGAAGGGTTTTGTCGGCAAGGTCAATATGGACCGCAGTGCACCGGAGAATCTTTTGGAAACGCCTGCGCAGTCCCTGCGGGAGACGGAGCAATTTCTGGAGGCCTACAGCGGCAACAAAAATGCCCGGCCCATCCTGACGCCCCGCTTTGCGCCAACCTGTACAGGTGAATTGATCCGCGGGCTTGGCAATCTGGGAAAGAAATATGGCGTCGGCATGCAGACGCATCTGGTCGAATCCCGCTGGGAGGCCCAGCAG
Organism: uncultured Clostridia bacterium; assembly: GCA_946184675.1. Lineage (GTDB taxonomy): Bacteria > Bacillota > Clostridia > Lachnospirales > Lachnospiraceae > UBA2912. The sequence goes on along the minus strand of CAMHFW010000141.1, from coordinate 1,726 downwards.
GCCAGGCTCCTGTTCCCTGACTGCAGCTGTGATACGGAAATCTATGAAAGGGCCGGTCTCCTGGATAACGGTCCGGTCATCGGCGCCCACTTCATCTTCCCTTCTGAAAAGGACGAGGAGATTATGCTGCGTCATGACGGTTTCATTGTCCACTGTCCGGACGCCACCGTCAATGTCATCGCCGGCATTACGCCTGCCGGCAGGCTGCTGGATCAGGGCATGAAGGTGACCCTCGGCAGCGATGTCTCCGGCGGCCACCATGTCGGTGTGTATACACAAGTGGCCAGAGCTGTGCAGTATTCAAAGATAAAAGAGTTTTATGAACCGGAAGGCAACCGGACACTCAGTCTGGCCGAAGCTTTTTATCTGGCGACACTCCAGAGCGGCAGTCTCTTCGGCAAGGTCGGTTCTCTGGCGCCGGGCTATGATTTTGACGCCCTCCTGATCGACGGGCTGGATGATGCCGCCCGCCCTCTGACCCCGGAGCAGATTGTTGAACGATTCTGCTACATAGGAAATGCCTCCCATATCAAGGCCCGGTATCTTAGCGGGCGCCGGATCTGAGAGGCACAGCTCGTCTTTACTTTTTGTTTGCAAATATCAGATTGATCACTGCAGACAGGATCAAAAGCACCCCCATCACTCTGGCAAAGGGCTGCATGAATTCATAACAGCGCATGGTATCCATCATGCACATATGAACCAGGATCCCGGGGATCAGGATCACAATCAGACTTCCGGCAATTCCAACAATATAAAAGACTCCGGAGAGCATCTTATTTTTAATCACAGCCGCAGCCGCAAATACCACAAACAGTATGGCTGCGGCTATTACTATGTCATTTTGCGCGCTATGGCAATGCATCCATGTTCCGTCTTCCTTGGGCCCGCAGGCGCGGAAAACAGTCAGGGTGCCCGTCAACAGAAGCAGGCTTAATATTACAGGGATCCACGAGCGGATCGATCGTTTTTCTGACATTGATATGTCTCCTTTCTGTCTTAAAACCGATCTTTGCACGTTGATTAGTATATACTAACTCCCTGTTATTATCAAGTCTTTTTTATATTCTACAAGGTCAGCCCGTCCGCTTTGGGCAGGCTCCAGCGGAACCTTGCCGCCAGAAGGCGGATCACAAATACCACAATGCAGCAGATCAGCATAGACAGGCTCTCCCCGAGAACTGGCCACAAGAGTATACAAAGGGCCGCTCCAATCATGGACGCACAGGCATAAATATGTTTGACGAAAATATAAGGCGGCAGGCTGGCCAGCACATCACGCAGGACGCCGCCGCCGACACCGGTAATCGTGCCCAGAAAGAGGGCAAAGAAAAAGCTGCTCCCGTATCCGGCATGCATGGCCGCCGCAACACCGGCTGCTGTAAAAACACCCAGTCCGGCGGAATCGGCCACCCTCTGAATCTCATCGTAAGCATGACTGACTTTGGCCAGCAGCCTTCTGACCGACGGCAGAAAAATAATGATGGATACGATGATCGCTGTTACCGCATAGACCGGATCCAGGAACATAACCGGCGGCAGCTGTCCGATAAAGAGATCTCGGAGAACGCCTCCGCCGCAGGCAGTCACCAGACCCATGACGCAAATGCCAAAAATATCCATCTTCTGCTTCAATCCGATCATTGCCCCCGAAATGGCAAATGAAACGGTTCCAATCATTTCCAGTATAAAAACAAATAATTCCATAAGCTGCTTCTCATTCTTC
>CAMHFW010000140.1 GCA_946184675.1 uncultured Clostridia bacterium | reverse complement strand
AGACGGTGGAGTATCTCAGGACCAGAAAATTTCTAAATAATTACTGCCGGCGGATGAATGTTTCGCTGGTTTATGTGATAATGGTCGATACCAGTGATTACGGGCATTTTGTTTCCGTCTTTAATTCGGTCAACAATTCGGTTGATGATACGACCTATGTGTAGTGGCCGCGTGGTTTTGAGCGGGAAACGACCAATGACGAGTACAAGCAGAAATACAAAAACATTTATGAGAACGGGTCTGCCTATGAGACAATTTACCGGACGAGCGGGCTTGGCAGCGGGGTGCATCCTCATATCACAACCATGGTTCCGATTAAGAATTCTTCCCGCGGCGTGTCCGGTATATTATGTATCCAGAGGCCTATCCGCGAACTGGAGGATGCCAGACGTCCCTTCCTGAAGGAGATCGCTTTGTCAGCGGGCCTTCTGGCTGTCTTTGCTTCCATCATCGCAGCAATCTATATCAGAAGACAGTTTGTGAATCCGATTACCAGGCTGTCGGAAGAGGCCGCCCGTTTTGCAAAGGAAAATACCCGGGGAGAACCATTGGGCAATATCAGCAGGCTCTCAGAGATTGCCAATCTGGCGGATTCCATTGACACCATGGAAGAGGACATGGTCAATTATATCGATAATCTGACTGCGATTACAGCGGAGAAAGAGAGAATCGGAGTAGAGCTGAGTCTGGCCAGCAACATTCAGGAGAACTCCATTCCCAATGAGTTCCCTGCTTTTCCGGACAGGACGGAGTTTGACATTTATGCTTCTATGGACCCGGCTAAACAGGTTGGCGGCGATTTTTATAATTTCTTCCTGATTGATGAGGATCACCTGGTTATGGTGGTGGGCGATGTATCCGGAAAAGGTATTCCGTCCGCCCTGTTCATGATGGTCGTGAATATCATGATTACCGACAGAACCTGGATGGGCGGGACGCCGGCCGAGATTCTGTCTTATGTCAATCAGACGATCTGTGAGCGAAATAAAGCAGATATGTTTGTCACCATCTGGCTGGGTATTCTGGAACTTTCTACCGGCAAGCTGACGGCGGTCAATGCGGGACATGAATATCCGGCAGTCCGCCATGGCAATGGACAGTTCGAGATATTCAAAGACAAGCATGGATTTGTGGTCGGCGGCATGGAAGGCATCCGGTATAAAGACTATGAAATGACTCTGGAGCCGGGTTCCAAGCTCTTCATTTATACCGACGGTGTGCCGGAGGCGGAGACTGCAGATAAGGAAATGTTTGGTACAGACCGCATGATCCAGGCACTCAATCAGGATGCCGGCGCCACGCCGCAGCAGATTTTGGCAAATGTGAGAAAGTCTGTAGATGAGTTTGTAAAGGATGCGGAGCAGTTCGATGATCTGACTATGCTCTGCCTGGAATACAGGGGGATGTCCCCGGAAAGGATCTAACTATGGCGAACGAAGCAACTAATGCAGCAGTGATCAGTCTTTCAGGAAGAATCGATTCTAATAATGCGCCGCAGATTGAGGCGGACATTCTGGCCGAGCTGAAGGAGAAGGGGGCAGAAGCAGTCGTTCTGGATGCCCAGAAGCTGGAATACATTTCCAGCGCAGGCCTGCGCGTGATCCTTCGTCTGAAAAAGACTTACAAGGATCTCAGTATCATCAATGTAAATTCGGAGGTCTATGAGATTCTGGATATGACAGGCTTTACCGAGATGATGCCGGTGGAAAAGTCCTACCGCCTGGTTTCCATTGAGGGCTGTGAGGAGATCGGCCGCGGCGCAAACGGTACCATTTACCGGATTGACCAGGACAATGTAGTGAAAGTTTATAATAATGCGGACGCGCTTGCAGATATCCAGCATGAGCGGGAAGTAGCAAAGCTGGCTCTGATCCTGGGCATTCCCACAGCCATTTCCTATGATGTGGTCAAGGTGGGAGACAGCTACGGGTCTGTATTCGAGCTCCTCAACGCCCGTTCCTTCTCCAAAATTCTGGCTGCCGAGCCGGAAAAGATGGACTGGTGCGTGAAGGAGTATGTGGACATGCTCAAAAAGATCCACGGGACAGAGGTTCCTGCCGGAAAGCTGCCGGATATGAAGGAGACAGCTGTCGGCTGGGCCAGATTTATGCTGGACTATCTGCCGGAAGAGGCCGGACAGAAGCTCCTGGCCATGATGGAGGAAGTGCCCCAGGATGATCATATGATTCACGGTGATTATCATACAAAGAATCTGGAACTGCAGAATGATGAGGTTCTTCTGATCGATATGGATACGCTGGCGGTGGGCCATCCCATTTTCGAGCTGGCTTCCATGTACAATTCCTTCCGGGGCTTTTCCGAGATGAATCCGGAGATTATCAAGAAGTTCCAGGGCTTTGACGCAGAGACGGGACTGACCTTCTGGCACAAGTCTCTGGCTGCTTATCTGGGAACGACCAACGTCCGGAAGAACCGTGAGGTAGAGGACAAGGCCCGCATTGTCGGATATACCCGTATGATCCGGCGTTCCATCCGCAGGAACGGTCTGGAGACGGAAGAGGGACGCGCGGAGATCGATCACTGGAAAGCAGAGCTTCTTGATCTGCTTGAGAAATATGACACCCTTGTATTCCATCCCACAGAGCTGGAACTGGAGGCAGTCAATGAAAATCTGGATGAGGTCCAGGCTTTTGTGGATGAGCATCTGGAGGCGGCGGATTGCCCGATGAAAGCCCAGATGCAGATCGATGTGGCTGTGGAGGAAATCTTTGTCAATATCGCCAGCTATGCCTATCAACCGGAAAAGGGCAATGCCATGGTGAGAGTGGAGGTTTCTGAAGAACCGGTCGAGGTGACAATCACCTTTATTGATCACGGTATGCCTTATGATCCTCTGGCCAGAGAGGATCCGGATATCACCCTCCCGGCAGAGATGCGGGGAACAGGCGGTCTTGGCGTATTTATGACAAAGAAATTGATGGATGATGTTGCCTATGAATATGTAGATGGGCAGAATATTCTGACGCTGAAAAAGAATCTCTAAGGTAGGATATGATGGAAGTAGTATTGAATGAAGAGTTTATTCTGAACTGTCCGGACAGCTTCCATGTCATGGACGAGGCAGAGAAAAAGGCGCTGAATGTAGCAGATGAAGGCCAGTGGATCGGCCTGTCTGACCCTGATCGCCATATCATCGTGACGGCCGGCTGGAAAAAGGCCCCGGTTCTGGCGCTGAAGATTCTGAGCAGCAGGGATCTGGCAGGAAATATGGAAAAGCAGATCAGCAAGGCAATGAGCGGGCTCGGATACCGCAAAGAAGGAACGGCAGAGCGGGACCCCGGCGGAGTGAAGATCAGCGGATTCTGCTATGAATATGAAGTCCAGGGGACTCCCATGTATGCAGAATCAAGTGCGATGAAAACCGGCAAGATGATCTATAATTTCCATTTTTACAGCAGGGCGGCACTCAAAGAGGAGAATATCCCCGTCTGGGAAGAGATGATCGGATCTCTCCGGAAAAAATAAAAAACAGGGGCATCACCGGAAGGTGATCCCCTTTAAGCTCTGTTTTATGAGCGCTTGATGAAATCATTGCCGCATTTGGGGCAGTGAATGCTGATCTTTCCTTTTCCTTTGGGCACGCGGACTTTCTGCCTGCACTGGGGACAGGAGAAGTATTTGAAGTTCGGATCTGCCTTGGCGCGGGAAGGCCCTTTACGGAAAATGCCGGTCACTTGATCCTTCAGAGCCAGGAATTTTTGGTTCTCTGCCCAGCGGGCGGATATATTGCGGGACATCATCCGGTAGTAGAGAAGGATCAGAAGGACCAGTCCGACCCAGTAAAGCGGACGGAACTGTGTGATCATATTGATGACGATGACGACCAGGGTCGTGATGCTGAGGAAACGGTTCAGATCATCGTTGCCATAGCGGCCGTACATAAAACGCTGCAGCATATTTCTCATTTCAGGAATTCCTTTCATCGGTAGCTGACAATTGCGGCGGGGCGTCATGAGCTGCCCGCCTCTCATGACATCATACTACCGGTGCAGAAAAAAGTCTAATAAAAAAAGTATAAAACGAGGTGGTACTACATGCAGGGAAAAGCTTTTCAGGAGGTCAATGAGATCTTGAATCAGCTTCCGCTGAAGACAGCAAGAAAGATTCCGGTTTCCTTTTTGAAGATGGTAGAGGAAAATGCGGATCCGACTCATGAGTTTCATTATGATCCCTCCAAATCGTTGGAGGAGCAGAATGTGTCGGATGAGGCAAAGGTCATTCTTTCTATTTTGTATATCAAGTGTTTTGCAGATGAGAATGAGAAAAAGAAACTGGGAGCCCTAGCTATGCAGGCTGTTGGAAACAGCCATGCGGAGGGAAGCGAAGAGCTGGAGCAGTGTATGAGCAGGCTTTTTGCGGAGGATGGAGCTGAAAAGGATGAGCAGTAAGGCGAAAATACTGGTAGTAGACGCCCAGGGCGGCGGAATCGGCCGCCAGCTGGTCACAGGAATCAAAAAGGCGGCGCCGGACGCAGAGATCTGGGCGGTGGGAGCCAATCATTCGGCTGCGCTGGCCATGAAAAAAGCAGGGGCGGACGAGACAGCGACCGGGGAGAACGCGGTCATCGTCTGCAGCCGGAAGGCGGATATCATCACCGGCCCGATCGGGATCGT
>CAMHFW010000139.1 GCA_946184675.1 uncultured Clostridia bacterium | reverse complement strand
GGTATCTCAACCATAAATACATTGTAGTAGACAGGGGACGGTTCTCTGTCTCCCTCTTCCGCAGCATAATACCCCAACAGGCAGGCCCATTTAGAGCCTGCCTGTTGGGGTATTATCTCTTTTTATGGCATTTTTGAGGGAAACAGAGAACCGTCCCCTGTCTCCCTGCCGCCTTACTCTCCCGCAAAGAGAGGTGTGGAGAAGTATCTCTCTGCTGTGTCGGGAAGTATGGTGACTACCGTCTTTCCGGGTCCCAGCTTTTTGGCCATCTCGATGGCGGCTGCTACATTGGTACCGCTGGAGATGCCGCACATGATGCCTTCTTTGCAGGCCAGATCTTTGGCTGTCTGGATGGCATCATGGTCTGTCACGATGTGGATATGGTTATAGATCTGCTGGTTGAGGATCGGCGGGATCAGACCGTCACCGATGCCCATCTGAATATGAGTGCCGATGCTGCCGCCGGACAGGATTGCCGCATCTTCCGGCTCTACCGCCCAGATCTCCATCTCCGGATTGTCTTCTTTGAGCGCCTCTCCGATTCCTGTAATGGTTCCGCCTGTTCCGATACCGGAACAGAATCCGTGAATGGGCACCCCTGCCTGGTCCAGAATCTCCCGGCCTGTCATCTTGAACTGGATCTCAACATTGGCAGGATTCTCAAACTGCTGGGGAACGAAAACCCTGGGGTCCTCATCCCGCAGGGCGAGAGCCATATCCAGACATCCCTGAATGGCCTTGCCGATGTCGCCGTCATCATGCACGGTACGTACCTCGGCACCATAATGGCGGACCAGTTTGCGCCGCTCCTCGCTGACCGAATCCGGCATGATGATGATGGTATGGTAACCTTTTACCGCCCCGATGAGTGCCAGGCCGATGCCCTGGTTGCCGCTGGTCGGCTCAACAATGATGCTGTCCGGCTTCAGTCGTCCCTGCTCCTCCGCAGTGCGGATCATATTGTAAGCAGTCCGGGTTTTGATCGACCCGCCGACATTGAGCCCTTCAAACTTTACCAGCACCTGGGCCGCATTCTCCGGCACCATATGCTGCAAGCGAATCAGCGGAGTCGCGCCGATCGCGTCAAGAATCGTATTATGAATCATTTTACCTCATTCTCCTGTCATATACCCTTATACCCTGTCATGGCATGATAAGCCATCGCCGCCCGGCAAAAGCCGTGCATAGCTTATCTATTATACATGATAATATGCAGAATTACAAACAATATTATTCATAATACTGGCGCTGTTTTCCCGGGCCGCTTCAGCCTGCAATCTCCCGCAGGGCTCTGGCCGCCCGCAGTATTTCCTCTTCTGTATTGAGAAAAGAAAAGCTGAACCGTACTGCTCCCTGGTCTTCTGTCCCGAGTGCCTTGTGCATGAGCGGGGCACAATGCGCGCCGGGCCGGGTGCAGATCCCGTATTCCGTAAAAAGCAGATCACTCACATAGGAAGAATCCGCATCTCCCAGGTTGAGAGAAATGATCGGCACCCTCTCCGCTCCAGGTCTGTGGTCTCCATAGATTCTGATATCCGAAATTCCCCGGATTTCCTCATAAAACAGCTGCGCCAGATGCTCTTCTTCCCTGCAAATGGCATCAATCCCTTTTTGCAGCAGATAATCTGCAGCCGCAGACAGGCCGGCAGTCCCATGGACATTGAGGGTCCCGGCCTCAAGAGCCTCCGGCATGATTTCGGGATGCTTTTCGCTGAAGGAAGCAAATCCGCTTCCGCCGCTGAGCAGGGGGCGGACCTTCAATCCCTCCCGCACATACAGGCCGCCGGTCCCCTGGGGACCGAGCAGACTCTTATGGCCGGTAAAACACAAAACATCAATCCCGGAAGCAAGCACATCAGTCGGCAAGGCGCCGGCGGTCTGAGAAGCATCCACGATGAGCAGACAGCCGCAGCGGTCGGCAATCTCTCGCATTCTGGCCAGATTGACCACATTGCCGGTCAGGTTGGAAGCATGCGTGCAGACAATGGCTCTGGTCTCCTTCCCTGCTGCCTTCTCCACCTGGTCATAGTCCACATTACCGTACTCATCACAGCCAGCAATCGTCAGCGCGGTCCCCCTCTCCCGCATTTCATAGAGGGGACGGAGAACAGAATTGTGCTCTAAGACGGTCGTAACCACATGATCCCCCGGACGAATCAGTCCTTTGATAGCAGTATTCAGGGCCTGTGTCGCATTCATGGTAAAAGCAATCCGGGCAGGATCTCCCGCGCCAAGAAGGTTCGCGATCCGCTCCCGGGCCACATATACAGTCTCCGCCGCAAAAAGAGCCGGCGCATGCACGCCCCTTCCCGGATTGCCGCTGCGCTCCAGTGCCTGGCAGACCGCCTCCCTGACACAGACCGGCTTATTGACCGAAGTCGCCGCATAATCAAAATAATGATCGATTCTCATAGCTAACAGTTCTCTTTTCCACTATAAATTCGCACATTGGTGAGAACAGTATATCATATAGCCAAAAGAAAAACTGCCCTTCCGGACAGTTTTCCAAACCATATACTTTTGTTCTGAATCATTCCTTTACGGAGCTACAAAACCCACCTTCTTATATACCTTGCGCAGGGTCTTGAAAGCAACTCTGCCGGCGCGCTCCGCGCCTGCCTTGTAAACAGACTCCAGATAGGCCTTATCCGCCAAGATCCGCTCTGTCTCCTCACGGATGGGACGGAGCATCTCGATGACAGCCTCACCTACCGCCGGCTTAAATACGCCGTAGCCCTGCCCGTCAAACTCTCTCTCGATCTCCTCGTAGCTCTTGCCGGTCACTGCGGAATAAATATTCATCAGGTTGGCTACGCCCGGCTTATTTTCTCTGTCATAGTATACGCAGTGCTCTCTGTCACTATCGGTCACAGCGCGCTTGAACTTCTTGGCGATCACGGCCGGATCATCCATCATGAATACGCATCCCTCCGGAACAGACTTGCTCATCTTGTCCCCGGGAGTCGTCAGGCCGTATACTCTTGCCCCTGCCTTGGGAATATAAGGCTCCGGAACCTTAAATACATCACCGTAAATATTATTGAAACGGACTGCGATATCGCGGGTGATCTCCACGTGCTGCTTCTGGTCCTCGCCAACCGGCACATAATCCGGCTGATACAGAAGAATGTCCGCCGCCATCAGAGACGGATAGGTAAAAAGTCCTGCGTTGATATTATCCTGATGCTTGGAGGACTTGTCCTTGAACTGGGTCATGCGGGACAACTCTCCGAACATGGTATAGCACTCCAGCACCCAGGCCAGCTGAGCGTGTGCCGGAACATGCGACTGAATGAAAAGTGTATTTTTCTCCGGATCCAGGCCGCAGGCGATATACTGCGCCAGCTGGGTGATCGTTCTCTTTCTCAAAAGAGCCGGATCCTGACGGACGGTGATCGTGTGCAGATCTGCCATGAAATAGTAGCAGTCAAACTCCTCAGCCCGGTCTGCCCAGTTCTTGATCGCTCCCAGATAATTGCCCAGATGCAGGTCTCCGCTCGGCTGAATGCCGGATAACATTACTTTTTTCGCTTCCATCGTATATTCTCTCCCTTACTTGGTCATAAAATTCTGTGTCCTTCCCATTGTACCATAAGTAAGGAATAGAAGGAAGTGAAATTTCTCGTCAGGCCGCTTTTCCGTCACACATCTGCGTATGGTAAAGCTGCGCGTACACGCCTCCCCGCGCCAGAAGCGCTGTATGTGTTCCCCGCTCGGCGATCCGGCCTCCGTCCATAACCAGAATCTCATCCGCCTGCTGCACGGTGGAAAGCCTGTGGGCGATCAGAATAGAGGTCCGGCTGGCGATCAGCGGCTCTATGGCCTCCTGGATCATCTGCTCGGAAATGGAATCCAGGGAGGAAGTCGCCTCATCGAAAATCATCAGAACAGGATCTTTGAGCAGGACTCTGGCGATAGAAAGCCGCTGCTTTTCCCCGCCGGACAGCTTGAGTCCCCGGTTCCCGACAACCGTATTATACCCCTCCTTCTGGCTCATGATAAAATCATGAATATTGGCCTTTTTGCAGGCTTCCATTAGCTCCTCTTCCGAAGCCTCCGGCTTCACATACAGAAGGTTCTCCCGAATGGTTCCGTTAAAGAGGTAAGTCTCCTGCGTCACGATGCCGATATTGCTGCGCAGCTGGGCCAGATTCATCTGCCTGACATCGATCCCGTCAAAATATACCGCTCCCCCTGTCACATCGTACAAACGGGGAATCAGGTTGACAGTAGTGCTCTTGCCCGATCCGGAAGGGCCGACAATGGCAATGCAGCGGCCCGGCTCCAGGGTGAAGCTGACATCCTTCAGAATCTCTCTGTCAGAATTGTAGCGGAAGGAAACATGATCAAAACAGATCTTCCCTTCTGCCCTGCTTTCCGGAATCCATACAGGCTCCTCCGGCTGCCGGATTTCCTCCTCCATATCAAAATATTCAAAAATCCTTGTAAACAAAGCCATGGCCCGCAGCCAGTCTACCTGAATATTGAGCAGAGAATTGACCGGCCCGTACATCCTGCCGAGCAAGGCAACCAGCACGGTAATGTCGCCTACCGTAAGGCTGCTGTCGTAGCGCATCATCAGCACGCCGCCCACCAGATACAGGAGCATAGGTCCGACCGAACTGATCGTGCTGATCACAACGCGAAACCATCTGCCTGCCATGGACTCTTTGATATTGAGC
>CAMHFW010000138.1 GCA_946184675.1 uncultured Clostridia bacterium | reverse complement strand
GAACCGTCCCCGGTGACTTGATCAGGGCTGCAGCAGCTTGTCTATATCCGCGGTGATGTCGCTTGCCAGCAGTCCCAGCGCCTCGCTCTTCTGCCTGATCGAACTGTAATGTGCATCCATAATCTTGATGGCTTCATCCAGAGCCGCGATCCTGCCTGTATCAGCCTTGCTCTTCTTCTGACCCCTCTTCGGATACTTCTCATCCATCTCTCTCGAATAGGCGGCACTCGAATTATGTGTCTCAGTGATGTAGAAGGACAGACTGTTGATGACTTTCTTGCCGACCTCCCTGCTCTCCTTGTTCGCATAGATCCTTCTCAATGCATTGAGGTACCTGCCTACGTTGTTGACCGAATGGTAGAATGCAGGGCTTGTGCCTTCATTCATTGCCAGAAGCCTCTCCATCAGAGTCTCCAGTCCCGCGAGCTTTTCCGATCCCATGGCCTTGTTCAGCTCGCCCATGACCTTCTCGCCCCTGTACTTCAGCTCCGGCTCTTTGATATATTTTACTTTCTTCTTCGCATCATTCAGTGCCTTCCTGTAGGCTTCCGAGCCGGTCTTGGACTTCTTCGCTCCGAGTGAGGAAGAGTTGATGTTCAGCGCCTCTACCATCACATCTGTCTCGTTATTGTCATTCAGTATGGGACGCGCAATGACGATGGGATACTTCTGCCTGCCTGCGATCATTGCAGCATATGCACGGAGCACATTTACGTCATCCCCTTTATAGTCATAGCGATCGGCCACGAAATCCTTTATCGGCACTCCCGAGACATAGAGCATATCCACGGTATCACGTATACCCATACCTTCCAGCATAGGATTCTCCCCTTCATTCCCGGAGTGTGCCCACATATCCACAGTCCTCATGAAATTGTCTGCTGCCGAAAGGAACTCCTTAGAGAACTTACCCTTCTTTACCGCAGACTTATTTGCCTGGTTATAGAGCTCCTCTCCGAGAGTGACGCCTGCATCTATCCTCTTTCTCTTACTCTCCTCTTCCTGCTTCTTCCATCTGGCCTGTTTTTCCCTGAGCCGCTTTTCTTCCTGCTTTCTTACAGCCTCCTGCTCCTCTGCAGACATATGCCGGTCTGTGACATCCTTGGCCCAGGCTCCCTCATTAGCTGCCCTTTGCTTTATCGCCTCCAGTGCAGATGCACACAGATTGTCCTCTCCAAGCTCCGCCTTGGTCCTGTTTGCCTTGTATCTTGCGACCACGTCTTCTCCCGGCACGAATCCGCCGGTAAGCCTTGACTGGTTCAGAAGAGCTATCTGGTTGTACAGTTTTCCCATTTCCGGGTCATTGGTCTTGTCGGCCTGGTCCACCAGATCCAGCGCACTCATATTCATCAGCCCGTTGATCTCATCTTCGGTGAGATTTTCGTTGCCGGCCAGCTCCGGATAGGTCATAAAATACGCTGCACATTCATAGATCGTGCTCCACTTGCAGCGGATCTCCTTCAGCTGCTTCTCATTCAGAGCACAGTTTGCGTTTCCGTCCTTCATGAGGGTCTCATATTCCTGGAAGTACTCCTTGGGGATCTCGTGCACAGCGTAGCACACCAGTCTCACATCAAAGTAATCTTCTGACAGCATATCATTTCTGTCATTGAGAGTAAGCTGATTCATATCAAAGTCTATCAGCAGCTCAAAGACTCTCTCCAGAGCCCGGCTCTTGTTCTGCTTCTGCTCTGGCGATGCTGTCTTCAGATTGGTCACCGTGATGCCGCTGTAGGTTGCCCAGGCCTCATCCTCACTGTCGTTTTTGAAATATGTCAGTATACTCGTTAACGCTCTTGCTTTCCTGCCGCCGCTGGTGTCCTTGCCGATATGATTCTTCCTCCATTCTTCCGGTCTGGCAGTCGATCTTTCCTCTATCATTTCAGACCTTTGATAGAGGACGGAATCTAATGCAAGCATGTTCTCCCTTATCTTTGCCTTATCCGCCTTGACATCCCATACAGGTGCTTTCTCTCCGCCCTGCTTCTCCCTGCGGACTATCATGGCTTTTTTCTGCTCGCCGGATCTCTCCTCCTTCTTCTCCTCTTCCTGCTGTTTCTGCTGTTCCTGCTCTTTCTTCTCCTGCTCCATCTGATGCAGCTGCTGCTCCTGCTGCATCTGCTGCTCTCCGCCGGCCTGATGCATCTGAACCGGCTCATCCCCCAGCTTCGGGATATAGATGTGATGCTTCACGGCATCCAGACCCAGTACGGGATCACTCTTGCTCTTTGTGATGCATATGCCCTTCGTCTGGGCAAGGTTCAGTGCTCCCGCACGGAGCTCCTCTTCTCTGGTATAGCTGTAGCCTGCATGCTCATCGTACTGCAGATCAGGATAATCCTGCTTCATCTCTTCAGGGCTCTTCAGCTTCGAGAACCAGGTGATGGACAGATTGCTGCCTGCGATGTCTCTGGAGAAGAGAGACTCCACGGGTTCGGTCACTTCGCTGGCGGGCTGGCCCTCACCCACGAGAGAGTCCAGATAAGTGAGGTTGTCACCGTCTATCTTTGTGATGGTCACGTAGTGCTGTCCTGTTGGTTTGTACAGAGCCACCAGATTGCCTGTCTGCAGTATGTCGTTTATCTGCTTCGTGAAGACAGCCTTCTGGGCCTCATAGGCTTCGATATCCTTCTGCTCCATACCGCCTCCGAGCCTGAACTCCATCTGGTTCAGCACGAAGTCCTTCCTCTTTTTCATGAAGAAGTCTGCCACCTCGAAGATGCTGCCGTTATTCTTTGCATTCTCTCCCATGAACTTATAGAGCTCTTTAAGATTGTCATTGTACCAGTCATTATCTACCTGTATGCCTGCGTGAGCATTGACCTCCTCCAGGGTCTTCAGTTCACCGGGGCCGGGCTTGAATCCGCGGATATCATACTGGTTGACGGGCTGTGTCAGCTGTCCGTCAGTCAGCTCCACGAATTTGTTGAAAAGCGCTGCTCCCGAGCAGGCCCAGCAGTTAAGATACCCCTGAGGCTCGTAGACCGTACCGGCTGCGAGGGTTGCCTCGGCGTGATATACCGGCCCCTGCGCCACGGCCTGCTGTCCGGCTTTCTCCTGCTCCTCCTGCTTCTTCTGCTCTTCTTTGATCTCTTCCTTTTTCTCTTCCTTCAGCTCCTCTGTCTTCTCTTCTTCCTCTGCTTCAAGCTCATTAAGCGCCTGTGACAGAGCATCTCCTGCGAGGTTCTTTGCCTTTACCTCTTCGCTATCTTCTCCGCCCTCCTCTTCGAGCTCTGCAAGGGCCATTGCCATAGCATCCCCTGCCAGATCCTTTGCCTTTGCTTCTTCCTGTTTCGACTTCTCTTCTCTATCGGACCTGCTTATCTCGTACTCGGCATGGATCACGCTCTCTTTCATCTCATTTTCGTAGAGCTGCCTTGCATCAGGACTCAGATCCTGCTTTTCTCCGTATACGTAGCTCCTCACCTCGTCAGCCAGTGCGACCTTTGCCTCCAGCCTTTTGACCTTCTCCTCGTATCCGGCCTCATCTGCCTTCTCGGCCATAAGTTTCTTTTTACTTCCGCCCTCGGGCAGATCCTTTATGCGTCCGTCCAGAGTCCTCCTGTCTCTCTCAACCTTCTCCAGCTCTGCCTTGGCCTTTGCCCAGAGCACGGAGGCCCGTCTTATCTCATCCGCTTTTTTCTCATCTGCATAGAGGGCTACACGCCTTTTTCGGATCTTCTCTGCGCCTGCTACACCCTCCTTGTCGTCCGACTCGAGCATCATACGGCTCATGTTCGTATAAGTATCCGCACAGCTCCTGCCCCAGCTGAGCTTTTCTTCTTTGGTCTGCCCCTTCTGTTTCCTCTGCTGCGTCTCTCCGGAGAAAGTATTGCAGAACTGACCGTATACGGATGCCAGTGCCGTCAGTGTATTGCTTCCCGTGACGTTCTGTCTTATACTGTCCCTCTCCTCCTGCGTGAAGACATCGCTTTCGAAGAAGTCGGGATACTCCTTCCAGATGTTCTGGAAATTGTGGACCAGGATTATGACGGGATAGAGTTTCTCGTGATTCTTCTTCAGATAGTCGTATGTCAGCATCTCATCGGTGATCTTTATGGCAGCGATCTCCTTGCCTATGCGACGGAGCACCCTGTTCCTGCGCTTTACATCACCCGACATGTAGTCCTCTATATCGCGCTGATTCTTGAAAAATGCATCTCTGCTCTCTTCAGTGGGCACCCCCTGCAGGTCATACTTCACTGGTCTTAAGAGGTATGAGAACGACCTGAGATCACCCGCACCCTGGGAGGCGTCTCCGAAATGCTTTGCCCAGACTTTCTTCTGGCTGTCGGACAGTGCTGTCTCTGTCAACCGTTTCATCTCTTTCATCAGGAGTCTGGTCCTGACCTCCGCATCCTGCGCATCAGGGAAGTATTCCTGCATCAGCTCCTTTTCTTTCGCGAATTCGTCTGCAGAGGCGCTGTTATCTTCTGCTTTCAGATGCTTACTCTTTTCTCCCTTATATTCCTCGATCTCATCCTTGCCCTTGACCATATCGTCGGACAGGTATTTATTGTAGGCATAGTAACTCGTAGCCTCGAGCACGTTCGTATCCTTTCGCCTGCCGGCCATACGGATGTTCATGGCAAGCGCGCCCCCTTTTGCAAACCTTGACAGTCTCTCGTGGACCTCCTTGTCCGCCGGCACATTGCCTTCTCCGTCATAATACGGATAAAAGATATTATCGCTCATGGAATCCAGCTTTTTCCCGGTGAGGCGCTTGTCATTCACCGCGATACTGACGGGATCGTTCATCTTGTCTTCGAATGCAGCGTAGCCTCTGAC
>CAMHFW010000137.1 GCA_946184675.1 uncultured Clostridia bacterium | reverse complement strand
CCTTGAGCTTGTTAATGGGGCGGATGATACTGCGGTAAAGCCAGAACATGGTCAGACCGCTCATTGCCAGAAGGATCAGAACCGCCAGAAGCAGGATCCTGCTCAGATAGTCCTGCATGGCCGGAATCAGCTGGGTGATATTGGTCAGAATATACAGGACACCGGCCGATCCGTCCGAAAAGGTCATCGTCTTCACCTGGATATGGTAGGGCGAATTGTTGAAAATCACATCTGCCGATTCCCTGGCCTCCCCTGCGGACCTTACCGATCCCATTTCCTTTTTTTCCGGCAGTCCGGAATAGATCTCCTCATTATCCTTCGTCACCAGAATATAAGTGCTGTTCGCGCCCAGCCTCTCATTGATGTCCTCCAGATAAGTCCTGTCGGTCAGTTTGTCCGGATTCTGGTCAATGGTCTCATTAAGTTCCTTCATGACCGTCGTATTCATATGACCCAGCATGCTGGTCGGGTCCAGCAGCATCTCATAACTTGTCGTATCCAGATCATAGCGCTGCTGCAGGGCCCGCAGACGCAGGGGCGTACTGCCCAGCGCCACGCCCACGATCATCAGAATCGGGATCACAAACACCAGTATATAAGAAAGTTTAATTCTCGTCGACAGCTTCATCTCTTCACCTGACTTTCAGTGAAACTTGTTGGTAACTATCATATCATATAAAAAAGAGCAACGCAAAGGAAACTGGAGCGCTTTTGATGTTGCGCTTGCCATCAGGGACCTGCCCGGGAACAGGGCAAAGAGGGGACCTGCGTCTCCACTTACAGGTCCTCTCTCCGCTTTTCGTTATTTAGGAAGGAAGTTTTTTTATGTTTTTCTGTTTTAGACGATGAGATTTCTCTTTTTCGCCTCGTATGTCAGTTGGTCTCTGAAGTTCGGATGGGCGATGGCGATCAGGGCTTTTGTTCGTTCTGTTACAGTCCTGCCGCGCAGTTTGTCGATTCCGTACTCAGTGACGATGTAGTCTACGTCGTTCTTGCTGGTGGTCACGATGGATCCGGTGGTCAGGACCGGCTTGATCCTGCTGACGGTTCCGTTCATGGCCGTGGAAGGAAAGGCGATAAAGCTCTTTCCGCCTTTGGACTGGGTGGCACCGCGAACATAGTCGACCTGGCCGCTGGAACCGGAAACATGTCTTGTTCCGATGGATTCGGCACATACTTGTCCGAAGAAGTCTACTTCCAGAGCAGCATTGACAGAGATGAAGTTGGGATGCTGCGCTATGATAGCCGGGTTATTTACGGAGCGCAGCTTCCCGCCGTCTTTTCTCTCCGTAATTTTTTCCTTCCCTTGTCTATAAAAAGCACGTCCTTACGGAACATCGCTCAAGCTTGCTTATTCTCTCCGTAATCTCCGCCTCCAGGACTACTCTACCTTGCAGCTATTACGGAGAAATGAACTTTTCCCGGCTCTTACTCTTCCACCCGCAGGCATCTCACAGCACATCTGGTCTGTCCGCCCAGATGGCAGGTAAAGAGAGTCAGATCCCAGTCCTCCAGGCCGCCCTCTTCTTTGGCGTTGTTCATATTTTGAATCATCTCATCGATGGAGGTCGGCTGCACCGTCTCCCGGTTGCTGATGATATAATGGTACACCGTACCATCTACCGCGGTGAAAGTCACCTTTTCCCCAATGCCAATACCCAGCAGTCCGCCGAAATGAGAGTCCAGATTGTGAGCACAAATCACCATATCATCTGTTTTATAATTGCCCGTATAGCGACAGGGATTGATCCAGAGCCGCTGATCGTCCCACTCTGCTATAACCGGCAGATCGATACTGATGCAGGGGATCGTGATCCTGCCGATGTACTCATATCCATCAATCGTCACGGTCGGCATGTTCAGGTCAGCCTCCTCCGCATTTCCCTCGGGTATATACTCCTCCGGGTGCAAGTGCTCCTCCTGCATGGCTGCCTCCATCTCCTCTAAAATCGCCGCGCTTTCCCGCTCGGCGACCATGCTCTGCCATTTATTAAAAATCACAAGCGCCGCAGCGCCGGCCAGCAGCAACACGCCCAGCACAATCAAAAGCGTGCCGAAACGCGATTTCTTTTTCCTATCCTTCTTCTGCAAAAGAAAGCCTCCTCTTGTCCGGTAACTGTTTTATGGATTATGTCCTCAAACAGCTGTACTTATCTCTATTGCGCACAAATCCTCACAGCTCATCCCCGGATGTCTTTGAATCAGCTCAGCCAGGAACTGTACCTCGCCCGGCTCTATATCAAGTTCCTCTGCAATCTGTGCAGCTGTTTTTCCTTTTTTTATCTTGGCCGAAATCATTTGCAGTGAAATCAGTTGACGACCTTCTGCCCTGCCTTCCTGTCGGGCATAGCTCTTGTATTCTTCTTTATCGTACTCTTCCCACAGCATACCTTTTACCTCCGTCTTGTGTGCCTGCAAATATTTCCTTAGTATAAAGTGCTCGGGAGTCTGTCTGATGGCCTGGTCGATTGCGTCTTCCAAAGGCAGGAGCTGCGACAATCTTGTAAACGCAAAAATGTCGGGAAGATTCGACAATTACGGCCATTTTCTGACAACTTTCGTCATGCTTCTACTTTACGCCTGTTCCCTGCCCTTTTCAAGTCATTTTTCACAGAAGAAACTTTTCCTTCCGCTTTGCAGTTCCGGCAGATGCCTCCAGTAAAAAGAACCCTGGCCGCGTCTTTCCGGTCAGGGTTCCTGATGTTTTTCATACGATCCTATGATGAATCTCTAGCTGTCTGCTCTTCTCCTGCCCAGCCATATGCCCAGGAATATGAAGCAAATCCCCGCGCATCCCATGACGGGTACGGGCCACCAGAGCTGGCCGGTCTGGGGCAGCTTGCCGGAGGGCGATTTTCCTCCTGAGGGGGTTTCGGTCTCAGGCTCTTTTGGCGTGTAGATACCGGGCTTGGGCTCGCCTTCGATATGGAAGTTTCCTTCTTCGTCCGGTATGGAGATGAGGAAGGAATTGACCTTGCGGTCGCCTTCGGAAAGCTTGCTTTGTACAATCAGATAAAGGCCGGGCTTTAAGTTTGTGAAAGAAACCTTGCCGTCTGTGATTTTTTCTGTTTGGTCTGCTTTTACTTTCGCCGCAGGAGCCTCCATGGTCTTAGCCAGGCTGAAATTGTTTTTGCTCAGCTGCTTGCTGTCCATGGACGGTATATCAGAAACTCCGCTGACATCGGAAAATTTTCCTTCTGTTACGTCAAAAGAAAAGCCTTCGTCCGTTTTTACTGTCGCGACGGTATACAAAGAAATCTCACCGCCGACCAGATTGTTGGACTTGCCGCCCTCCTTGTACTGGAGCGTCAGTGTGATCGAGCAATCGTCCCGGTCCGGGTCAATCTCCGCAAGTTCATCCGCCCTCGCGCTTCCCGCCCCTGTCAGGGTCAGAATCAGGACAAGCAGCAAAACTGCCGCAGCCCGCATCCAGTGATATATCTTTCCTTTCCTCATGTCCATCATCCTTATCTGTGTCTGTCAAAAAGCGTCTTCATTCTCAGCCTTTTCCTGCTGTTCATTCTCAGCCTTTTTCCTGCGGGAATGTTTTCCGGTCAGGATCATGGCTGCTGTAAAGAGCAGGATCAGAATCGGGACTGCCACAAAAACTGCCACATAATTGGGCTCAATCTGCAGCGCATCTGCAACCACATTTGCGTCACCCTGGGCATTGGCAATCCGGTGCCCGCGCACCAGAAGGCGGTGGGTATTGATCCCGTACGGGGTACAGGTGACCAGAGTGCAGTAGTCCTTGCCATCTTCAATCTGCAGATCCCCCAGGTCAGACGGCAGAACTACGCGGATCTGGTCCACCTCATAGGTCAGGGTCCGGTCCAAAACGTTGACCGTCCAGGTATCCCCCTCCACCATCTTATCCAGGTCGGTAAAAAGACGGGCAGACGGGAGGCCTCTGTGACCGGAAACCACACAGTGGGTCCCCTCACCGCCGACCGGCAGAGAAGTGCCGGCCAGATGGCCGATCGCAATCTGCAGGACTGCCTCATCCGTGCCGTGATAAATGGGCAGGGTGATATGAATCTTGGGGATATCTATATAGCCCATGATGCCGTTGCCGCCGATATTGAGAAGAGAATCATACTCCTCCTGCTGCTCCGGATTCATCGTCCAAAGGACTCCCGACTCCGCCAGGCGCGCATTGTAGTCTGCCGCCTGCTCAATGATCCGGTCATAGTCCTCCCGGTCCAGATTGGCCACAGCCTCCGCATAGGAAGCCACCGCCCGGGACTGATGAAAGCTGTTCCACCAGTCAGAGACCGTCGGATAAGCAATCATTCCGACCCCGAACAGGCCGACCAGCACCAGCAGCAGCGTGACCAGGTTCTTTTTAATCCATGCCATATCAATCTATTCCTGTATCTTCTGAAAAATCCATCTCTGCAAACGGACTCCGCCTGCACGGATCAACCTTCCAAAAGGCAGGGCCGCGGCCTGATCAAAAGACCCGCCGCAGCCCCGCGGCTTAGCTCATCCGCTCATGCCGGCCGCAGGTTAAAGCCTGCGCCAGCATCTTAGGAATGACATGATGTACTATCAGCTTATTTTGCAGCCATTCTTCTGCGAGTGATCAGAAGGATGCCAGCGCCAAGAACAAGGATCGCACCACCGAGGTAGAGCATCGTTGTGCCCATGCCACCAGTGGAAGGAAGCTCGGCACCTTGCTTATTCTCAATATTCGCATCAAGTTCACCCGTAGGATTATTCTCGGTATCTTTTACTGTGGTCATCGTAAACTCTGCACCATCTATACCAGTCAGAGAAGTAAGTTTCGG
>CAMHFW010000136.1 GCA_946184675.1 uncultured Clostridia bacterium | reverse complement strand
CATCACCCGCACCGGCATCGCCTGCCAGCTTGCCGCCCTGGATGGAAGCACCGATTGCTACGCACTCATCCGGGTTCAGGGACTTATTGGGCTCCTTGCCGGTCAGCTGTTTAACCTTTTCCTGTACAGCCGGGATACGTGTGGATCCGCCAACCAGAAGAACTTTGGAGATGTCGCTCATGTTGAGGCCGGCATCACGCATAGCATTCTGTACGGGAGCTACGGTACGCTCTACCAGATCATAAGTCAGCTCATCGAATTTGGCACGTGTCAGGTTCATATCGAAGTGCTTGGGGCCTTCGGAAGTAGCTGTAATGAAAGGCAGATTGATATTTGTTGTGGTTGCGCTGGAGAGCTCTTTCTTAGCTTTCTCAGCTGCCTCACGCAGTCTCTGCATAGCCATGCTGTCGCCGGAGAGGTCTACGCCTTCCTTAGCCTTGAAATCAGCAAGCATATACTGTGTCAGCTTGTTATCGAAATCATCGCCGCCCAGTCTTGTATCACCGTTGGTAGCCAGTACTTCGATAACGCCGTCACCGATCTCGATGATGGAAACATCGAATGTGCCGCCGCCCAGGTCGTATACCATGATCTTCTGCTCGCTCTCGTTATCAAGACCGTATGCAAGAGCTGCAGCGGTAGGCTCGTTGATGATACGCTTTACTTCCAGGCCTGCGATCTTGCCGGCATCCTTGGTTGCCTGTCTCTGTGCATCATTGAAGTATGCGGGAACAGTGATAACGGCCTCTGTAACCTTCTCGCCAAGGTAGCTCTCAGCATCTGCTTTCAGCTTGGAAAGAATCATAGCGGAGATCTCCTGCGGTGAATATCTCTTGCCGTCAATGTTTACTCTGTAATCAGATCCCATATGTCTCTTGATAGAAGAAACCGTCTTGTCCGCATTGGTAACAGCCATACGCTTTGCCGGATCACCTACCAGACGCTCGCCAGTCTTAGCGAAGGAAACTACGGAAGGAGTTGTTCTGGAACCTTCCTGGTTTGCGATAACAACAGGCTTGCCGCCTTCCATAACTGCTACGCATGAATTTGTTGTACCTAAATCAATACCGATAATTTTGCTCATAATAAATACCTCCTGTAATCTATCAAAGTAGAATAAATTGTCTTATTTATGAAAAGTGCCGCTTAGCTGGGGCATGTACGCCGGCTCTACTGCGCCACGATTACCATGCTGTGGCGGAGCACTTTATCTTTATACATATAACCCTTGCGGTATACCTGCATGATTACGCCGGACTCATACTCGTCGCTGGGCTGCTGCAGAACCGCATTGTGGAAAAGGGGATCAAACTCTTTGCCAAGCGCCTCAATCTCAACAACGCCTGCCTCATCAAGCACCTTCTTGAGCTGCTTGTAGATCATGATAAATCCCTGCACGTAAGAGGTTTCTTTCTCTTCCTCTCCCAGTGCTTCCATGCCGCGCTCAAAGTTATCCACGATGGGAAGGATCTTGGTGATGAAATCGGCAGCTCCGATGTCATAATTCTGCGCCTTCTCTCTCTCTGTGCGCTTCCTGTAATTATCAAACTCTGCCATCTGACGGATGACTTTGTCTTTGAGTTCCTCGATCTGAAGATCTTTGGGATCCTTCTTGCCGGGTTTCTCTTCTGCCGCGGGCTGCTCTTCGGGGGCGGCTTCTGTCTCAGCAGCTGCCTGCTCCTGCTCTGCAGTCTCCGCTTCCTGCGTCTCAGGCACTTTTTCTTCTGCCCGGACTTCTTCTTCCTGCATTACTTCTTTTTCCATGTCCTTGTTATCTGTCACAACCAGTCACCTCTAACTTTCCGGCTCGCCGCCGTCTTTCTTGAAAATAGCGTCAAGCTGAGACATCACACTCTCAAGATTCCTGACGACTTTTTTATAATCCATACGCTTTGGACCTATGATGCCGATCGTGCCCTGTACGCCTTCCTCCAGCTCATAAGTTGCAGTCACAATACTGCAGTCCTTCATGGTCTGAATAGGGGCCTCAGAACCGATATATACCTGAATGCCGTTATTGTCCTCGCCGTCCTCGCCGGGCAGGAGCTGTTCCAGTCCCTGACGTTCTTCGAGTGCGTGGAGCAAGGCTCCTGTCTGCTCCCGGTTGCCAAGTTCGGGATACTTGAGCAGGTTGGTGGTACCGCTGGTATAAAACTCGGTATCATCCTCTTCCTGAATGGCCTCAACGATGGCATCCAGAAGCATCCCGATTGCATTTTTATAGGTATCCGCCTGCCGGCGTATCGTCTGTACCAGCTCCATATTGATCTCGCGGAGCGTCAATCCCTGAAGATAGGTATTAAAAAGAAGGTTGATCTTGACAATATCCTCTTCCGGAATATCTTCATCGATCCGCAGCACTCTGTGCTTGACCACATTGCCTTCCAGCATCATAACCGCCAGAATCTGACCTTTGTCTACTCTGGACAGCTGGATAAACTTCAGTCTGCTGCGCCGCCCCTGCGGGGATGTGATGATCGAAGCATAATTGGTATTGGCAGCGAGCATCCTGACAACCTGCTTGAGGATCTGCTCCAGCCGGTCTACCTTCTCCACCATCATCTCGTTTTCACGAGTGACTTCCTCGGTCCGGTCCTGCAGCATATTGTCCACATAAAAACGGTAGCCTTTATCCGAAGGAATCCTGCCTGCCGAAGTATGCGGCTGGAATATATATCCCATCTCCTCCAGATCCGACATCTCATTACGGATCGTCGCAGAACTGAGATTCAGACCGGACAGTCTGGAAATCGTTCTGGATCCGACAGGCTCTCCGGTATCCAGATAGGTCTGTATGATTACATTGAGAATCTTCTTTTTTCTCTCATCCAGTTCCATCCGGGCTCACTTCCTTTCCTTTGTTAGCACTCAACTCTTTGGAGTGCTAACATCTTCTTGAATAAAAATAGCACCATCACACCTGTTTGTCAAGTGAAATGATGCCATAAAATTGTTTTATTTTTGCACGCAGTCTATTTAATAAAGGAAACTTCTCCGCTCTCGATATCATAGACTGCGCCCATAACTCGCAGTCCGTACTCTTCTTCGTCCTTGCGGATCTGCAGGCTGTTCTCGATGATCTTGCAGCAGTGCTCTACGTTGAGACAGGCAGCCCGGTAGGGATCTTTTTCCTCCCCGATGGCTTCTGCGATATCTTTGGCAATGTAGTCGATATAGCCGCCGCCGTGTCCGCTCAGGACTGCGCCGACTGCCCCGCAGTCTGTGTGCCCGAGCACCACAACCAGGCCTGTCCCCAGATGCTCTGCGGCATACTCGATGCTGCCAAGCTGATGGGAATCAATCACATTCCCCGCCACACGGATCACAAAGAGATCACCGATTCCGGCTGAAAAGATAGCCTCCGGGACGACTCTGGAATCTGAGCAGCTGATAATGATGGCATAGGGATGCTGTCCATTCTCTTTAAAATGTCTGCGCAGGATGCGGGAAACTTCCATTGATACATGTGTGCCCTTCACATACTTTTGGTTTCCTTCTTTTAGTTTTTCCAGTGCAATATCCGCAGAAAATTCATAAAATGCTTTATGAGACACCCGGATTCCTCCTTTCTATTCTACGCTCTTAAGCGACTCAATCATATCAATCTTTTTCAGAGAGAAATACATCGCCAGGTTCACAATCACAGCAAACCCAAATGTCAGCAATATGCTATAGATATAACTGTGCAGACTGATATTTCTGCCGAACATCATCAGGTCAACTTCCACCGTAACGATGACAAAGCGGTGCAGGACTGCACCGATGACTACGCCCAGTGCTGCGCCGAGAATGGTCAGGATCACATTTTCCCTGTAGACATAGGCTGCAACATCCTGATCAAAGAAGCCCAGCACCTTCAAGGTAGCCAGCTCCCTGCGCCGCTCTGTGATGTTGATACTGTTCAGATTGTAAAGTACAACGAATGCCAGCAGACCGGCCGCAAAGATCAGGACAATCACGATATTGCCCAGGATTCCCAGCATATCGTCGATATCTTCCTCCAGATCTGTTGTAAAGCTGATACCCGCGCAGGCATCCTGCTCCATCATCTGCTTTCCGAATGCAGATTCATTCAGGTCAGTCCCTTCCTCATAGAGCAGATAGAGACTGTTGTACTCCGGCTCTTTTCCGTAGAGTTCCTGATAGGTCTGCGGTGAAATAAAGAGGTAGTGCAGGACATAGTTCTCTGAGATTGCGGTGACCGGAATGGATACGCTTTTTTCTCCCTCCCGGGTAATGGTCACGGTGTCCCCGACCGTAAGCCCCAGCATCTTCGCCGTCTTTTCGCAGATTACAGCGCCTTCCTCCGGATAGCTGTAGGATTCTCCCGAGGTCCGGCTGCGCAGGGAAAGATAGTCTGAGATCTCTGCCGTATTCTGCGGAATATAGAGGTAGGCATTGCGGATATTGCCGCCGTATGTCAGATCCACAGAGATCATGCTCACCTGCTCGCTTCCCCGGATCCCCGAATAGCCTTCCGCAAGCTCCTGCAGGGCATCGCGTTCCCGCGTGTCTGCAGAGGACTCATAGGTAATCACGGCATCCTGGCGGAAAATATTGATGTACTGCTGCTTGGCAATCTCATTGATGGAATCGTGAATACCAAAGCCCACCAGCAGCAGGCCCATGCAGCCTCCGACACCGATTACCGTCATGATCAGACGCTTTTTGTAGCGGACCAGATTGCGGATCGTCGATTTGCGGGTAAAACTCAGCCGTTTCCACAGAGGCGTTATCCGTTCCATGAATACACGCTGTCCTGCAGGCGGCGCTTCCGGCCGCATCAGGGAAGCCGGATTGGAGTGCAGCTGCTTTAAGCAGGCTGCCAATGTGGCTCCTCCGGTGCAGAGGCATGCCGCAGCCAGACCGAGAGCGGCTTCTTTCCAGTTAATAGGCGTATAGCAGTAGAGCTG
>CAMHFW010000135.1 GCA_946184675.1 uncultured Clostridia bacterium | reverse complement strand
GCCATGGCTGCCTGTGCGCCGTCGGCGACAGCTGTGGTCAGCTGGCGCAGGGTCTTGCTCCTGCAGTCGCCTGCTACAAATATGCCGGGCGTCTTTGTCAGGCACTGTTCATCCGAATCAAAATAACCGTAGTTATTCAGGTCTGCAAGCTCTGCATAGGGCTCGTTTTCCGGGATCAGGCCGATGGCCACGAAAAGGCCGTCGCAGGATACGGTCTGCTTTCCGGCTTCCCCTTCGATTTCCACTCCGGCAAATTCCCCGTTCTCTGTACACAGGCCGGTGATCTTCACTCCGGTTATAATCTCCACATTGTCCCTACTGCGCAGAATCTTCTGCAGAGACTCTTCCCCGGTCAGGAAGGGCAGATCCTGCAGGATCGTCACCTTCGTGCACTTATCAGAAAGGAGAATGGCCTCCTGCAAAGCGGAATTGCCGCCGCCTGCCATGCAGACACTCTGTCCGGCGTAAAAATCGCCGTCGCAGACTGCACAGAAGGAAATGCCGTCGCCGACCAGTTCTTCCTCACCCGGCAGCCCCAGCATACGGTGCTTGACGCCAGTCGCAAGGATGACTGTCTTTGCCTCAAAACGACTGCCCTCCTCTGTGGAAACGACCTTTTTACCGTCCTCCTCTGTCACAGAAATGACCGTCTCAAACTCGATCTCCGCCCCCTGGGCCAAGATCTGATCCAGCATCTTATCTGCGAACTCATTACCGCTCATGGAGAGAGTTCCGGGATAGTTCTCCACCTTGGGAGAATGGGTGATCTGCCCGCCGAATCCGGTTTTCTCAATTACCAGCGCTGTTTTTCCATTTCTGCGCGCATAGAGCGCAGCCGTCATGCCGGCGGGACCGCCGCCGACCACGATCACATCATACATAATTATCCTCCGGTATATATAAAAAGGCGGGCAGACGGTTTGATCCGTTCCTGCCCGCCTGAATTGTTATGAATTATTTATTCATCAGCCAGCCCTTGATATCAGATACGCCGCGGAACTTCTCGAAGGAATCTCCCTCTACCAGTACCAGGGTCGGTGCCTGCTTCACGCCATACTTGGCAACCAGGTCCTTCTCCTCGTTGGCATTCAGAGCAGTGTAAGAAACACCTGCCTTGTCCAGGAGAGCGCCTGCTGCCTTGCAGTTGGGGCAGGTCGGCGTCTTGAAGAGGATTGCTCTTGTCGTCGCCTTTGCCTGCTCTGCTGCGGGAGCTGCCATTCCAGCCGGAACCGATGCAGCCGCGATCTGCTCCTGTACAGCAGCAACGCTGTCATCCGGAGCCGGATTGGGACCTGTATGGGTCAGATGGGAATGACCGATATCATAAACAAGTCTGTCCTTGTACTCCTGGGCCTTGCCGTCATTCCAGTTCTGAACCGGACGATAGTATCCGGTGATACGGCTGTAGACCTCTGTCTTCTGTCCGCAGATGGGGCAGGTGAACTGCTCGCCGGTCAGATAGCCGTGATCCTTGCAGACGGAATATGTCGGAGACATGGTGTAGTAAGGAAGCTTGTAATTTTCCGCAATCTTACGAACCAGATTTGCAGCAGACTTCCAGTCCGGAAGCTTCTCGCCCAGGAAGGCGTGGAATACGGTTCCGGAAGTGTACAGGGTCTGCAGATCATCCTGGATATCCAGTGCGGAGAATACATCCTCTGTGTAGCCAACCGGCAGATGAGAGGAATTGGTATAGTAAGGAGTACCATTCATGTTCGCAGTGATGATGTCAGGATACTGCTCCTTGTCATGCTTCGCGAAACGGTAAGTGGTGGACTCAGCCGGAGTTGCCTCCAGGTTGAAGAGATCACCGTACTTCTCCTGATAGTCAGACAGACGCTCACGCATATGGTTGAGCACGTCTCTGGTGAAACGCTGTGTTCTGGCATCGGTCAGGTCAGCGCGCAGCCAATTGGCATTCAGACCAACCTCATTCATACCGATCAGACCGATGGTGGAGAAATGGTTTGCAAATGTGCCAAGATATCTCTTGGTGTAAGGATACAGGCCCTGATCCAGAAGAGTCGTGATAACACGGCGCTTGGTATCCAGGCTGCGGGCCGCAATATCCATCAGGTTGTCCAGACGCTTGTAGAAATCTGCCTCATCCTTGGCAAGGTAAGCGATCCTGGGCATATTGATGGTAACAACGCCGATGGAACCGGTAGACTCACCGGAACCGAAGAAGCCGCCGGACTTTCTGCGCAGCTCTCTCAGATCCAGACGCAGTCTGCAGCACATGGAACGCACATCGCTGGGCTCCATCTCGGAGTTGATGTAGTTGGAGAAATAAGGCGTGCCGTACTTGGCGGTCATCTCGAAGAGGAGCTTGTTATTCTCTGTCTCGCTCCAGTCAAAATCTCTGGTGATGGAATAGGTCGGGATCGGATACTGGAATCCGCGGCCGTTTGCGTCGCCCTCGATCATAATCTCGATGAAGGCCTTGTTGACCATATCCATTTCCTTCTGACAGTCACCATATGTGAAATCCATCTCCTCGCCGCCGATGATGGCCGGAAGGTTCTTCAGATCGTTGGGAACGGTCCAGTCAAGGGTGACATTGGAGAAAGGAGCCTGTGTACCCCATCTGGACGGTGTATTGACACCGTATACGAAAGACTGTACGCACTGCTTTACTTCCTTCTGGGTAAGGTTATCTATTTTAACGAAAGGAGCCAGGTAGGTATCAAAGGAAGAAAATGCCTGTGCGCCTGCCCATTCATTCTGCATGATGCCAAGGAAATTGACCATCTGGTTGCAGAGGGTGGAAAGGTGTCTTGCCGGGGAAGAAGTGATCTTGCCGGGAACGCCGCCAAGCCCCTCCTGAATCAGCTGCTTGAGGCTCCAGCCTGCGCAGTAACCGGTCAGCATGGAAAGGTCATGAAGGTGGATAGCTGCACTGCGGTGTGCCTCCGCTACCTCATCATCATATACCTCACTCAGCCAGTAGTTGGCGGTGATGGCACCGGAGTTGGAAAGGATCAGTCCGCCGACGGAATAGGTAACGGTGGAATTCTCCTTGACACGCCAGTCATTGATCTTGAGATAATTGTCCACAAGATCCTTGTAATTGAGCAGTGCGGAATTGATATTACGCACCTTCTCACGCTGACGGCGGTACAAGATATAGGCCTTGGCTACATCTGCGTAACCGGACTCAGAGAGTACCTTCTCCACGCTGTCCTGGATCTCCTCGACCGTAATCAGGCCGTCCTTAATCTTCTTCTCAAAATCAGAAGTAACATGCAGCGAAATCAGATCGATCACGCTGGGATGATACTGTTTTTCAAGTGCTTCAAATGCTTTGGTAATTGCGGCAGAGATCTTGCTGATGTTAAAGTCAGCAATCTTGCCGTCTCTCTTCACTACCTGGTACATAAAAATCCTGCCTCCTGTAAACTCTCTATTATCTATCAGATGAACTGCCGTGCGGCAGTTTTCAGCTGTTTTATAATAATAGCGCTACAGAGGCAGGATGTCAATATATCTGGTCTCGTTTTTTAAAAAAACCACTAGATGCTGTGGTTTTAGTCAACTCCCCTGATATTCACACATTCAACATAATCTGACATGATCTGTGCGAATTTTCTGATATCTTCAGGATCGTGGCTGTGCAGGTTCCCGTACGGAACAGAATCTCTGTCTGTAAAACTCTGGAGAAAATAGCTTTTCGCCCCGCGGATCATCTGTCCGATCCCGTGAAAATCAGCCTCTTCGTGGAACTCCTTTACCACTGTCGTGCGGAATTCATACAGGATCCCGCTGTCTTTCAAAAGCCCGATACTCTCGCGGATTTTCGACAAATCCAGCTGGTCCAGACCAACCGTCAGCGCATACTTTTCCGGGCTGTTTTTGATATCCATGGCCACATAATCAACCAGCCCCTCCTCCAGGACCCGACACAACATCTTGGGGTGGTTGCCATTAGTATCCAATTTGGTCAGAAAACCCATATCCCGCGCTCTCCGGAGCAGATCAGGCAGATTTTTATGGATGCAGGGCTCCCCGCCGGTCACGGCAACCCCATCCAGGAGACCTTGTCTTTTCCCCAGAAAAGCAAAGAGCTCCGCATCATCCATGATGGCCGGGGCCGACCCGTCCACCAGTTCAAAATTATGGCAGAAGGGGCAGCGGAAATCACACTGGCCCAGAAAAACCGTGCAGGCCACATGCCCCGGGAAATCCAAAAGCGTCATCTTCTGCAAACCATGTATCTTCATACTTTAACCTATTCTCCTTCTACTATTAATCTGTTCTCCTTCTGCAGGCTTTACACCCGTCTCCTTCGCCGGTCTTATACCTGCGCGCCGTACCGGCGTAACTTGCTATTACACCCCTGCCAGAACGTGCAGATTTCTGACCTGCGCGTCCGCAATCCCGTCATTGACAGAATAAGCATGCTTTTCCAGGTCACCGCAGTTTGCCTGCGTCAGCTCCAGATCAATCAGCTCATCAATGATATCCGCAGCGATTTCCTCGATCACCATATACTTGGCGTCCCGATTATCCTCGCTGTTGTCAGTCGTCAGCAGATATTCCAGCAGGTCGGCCGCCGGCCCCCGGCCGGGAAGTCCCCGCAGAGCCCGAAATGCCCATTTATAATAGGGCTGATAAACGCCGCTGAGCAGAAAAAGGACCTGCATGGCGCTCTTGACAAACTCGCAGACCGCAAGCTGAGCCGCACCGGTCTCGCCATGCTTCAGACAGCGCATATAGTTGTACTGACCGGACTGAGCCATGAGAAGCAGATTCCCAGCCAGCTTCTTTCTCCGGATTTCCTCCGGATAAAAGGCCAGTCTCTGGCGAATCTGTGTCATCTCCCCGTAATTGTCAAAAAAGAGGATTCCGTTGACCGCCTCTGCCAAAGACTCCTGCGGAACCGTCATCCACCGGGACAGTGTAAGCCTGCCATCCGGGGTGCCGGTCTTCTCATTCAAAAAGTCTTC
>CAMHFW010000134.1 GCA_946184675.1 uncultured Clostridia bacterium | reverse complement strand
ATCGGGGATATCCGGATCAAGGCAGTTGAGACAGCCGGTCACACCAGAGATTCTTTTTCTTATCTGATCGACGGGGATACGCTGATAGCTTCGGAAACGATAGGGCTTCCGTCTCAGGAAGGAACTTATACACCGGAGTTTCTGGTCAGTTTTCGCATGGCACAGGAGAGTCTGGAGAAGACAATCGCCCTGGCGCCGAAAAAGCTCTGCCTGCCGCATGCAGGCATTATAGATCATCCCGGGGAGGAGACCTGGAACTGGTTCCGGCAGGGACTTGACCGGGCTGCCGTGCAGATGATGGGGCTGCTTCGCAAGAAAAAGACCCAGGAAGAGCGCATGGAAGTATTGGCAAAGAAGTACTGGGAGCCGGAACGGCCGGGCGGATGGCCCAGAAAGGCATTTGAGATTAATTATTCCGCTATGCTGGGCGTAATCGACCGGGAAATGATGCCTCATCCGGAAAATCAGGAAGGACAATAAAAACCGAAGGAGAATTAGACATGAATTTGAATAATGCATTACAGGAACTAGAACTTCTTCAGAAAAGATTATATGCTTACCACTATGCCCAGGCCAGCATTAATGTAGACGGGGAGACTATCGCTCCATCCGGCTCAGCACCCGGACGCGGCATTGCCCTTGGCATTCTGGCAGGGGAAGAGCAGAGGCTTATGACCGGGGAGGAAACAGGAAGACTTCTGGATTACCTGGGAGAACACCTGGATGAGCTGGATTTTGTCCGCCGCCGTCAGGTGGAGGAACTGAAGAGAGAATATGAGTATGTTTCCAAGGTTCCGGCCGATGAGTATATGGAGTACGCCAGACTTCTGAATGAGTCTTCCGATGTATGGCACAAGGCCAAGATCGCAGATGATTTCCCTATGTTTCTGCCGGCTCTGGAAAAGGTGATCGAATACACCCGCAGATTTGCAGCCTACTATGATGACAGCAAATCCCCCTATGATGTCCTTCTGGACCGCTATGAGCGGGGAGCCAGCCAGGAGTATCTGGACGGCTTCTTTGCGGATGTGCGCAGCAAGCTGGTTCCTCTGATCCAGGCCATCAGTGAAAAGCCGCAGATTGATGACAGCTTCGTGCATCGCTTTTATCCGATTCCGGTGCAGAGACAGTTTTCCGATTATCTGATGCAGGTGATGGATCTCGACCGTGCACACTGCACGATCGGAGAGACCGAGCATCCATTCACCCAGGAGCTCTGGAACGGAGACGTGCGCATCACGACCAATTATACAGACCACAATCTGATCGATTCCATGTATTCGGTTATTCATGAAGGCGGTCACGCCAAGTATGAGCTCGGCATCCGGGATGATCTGCAGTATACCGTTCTTTCCGGCGGCGTTTCCATGGGCGTGCATGAGAGCCAGTCCCGCTTTTATGAGAATATAATTGGCAGATCAGAGCCATTTATCACTGCAATATATCCGGAGATCCGCGAACTCTTCCCGGACCAGCTGGACGGCATCAGTCCCCACAGCTTATTCCTGGCGGTCAATAAGGTGCAGCCTTCTCTGGTGCGTGTAGAGGCGGACGAGGTAACCTATCCCCTCCATATCATGGTTCGCTATGAGATTGAAAAGCGCCTGATGAGCGGTGAACTGAAGCCGGCGGATATCCCCGGCGTCTGGAATGAGATGTACAAGGAGTATCTGGGGCTGGATGTCCCCAGTGACAGAGACGGGTGTCTGCAGGATTCCCACTGGTCGACCGGTCTGATCGGCTATTTCCCTTCCTATGCGCTGGGCAGTGCCTACGGCGCCCAGATGCTGCACAATATGCAGCAGGAGTTTGATGTGTGGGAAAGCGTAGCCAAGGGAGATCTCTCCCGCGTGACGGCCTGGCTGCATGAGAGGATCCACCAGTACGGCAGCCTGTATACGCCGCAGCAGATCGTGGAGAAGGCATGCGGGCAGTTTGATCCCGGATATTATACCCGTTATCTGACCGAGAAATACAGCAAAATCTACGGATTATAAGGGAAGCGGAGCAGGACTCTGGTCCTGCAGGAGTACAGATGTAAAAAAATGCCCGGTTTTGGGAATAAGCAAGGAGGTATCACATGTATTACGATGGCAAGATTTGGATCGGAGATTCCGACGGAGAGAAAATCAGCATTCTGCCGAAAATGGCAAACCGCCACGGACTGATCGCGGGAGCGACCGGTACAGGAAAAACCATCACCCTGAAGGTACTGGCCGAGTCCTTCAGTGATGCCGGAGTTCCGGTCTTTGTTGCAGATGTCAAGGGAGACCTGGCAGGCATGTGCAGACCGGGCATGGACACCGAGGATATGAGAGCCAGAATCGCCCGTTTCGGACTGGAAGAGTGCGGATTTACCTACAAGTCCTATCCTTCTGAGTTCTGGGATATTTACGGAGAAATGGGTATTCCCCTCCGTACGACTATGTCCGAGATGGGTCCCCTTCTTCTGGCCAGACTGATGGAGCTCAATGAGACACAGACAGCGATTCTGACGATTATATTCGATATCGCGGACAAGGAAGGACTGATTCTGACAGATACCAAGGATCTCAAGAGCATGATCCAGTATGTAACAGATCACAGCAAGGAGTACACAGAGGAATACGGCAACATGTCCAAGCAGAGTCTTGGCGCCATCCTCCGCGGCGTAGTTGCATTGGAAGCACAGGGAGGAGAAAACTTCTTTACGGAGCCCGGCCTGGCCATCAGCGACTGGTTCCAGACTGTGGACGGCAGAGGTATGATCAATCTCCTTGACTGCCGCGTTCTCATGCACAATACCACCATGTACGCGACCTTCCTTCTGTGGATGATGACCGAGCTCTTTGAAGTGCTTCCGGAGATCGGAGATCCCGAAAAGCCCAGAATGGTATTCTTCTTTGATGAAGCGCATCTGCTCTTTAAGAATATCTCCAGGGCCTTTATGAATAAGATTGAGCAGGTTGTAAAGCTGATCCGTTCCAAGGGCGTCGGCATCTATTTCATTACCCAGAGCCCCAAGGATGTGCCGGATGAGATCCTCAATCAGCTGGGCAACAAGATCCAGCATGCCCTGCGCGCTTACACCCCTTCCGAGATGAAAGCGATCCGCGCGGCCGCAGCTTCCTTCCGCGTAAATCCTGATTTTGATACAGCGACGGTTCTGCAGGAACTTGGTACCGGTGAGGCATTGATTTCCGTTCTGGATGAGAAGGGTATTCCCTCCGTTGTCCGTAAGTGCAGGATTCTGCCGCCGCAGAGCCTGATGGGTCCGATCAGCGATTCCGAGAAGCAGCAGGAGTTCTGTAAGAGCAATCTTTATCTGAAGTACAAAGACACCAGCGATCCCGAATCTGCTTACGAGATCCTGACCAGACTGGCCCAGAAGGAAGCTCTGGAGGCAGAAGAGGCGGCAAAAGCCGCAGAGCAGGCCAAGGCTGACGCAGCTGCCCAGAAACAGGCGGAACGCGAGGCGGCCAAGGCAGAAGCAGCTGCCCAGAAAGAGGCAGAGCGCAAAGAAAAAGCAGTGAAAAACAGCATCGGGAAGGTTGCCAGCACGGCAGCCGGAACGGTCGGCAGAGAGGTCGGCAATGCAGTCGGCAGTGCGGTAGGCGGCAAGTTCGGCAAGAAGCTGGGCGGAAACCTGGGCGCTTCTCTGGCAAGAAACATCATCGGACTGCTTAAAAAATAAAAAAGGAAGAGACAAGGAAAATGAAGGATTACAAGATCAACACAAAATGCGTACAGGCGGGATATACACCCGGTAACGGCGAGCCCCGTCAGGTGCCCATCATCCAGTCGACGACCTTTAAGTATGACACCAGTGAAGACATGGGCAAACTCTTTGACCTGGAGGAAGCAGGATACTTTTACACCAGACTGCAGAACCCGACCAATGATCATGTGGCAGCAAAGATTGCGGCCCTGGAAGGCGGCACGGCAGGCATGCTGACTTCTTCCGGTCAGGCAGCCAATTTCTTCGCATTGTTTAACATCTGCGAGACAGGCAGCCATATTGTTTC
The DNA here is from genome assembly GCA_946184675.1 of uncultured Clostridia bacterium. Taxonomy (GTDB): domain Bacteria; phylum Bacillota; class Clostridia; order Lachnospirales; family Lachnospiraceae; genus UBA2912. Next base: position 955 of record CAMHFW010000134.1, on the reverse strand, counting down.
CTCTTCATCCATCTACGGCGGCACCTTTAACCTGATCGCCGTTACCATGGCAAAGATGGGAATTTCCGTTACCTTTGTGTCTCCGGATTGCAGCGAAGAGGAGCTGGATGCAGCGTTTCAGGATAACACCCGCGTGGTATTTGGCGAAACAATCGCCAATCCTGCCCTGACGGTACTGGATATTGAGAAGTTTGCCAAGGCAGCCCATAAGCACGGCGTCCCTCTGGTCATCGACAATACCTTCCCGACCCCGGTCAACTGCCGGCCCATCGAATGGGGAGCTGATATTGTAACCCATTCTACGACCAAATATATGGATGGACACGGGGCAGCAGTCGGCGGCGCAATCGTAGACAGCGGACATTTTGATTGGATGGCTCATGCAGATAAGTTTCCCGGACTGACCCAGCCGGATGAATCTTATCACGGCATCATTTACGCGGAGAAATTTGGTATGGAAGGTGCCTTTATCACAAAGGCTACCTCACAGCTTATGCGCGACTTCGGCTCCATACAGTCTCCACAGAACGCATTTTTGCTGAATCTTGGTCTGGAGTCTCTGCACGTGCGCATGCCCCGTCATGTAGAAAACGGGCAGGCAGTGGCAGAGTTTCTGAGCAGCCATCCGGCAGTAGAATATGTCAGCTATCCGGGACTCCCGGGAGATAAGTATCATGAGCTGGCTATGAAGTACCTGGGCGGCGGCGGATGCGGCGTTGTTTCCTTCTGTCTCAAAGGAGGCAGGGCAGCGGCAGAAGCCTTTATGAAAAGCCTGCGTCTGATCGCGATCGAGACCCATGTGGCAGACGCCAGATCCTGCTGCTTGAACCCGGCAACATCTACCCACCGTCAGCTGACGGATGAGCAGCTGGAAGCAGCCGGAATTCCGGCAGGACTTGTCAGAATATCCTGTGGTCTGGAAGATAAAGAAGATCTGATCGCAGACCTGGCAGCA
>CAMHFW010000133.1 GCA_946184675.1 uncultured Clostridia bacterium | reverse complement strand
CCTGTTCTGCCGCTTTCTGATACCAGTATACTGCCTGCTGCGGATCTTTTTCTACACCTGTGCCATTATCGTAGCATACCCCTAGATTGGACTGCGCTCTTGCATTTCCCTGTTCTGCCGCTTTCTGATACCAGTATACTTTCTGCTTCGGGTCTTGCTCTACTCCTGTGCCATCTTTATAGCATAATGCCAAGTTAAACTGTGCTGTTGCATATCCCTGTTCTGCCGCTTTCTGATACCAGTATACTGCCTGCTTCGGGTCTTTTTCTACGCCTTTGCCATTGTCATAGCAAAAGCCAAGATTGTTCTGTGCGTCTGCATATCCCTGTTCTGCCGCTTTCTGATACCATTTTACAGCTTCCGAATAGTTTTTCTCGTTGTCTGCCTTCTTGCCAAGCTGAAACCAGTCTTCTGCAGACATCTGCTTTGCAGTGTCTTCTTTTTTGACCGCCTCTTTTTTTACGGTCTGTTTCGATGGACGAGCCGCTTGCAGAATTACGTTCTCATTCTTCATCTGATCAAGTTTTTCTTTCGCCCACTTAACTCCGTTTTCCGCTGCTTTCTGGTACCACTTCCTTGCTTCTGCCTTATTCACAGTGACACCGGTACCCTTTTCGTAAAACAGGGCCAAACTGTACTGTGCCATGGAATGTCCCTGCTCAGCGGCCATTTTATACCATCTGAACGCCTCAGCCTTGTCTTCGGGCACTCCCCAGCCCTGGGAATAGCTTTTCCCTAGCATGAATTGTGCTTTTGCATTTCCCTGCGCAGCTGCCTTTTGAAACCATCTGACGCCTTCTTCCATGCCCTGAGAAGTACCAGACTCCCAATAACTGAGTCCAAGGTTATACTGCGACTCATGAAACCCCTGCCTGGAGGCTTCCTGAAACCACTTTACTGCTTCGTCCCTGTTTTTAGAAACACCCCTGCCGTTTCTGTAATAGACACCCAGGTTGTTCTGCGCCGCAGCATTTCCAGCTTCCGCTGCTTTTTGATACCACTCTGCAGCTTCCTTATACTTACCTTCTCCTGCTGCTTTTTTCCCGAGAAGAAACCATTCTTCTCCATTTCTGCTCTTTATCAGACTCTGGGCCGGATATGTCAGAAGCTTCTGCCCGGATAATGTCCGGAACATCTTCTCCGCTCTGCTTCTGCTGCGCCATTCAATATTCTGTTTAAGCAGTGCGGACAGATCTCGTTTCTCTTCCTCACTGCCGCAAAACATTACCGCAGCTCTATACTCCTCCGTCTGATCCAGAACAGTTTCCGAACAAACGATTTTCCGGATGTCTGAAACCCGGTTTTTGGCACATAATGCGGCTAGATGCAGAGCTGCGTGCGTCAGATATAATCCTTGCTCGGTCAGCTCCTCGTATTTCTCCTGCACCTTGTCATACTTCCCCTTAAAAAGCCAGAACTTCAGCTGTGTTTCGACCGTGCGGAAGTCTTCTTGCGGTGCACGTTCTCTGATGATGCGGACGCTCTCTTTCTTCCCCTGTCCCCTATTCAGAAATGCAATCGCCTCCAGCAGTTCATCATGTGCTTTTACACCGTCAAAGATTGCCTGCCGGTTTGGATTCAGCGCCTTGGGGATCTGTCTGGCCTGCATTCCTTTTGCCAGATAGCAGATCAGTACACGTTCTGTTTTGCCGGTCTTCTCTTTTTCGCGGAACTGCAGCCACTGGAAACGCGACCATTCGTTCCTGACCCATGGAGAATTCATGTTGTCAGGGTCCGTTCCGACTACAATCAAAGTTTTCGCTGACATCAGTGCGGAAATGATATAGGGCTCATACTCCTGTCCGGCAGGAATCATCGTCCTCCGTGAATTGAACACGCGAAGTCCCTGATCGATCAGAAAATCATACAGATTTGCCGCCACATCACTATCCGCCGTATAATGACCATCACTCTCCTGCTTCACACTGATGAAAACATCATACTGTACCCGGTCTTTAAGAAGACGGTACTTATCCAGGATACGGTCGATCTTTTGCAGCTGTGCCGCATAATACGGACGCTCCTGCTCCGTCATGTGATGCTCGAGCTCCCGGCGCAGTGACATCTCGGCAGGATCGGTAAGGTCCGGATTCAGAATGATCGGAATCATGCTGCCATCGCCATCTTTCTGATAAAAAAGACAATAGTGGCACATTAGCAGACGCCAGTACACTTCCACATCCCCGCCGCCTTTGACAAGAATCTTGCGGTAATACTCTTCTGCTTTATCAAATACGCGGTCCTGCTGAAAATCTGCAGCCTGCCGGTATAGCTGCTCCAATTCTTCCAGTTTGTCTTTTGTATACTGATCCTGAAAAGCCGCCAGTGTCTGCTGATGCTGATCTGCCGCCTGTTTCAGTCCATCAATCTTTTCGTAGATTTCCTGCTGCCCGGCAAGCAGAGAACCTGCCGTCGACTCGATCCCCTGCAGCCGCTTGAAATCTTCTTCCCGAATCTGCTGGATCCAGGACATGAAATCATTCATGACAGACTGACTCTGCTGTGCATCCATATCCATCTTCTGGAGCTGTGCAGCCATCTCCGGTATCACCGCAACACGGGCAAAAACATCATCCTGAGAATTCAGCAGCTGTGAGGAAACCCACTGCAGAAACTCCAGGCGGTCCAGTGCTTCTCCCTGTCCGCCAGACAGAGCATTCAGTATTTTCCCGAGGACATCCTGCTCATTCTGTATCTCTCCCAGAGAAGTGAGTGCAGCAAACAGACGGTCATCGGCCGCCTGTTTCTCTTTCTCTGCTTCTGCCAGCTTCCGCCTGATAAGCACGTTCTCCTCTTCGGTCTTTTTCATGCGGGCAAGCTCATTCTCGAACTTCGCCACCACAAGGGTGTGGCCGCACCACTCGCACTTAACCAGCTGCTCGCTGCCATGATAATAGACGTCTCCGCCGCAGTAGATACAGCGTTCCTTAATCCTGGTATCCATATGTAATCCTCTCAATCCGAGCTGCATTTTTTTCATTATATCATCTATTACCGTGATTTTGATGTCACTGTATCATATTTTCTGCGGTATGCATGCCATAGTCAAACGTACAAGATGAAAAGAGCCGGGAGGATCATGGTCCTTCCGACTCTGTATATTGGCATTGCTTTCCACTTGTCTTTCTCTTTTATGGGATTCCTATACTTTCTTACTGTTATGACGGCATTTATATACTTTATTATTATTTTATGGATTAACTATACTTTGATACGATTTTTTCTGAGCAAAGTATAGGTTTTTGATTTTTCAGATTTTCACAAAGCCTTATTTTACGGGCTTTTTTGTTTTACTGAATTCCTATACTTCGTTCATTCGTACACCTTGTACGATTTCATGAAGTACAGGCTTCTTCCAGGTCTTTTACCGCAACGCAAAAAAGCACAGCCGGAGCCATGCTTTTTCTCGTTTCTTTGATCTTTATCTGGTTGGGACTGCGATCCTCAGGTCAGAAGAACCATCTCTTCTTTTTTGTGAGTTGTTTCACTTTTGCTTTTGCGTCTTCGTCTCCTTGTTCTGCCGCCTTCTGATACCAGCTGAGTGCCTGTTTTTGGTCTTGCTCGACACCTTTGCCATTCTCATAGCATAATCCCAAATTATACTGGGCTGATGCGCGTCCCTGTTCTGCCGCTTTCTGATACCAGTATACTGCCTGCTGCGGATCTTTTTCTACACCTGTGCCATTCTCATAGCATAATCCCAAATTATACTGGGCTGATGCGCGTCCCTGTTCGACCGCCTTCTGATACCAGTATACTGCCTGTTTCGGATCTTTTTCTACACCTGTGCCATTCTCGTAGCATACCCCTAGATTGGTCTGCGCACTTGCATTTCCCTGTTCGGCCGCCTTCTGATACCAGTATACTGCCTGCTTCAAATCTTTCTCAACACCTTCACCCATCTCATAGCAAAAGCCTAAATGACTTTGAGCTTTTGCATATCCTTGTCTGGCTGCTTCTAGATATAAGCTGGCAGCCTGCTTGTAGTCTTTTTCTAACCCCTCTCCTTTTTTATATTGATACCCAAGCTTGTACTGTCCTTCCGCATATCCTTTCTCTGCAGCTTTCATGAACCAGTCAGCAGCTTCTTCATAGTTATTATTTTGATATGCTTCTTCCCCCAGCCTGCACCATTCCTCCAGCGTCTCCTGAGAAACTGCCTGATTTTCTTCCTCAGCCTTAGTTTTCTCTGTTTCCTCCTGTTTTTTCTTTGTTTCAGATTCAAGATCTATCCACAAAGCGGGACGAACAGCGTGGACGGTGCCGAAAAAGAAACCATTGAGATCGACGGAACCGTTATCTTTGACACGCGCCGCTGCCACAGAAAGAGCGCCGGGCGACCGCAGCCACCAATCGCAATTATCATTGTCGATGTTGGATAAGAATAATAAATCTTGTGCATTGCTATATGCCGTACCCTGACATTCACGTGCTTTATCCGAATTGAAATACTTGTTGACTTCCGTTATACTGAGAAGAAATACTTTATCAATTGTATTATTGCCAGGTGACGTTTCGTACTTTGGATTCTTATCTGCTGTAACTCTAGAGCTGACAATCATTTTCTGTTCATCCGTATTGAATGCATTATTTACAAACGTTTCGTTAAGCCATTTGCGCAGAGAGCAGTTTTCCCATGTAACGTCCTCAGTAAATGTGTTATACGGCTGACAATCCAGAGCATATTTGCTGATAACGAGCATGCGACTATTTTTCCGTTCGAGCACCTGCCATTCGATCGGCTCTGGCGAGCCGTTTTCCTTTTGAACATATCTGCCGAATCTGATGGTGTTTGCTTCACCTTCTTCACTGCTATACTGCTTCTTTCCCGTCTCCTGACCAGAAGTTCCCTCTCGTTCTTTCTCTATCTCCTTTTTGTTATGGTCACTTTGTACTTCTGTCGTCCGCTTCCTTTCATTCTCATGATTTGATTTCGGTACTTCCTTTTCTTGCTCAGCAGGTTTTATATCCTTACTATTTGGAGTAATGGATTTATTGTTTTGTTTTTTTCGCCATTCTCT
>CAMHFW010000132.1 GCA_946184675.1 uncultured Clostridia bacterium | reverse complement strand
GGGATAAAAATGTAAAGTACTTTTCCAGCTTTGCTCACTGGCATATATGAAAAACCTCCTTTAGGTACATTTCCGCAAAAAAGAGACCGCAGATAACGATCTCTTCATGCTGCAAGCCTGTCTGTAAGCCGAGTTCTGTCTTGGATAATCATCTATCTAGTTCTGCCGTTGCCGGCAGAATCAAGCGACCCACCCTAAGGCACGCCGGGCCGGCGTATCGCCCTATGTTCGGTCTTGCTTCCGGATGGAGTTTACATGTGCCCTCTCCGTTACCGGAGAGGCGGTGGTCTCTTACACCGCCTTTCCACCCTTACCGGCACGGGGCCGGCGGTTTATTTCTGTTGCACTGGTCTTAAGGTCACCCTCACCGGACGTTATCCGGCATCCTGCCCTGCGGAAGCTCGGACTTTCCTCACCTGCAGCCTTTCGGCATTTGCAGCCGCGATTATCTGGCAGACTTGCGAACATTATCATATCACTTAAGCGCCTGCTTGTAAACCACCAGATCAGGAAATATCATCAATTGCCTGATTGACATATGTCAGCAGGGACGCATGCTCCGGCAGAACGGCAGCCCCGTAATTCTGTCCGGCAAAACGGTCTCCCAGGATCTGCGTCTCGCTGTCCACATAGTTATTGAGGATGCTGACATCGACAGACATGACATCGACAGTCCCGTCTTTTAATGCCTTGAACATGGCCTCGTAGCTGGCATACTCAAAGAACATGGGATTGACGCTGTTGCTGCTCATGGTATTCAAAAATGCTATCATATCCTCACGGGTCGTGGAGTTTTTGGCAACCGCAACATTTTTTCCGTCCAGATCCGCTGTGGACCGGATCTCTCCCGTTCCCAGGGAATTGGGATTTTCACCGGAATATCTGACCATGAGACCAATATAATCCTTGTAATAGGAATCTGACAAGGCAAAGCGCTCAGCGCGGGCTTCTGTAATGGTATAAGTAGCCAGCATCACGTCAATGTCACCCTTCTCCAGGATCTCTTCCCTGTCTGCTACGGTCACGCCGACAAAGTGCACAAGCTCCTTCTCCTTGGCTTCATTGAGACTGACTCCGAAGATTTTGGCCGCGGTCATATAAGCAATCTCAATCTCCAGGCCGGACCAGGTGTCTGTCGAAGCATCATGATAACTCAGTCCTTTTACATCCATCTTGCATCCGGCGATCAGGTATCCGCGGCTGCGGATACTCTCGATAAAGGCGTCATCCTCTGCCTGCGGCATGGTCTCTGTTTCAGATGCAGATTCGCTCTCCGGGGCAGCAGTCTGCGCCTGAGAGGATGCGCCTGCGCATGATACAAGCATCAGGAGCATGGCAGCCGCAAGGAAGAAAGTCAGTACTTTTTTCATAAAAGATCACAGCCTTTCTAGTTACTGTCATTAAATACGCCAACATCCAGATCTTTGTTCTGGAATGCTACTACTGTCGTGCAGACAGCATCACCTGTAATATTGACAGCCGTACGCATCATATCCAGGATACGGTCTACGCCCATGATCAGGGCAATGCCCTCAACCGGAAGTCCGACAGCCGTAAATACCATGGACAGGGTAACCAATCCTACCGAAGGAATACCAGCCGTACCAATTGAAGCCAGGGTAGCGGTAGCGATAACCGTCAGATAGCCGCTGATTCCCAAATCGATTCCATATGCCTGCGCTGCAAAGACAACAGCCACGCCCTGCATGATGGCAGTACCATCCATATTGATGGTTGCGCCGAGAGGAATGGTAAAGGATGAAATCTTTCTGGATACACCGATCTTCTCTTCCAGTGTATCAATATTCATGGGAATCGTGGCATTCGATGTGGATGTTGAAAAGGCAAATGCCATAACCGGGAAGAACTTCTTCAGGAACTTGAGCGGATTGAGTCTGGTAAATACCACCAGAAGGATCATATAAACAATGAAGCACTGGATGCCAAGTCCCAAAGTTACACTTCCCATGTATTTGAGCAGAGGTACAAAGGCATTGAATCCAAGGTTTGCAAATGTTCTGGCGATCATGCAGAATACACCGATCGGGGCCAGGGACATGACAAGGAGGGTCATTTCCATCATCAGATCATTGAGCTGCAGGAAAAAGTTGGAAATGATAGAAGCTCTCTCTCCCATTTTTGCCAGAAGTATGCCTACGATCAGGGCAAAAAGAATGATCTGCAGCATGGTGCCGTTGGCCAGGGATCCGATCGGATTCTCCGGAATGATATTGAGTATGGTATCCGAGATCGAAGTGCTGGCGGCAACCGTTGTCTCCTGTGTCTCAATAGAGGACATGTCAAGTCCGATGCCGGGACGGATCAGGGTGCCGATTGTGATCGCCACCGTAACTGCAACTGCCGTTGTAAACAAATAGAACACGATGGTCTTACCGCCGACCCTGCCCAGTGATTTGGTATCACCAATCGAAGATGCGCCGCAGATCAGAGAAGCAAATACAAGAGGTACAACCAGCATCTTCATCAGGCGGATAAAACCATTACCAATGACATAGAAAACACCGTTCACAATAACCGTGTCCCGCACATAGCTGTGGGGCACAAACAGATTCAATATGACACCTACGATCAGGCCGGCTATCAGACCGATAAAAATCCTGGTCGTCAGTCCCATCTTTTTCTTTCCAGTTTTATCTCCCATCTGTGATACCCCCTGCCTATTTCATATCTTTCATCGACGCCGCGTAAGAACGAATCTCATCAGCCCATGGAGGCATCTGATAAAGTCCTGTCAGCTTCATCATCATATTTTCCAGCTGCGTCGAAACCATAAGGCCATTTGCTTCCTGGAAGCTCTCTGTTACCAGCGTCGTATCAAGCCCGTTTACTTCCAGAATCATCCTGGCGTAACCATAGCGCGTGCATGCGCCTTCACAGGAAGCATGATAGATTCCGTACTCTTCTGTATTCAGAATCACCGAAACAAATTTGGCCAGCTCACGGGCGCTGGTAGGCGTGCCGATCACATCGATCGGGGCCGTAAATTTTTCTCCTCTTTTTCCCAGGGCAACAACACGGTCATAATAATTATCGGGTTCATCCTCATGTTTCTTTTTGAATCCGTAAAGCCAGGAAGTCCGGATGATCAGATGCTTGGGATTGAGTTCTCTCACAAGATTTTCTCCCGCGTACATGGACTTGCCGTATACGCTTTTTGGGGTCGGTACGTCGAATTCATTTTTCGGTCTGTTATGCTCTCCTGAAAACACGCCATCTGTAGAGAGATGAATAATGACTGCATTCTTCCTGCGGCTTGCAACAGCCAGATTTCTGGCTCCCAGCGCATTAACCTTATAAGCCTCCAGCGGATGATCCTCGCAGTATGCGGCATCTGAAATGCTGGCTGCATTGATTACAACGGTAGGCCGGTAATTGTCAATTGCTTTCTCAACGGCCGCTGCATCAGAAATATCTACATCTTTGCCTGTTGTTACGATCCTGTATTTTTTGTCCTTTTTCAGCAGATCTGTAATCGCGCTTCCAAGCCTTCCTTCACTGCCTGTAATCCAAATAGTCGTAGTCACCATATGATCCTCTCCTTTCCCTGTAGTCGCCGCCGTATTGTCTGAAATTTCAAAAAACTTGTTTTGTTTATTATACAATAAGCAAGGGACTCACGCAAGAAAAAAAGCCGGGCAGATCCTGCAAAATATCTGTCTCCGGCTTTTTCATTAACCTACATTAAAACAGCTGCCTCCGATAAATTCTCTTAAAATAGAATTGAAGGGAATATGCTCGCTGGTCACGCCAAGGAAATAATTGAGGAATTTCAGAAGCCTGTTGGCTTCGTCATACTCGGGCATGTCCTGTGTCACGGAATATAAAAGAGGCACGGCATACTGTTTGAGAACTGCCAGTTCGTAAATGAGGGCAGAGTTGAACATGATATCACAGCTCTCCTGATAGGGGAAGATATTCTCCTCCTCTCCCCTCCTCACAGACGGCCAGACAGAAATGGTATGCTGTGCAGAAGATCCTCTTGTGACAAAGTCTCTGCACATGCGGCGGATCAGTCTGGTATCTGTCGTATGGATACGGGCATGATCATCCATATTAAGCTGGGTCAGGGCACTGATATAGATACGGAACTTATCATCCAGAGATAAGTCATAGCTCATGGCATCATTGAGGGCATGAATCCCTTCGATTACCAGAACACCGTTTTCTTCCAGCTGCAGCTGCTTTCCTCTGATTTCCCGCTCACCGGTAATAAAATTAAATACCGGCAGTTCTACATTTTCTCCCAGGAGCAGTCCGTTCATATCACTGTTAAAACGCTTTACATCTACTGCTTCCAGACATTCATAATTAGGCTTTCCGTCAGGCCCTAAAGGGGTATCCTCCCGGTTGACAAAATAGTTATCGACCGCGATCGGGTGCGGTTTGAGACCTGCTGCCCGCATCTGGATCGACAATCTGTGGGAGAACGTCGTCTTACCTGAGGAAGAAGGTCCTGCAATCAGAATCAGTCTCTTGTTTTCAGACGCAATCCTCTCCGCGATCATACCGATCTGCTTCTCCATAAGAGCTTCCTGTGTCAGGACCAGATCATTAAAGCTCCCCTTTGCAATCTGCCTGTTCAGATCTGCTACCGTGCGGACGTTCATCAGTTCTCCCCAGCTTGTTGACTGATGAAGAACAGAAAACAGGATTTCCGGCGGATCAAAAGGAGCCAGCTTTTCCGGATTTTTGATGGAAGGCAGCTGAAGGACAAAGCCATCCTTGTAAAGGTAGAGGTCGAAATACCTGATATAGGAAGTATCCGGTGCCATATATCCGTAATAATAATCCACGGTCTCTCCCAGAACATAATAATTAATAATAGAATCAATCCTGTACTGGAATAGTTCTGTCTTATCATGCATCTTATATTCCCGGTAGAGTTCAATCGCTTCATGTTTGGGCAATCTCTTTTTCAGAATCGGCAGCTTGTCTTCCACGATCTGCTTCATCTGCTTCTTCACAGATTTCAGAAGCGAAACGGTCAGTTTCTCTTCCGCCTGTAAGGTGCAGAAAAGACCGTCTGCAAGAGAGTATT
>CAMHFW010000131.1 GCA_946184675.1 uncultured Clostridia bacterium | reverse complement strand
TCTATTATGAAGGCAATAAGACTATGCGGATTCATCTGTATGCGGCAGATTGATCGGCAACATAAGGAGAAATGATGAAAAAGACAGGGGGATACCTGCTGATCCTGCTCTTGGCTGCAGGGCTTCTGGCCGGGTGTATGAATGTGCCCTCTGCGAAGCCCGTTCCAGCAGCAGAGTCTGAGCAGGTGCAGACCGTACCGGAAACTGCTTCTCAGACGGAAACAGAACTGCCTGTACAGACGGAGACGGCAGATACTGCAGAGACAATTTTACAGACAGAAAACCTTGCTGCAGAAAAGACCTTCTCCTGGGAGAAGGTCCTTTCTCTGGATGATATTCCGCCATTTACAGGGGAAGCTGTCATAGAGATCAATGGCAATGTTCCCTTTTTTACAGAGGAAGATCTGCGCGCCAGCAGCTCTTTTGTCAGCTACAGCGACCTGGACGGGCTGGGGCGCTGCGCCGCGGCCTATGGTTGTGTCGGCACGGAGACGGAGCCTGCCGGAGAGAGAACCCTCAATGACCAGATCCACCCGTCGGGCTGGCATTCAGATACCTATGACTTTGTAGACCAGCTCTATTTATATAACCGCTGTCATCTGATCGCCTACAGCATTGCCGGCAGCAATGGAGATCCCCGCAATCTGATTACAGGGACCCGGTATATGAACACCAAGGGCATGCTGCCTTATGAAAATAAAGTCCTTCGCTATATCGAGGAGACGGGCAATCATGTGCTTTACCGGGTTACGCCCGTTTTTGAAGGGGATAATCTGGTGGCGTCCGGCGTCCTGATGGAAGCATATTCGCTGGAAGATTCCGGCAGCGGACTCATGTACTGCGTTTATGCCTATAATGTGCAGCCGGGTATCCGGATCGATTATCTGACCGGAGATAATGAGGAAGACGGTTCTTATGTGCCGGAGTCGGAGGTCAGCGAAGAAGACTGCAAGTATGTGGTAAATCTGAGATCGGAAAAGATTCATCTGCCGGACTGTGAGAGCGTGAAAAAGATGAGTGAGCTGAATAAATGGCCGACGAATCTGTCATTGGAAGACTTGATAAAGAAAGGATATGAGCCCTGTCAGAACTGCCTGGGCGGGCAGCAGACAGGGAAATAACTGAAAATGATAAAACTGATATTGGAATGCAATAGTATTGATTACGATGCTTATCTGAATGAAGTGCTGCAGAAAGCAGCGGAGCATCCGGAGATGACGGGAGGCATCAAGCTGCCAAAAGGAACGGCTGCTATTTTGTCACATTTGCCGAAAAAGGCCAAAAATGAGATGATCGCCAAGGCTATCAATTCTCATACAGAGGCCGCCATTCCCAGAGTCCAGCAGCTTTTGTATCATGTGCTGGGGCCGGTGCAGATCAGGAGTTTTCATATCGACTGCGGAACCCTATCCAAGGAGTCCGTTGTCATGAGCTCCGAAATCGCGCATTTCGATGGGAATATCTATGTTGACACCATTTTGCCCAGATACTATGCCGAGGAGACAGCCGGGCGCCTTTTTGACGGCTTTAACCCGCCTTCTTACCGCCTGGAGGATGCCCAGGCCTTTATCAAGGAACAGGATGAAAAGAATATGCAGCTTCTGGTGGCTAAGAGCATCAGTTCCAATAAGGAATATATCATTCAGATGCTGGAGAATAAGGTGCGCGGGCAGGGGATGGACATGGACATCCGGAATCTTCGCGTTATGGTGAAATAAATTTTCATCCTGCCGGGAAGCGAATGACCGGCGGGTCAGTTCCGGGCCTGATGACGCTCGGGCAGCTGGGAGATCAGAACCGCGATGAAGATCAGCAGGCAGCCTGCATAGCCCCGAGGCTCCATACGCTCGTGCAGAATGATGGCGCCGGTAATCATGGAAAAAACGGCTTCCAGGCAGAGTATCAGGGATGCTTCGGTAGGATCTGCATGCTTCTGGGCGATGATCTGCAGGGTGTAGGCGACGCCGCAGGAGAGGATGCCGGCATAGAGGATGGGAATCCTGCATGCCAGGATCTGATCCAGGACAGGCTCCTCGAAAAGGAACATGCCGATGATGCCAAGACCTCCTGCAATCAGAAACTGCAGGCAGGCCAGCTTGACGCCGCTGGTTTTCGGTGAAAAATAGTCTATGAGCAGTATATGCACAGAAAAGATCGCTGCGCACAGCAGCACAAAGAAGTCGCCATACTGAATGGAAAATGTGCCCGGTTTGATGGAGAGCAGGTAAAGGCCTGCAATGCCCAGACCTACGCACAGCCATACCAGAGGGCGTACTTTTTTGCCCAGGACGATGGAGAGAATGGGCACGATAATGGCATAGAGCGATGTGATAAATCCGGCCTTGCCGGCACTGGTGAACTGAATGCCGTACTGCTGCAGGGTGGAAGCGCCAAACAGAGCCAGCCCGCAGAGCAGGCCGCCCAGGAAGAGCGTTTTCCGATCCTTTCTGACAGAAGCTTTATCGCTGTTTTTTTCTTCTGAGGAATGCCCCCGGGACATGACCAGAATCACAGGAATCAGGACCAGGCCACCTAAAAAAGTACGGATGCCATTGAAAGTCATGGGACCGATACTGTCACTTGCCTTCTGTGCGACAAAAGCTGCTCCCCAGATAAAGGCGGTCAGAAAAAGCAGCAGGTTGCTTTGCATTCGTTTGCTCATATTCCTTACTCCCGTTATAATTATGCATGATTTCTTATATTATCCCGAATAAAAATACATGTCAAGATAGAGACAAAGTAAAAACAGATAAGCAAGGAGTTTTCTTATGAATAATGAAGACTACAATAAAGAAGAGATCAGAGAGGATAATCAGGAAAGCATTTCCAAAAAAGAACTGCGCCGTCAGATCTTTCCTTTCCTGATCTGCGGCGCAGCTGTCGGTGCTGTTTTGAATATATTTACGGGTTTTCCCTTCGGCAACGTCTTCGGCGCTGCCCTGACGGGGCTTGTATTCGGCTATGTAGCCTGGGGCTTCTGGAGATTTTTCACCAGAAGAAGCTGAGAGATCAAAGTGTGAAAGGCTTAAGGCCGACTACGGCATCCTTTGGATAAATGCGTGCCTCGTCATTGTCCAGATCGATCAGGACATAGCGGTCATTGCCCATGCCCATTTCCTTCATATAGGTGAGCTGGCGCAGGCCGTGACGGGATTCCACACGCTCTACGAAATCATGATGCTCATGCTCCTGCATGGCATAAATGATATCTATGCAGGCCTGGTCGATGGCAAGGATATCCAGGGAAGCCAGAATGCCGACATTGGGGGTCACAACAGGCATTGCTGCCAGACCTTCACAGTCACAGGATACGGACATGTTGCGCATGACATTGATATAGGCTGTCTTATCGCCAAAGTGGGAGATGGTAGCCTTGGTAGACTCTACCATGTGCTCCATCAGTTTTTCCTGATCGACATCCCACATGTTATCCTGACCGGGGGTAGAATGGATCATGGCCTTGCCGATCTTTGCGTCTGCGCAGCCGATGGCGATATTTTTATTGGAACCGCCGAAACCGCCCATGGTATGACCTTTGAAATGGGTCAGGGCCAGGAAAGAATCATAGTTTAAGAGATTCTTGCCGACAGACATTTCTGTAAACCATTTGCCGCCGGGAACGGGAAGCATAGCGGTGCCCTCCTCATCCATGATATCAACGGGAGAGAAGGTCCAGCCATTTACTTCCAGAGTCTCTCTGTGCTTTTCCGTGGTATCACGGTCACCATCGTAATAGGTATTTGTCTCTACGATCGTACCATTGGGGAGTTCATTTTCCAGAAGCTGCTTCACCCAGGGACGGGGAATGATATTGGGGCCGTTTTTCTCGCCGGTATGGAGCTTGACAGCAACCTTGCCGGTCAGATTTGCGCTGATCTTGCGGTAAGTTTTCTCGAGGCCGTCTGCGGACAGATCTCTGGTAAAGTAAACGATCGATTCATTTCCGGTACGCTCTTCATAAGGAATGTATTTCTCGCCGCCTGTGCCCGGGATTTTTTTGATTAAAGACATTTTTTGACCTCCGATTTCTTATTGATGATTTTTGTATGATTTTATAACATTATAGCATAAAGAATTATCGGAGAAAAAGATAGAAATATGGTAAAATATGACATGTATATGAGAATCCGCGAAACGAGGCGGAGGACATGGAGGATTTGCTATGAGACAGAATGAATTGATAGATATTCTGGAAGGCGTAAAGGGCGGCAGTATCAGTCTGGAGGAAGCCATGCTCCAGATCCGTCAGGAGCCCTATGCAGATATAGGATTTGCCAAGATTGACCTGCACAGAAGCCTGCAGCAGGGGGCACCGGAGGTTATTTACGGAGCAGGCAAGACCAAAGAGCAGATCTTAAAGATCGCTCAGCTGATGCGGGAGAGGCAGGCCGGACCGGTTCTGATCACACGGATGAAGCAGGAAGCAGCCGATTATCTGGCAGAGACATTTGACGACCTCTTTTATGAGCCTTTGTCCGGAATCGGCGTTGTGGGAGAATTCCCGAAGGCAGACGGCATCGGAAAGATTCTGGTCGCGACCGGCGGTACAAGTGATATCCCTGTTGCGGAGGAAGCTGCTCTGACAGCGCAGTTTCTGGGCAATGAAGTGACACGTCTGTACGATGTCGGGGTAGCCGGGATCCACAGACTCCTCGATCACATGGATGAGATCATGGGGGCATCTGTAATTGTCGTCATTGCAGGCATGGAAGGCGCCCTGGCCAGCGTAATCGGCGGCCTGGCAGACTGCCCGGTCATCGCCGTACCAACAAGTGTCGGATACGGGGCCAGCTTCGGAGGCCTCTCTGCACTTTTGTCCATGCTCAATTCCTGTGCCAGCGGCGTAAGCGTCGTCAACATCGACAACGGCTTTGGCGCCGCCTACCAGGCCAGTATGATCAACCACATGTTCAAGGGCCAGCACCCAGATAAATAAATGGGATCTCTGGTGGGGAGCTTGCTCACCAAACAGAGAGGTCATTTATTTGTGTGGGCGGACAAGACGCGAAGCGTCTCTGCCCGCCCACAGTGCGCGATGCAAAGCATCGACGCACTTGGGTGCAAAAAGCACGAAACTTTGCATCGACGCACTTGG
>CAMHFW010000130.1 GCA_946184675.1 uncultured Clostridia bacterium | reverse complement strand
CGCGTTAACAGATGCAGGGCGATTTCTGACGCACGCTCAGCTGCATCTGATGGCCCTTTGCGCCCGCAGACAGGTTCCCAGCATCAGGAATATCGTTCAATCACAGATTGTTTTAGAGGAAGAAATAGATTATATCACAGCAGCCGTTTTGTGTGAAAGTGAGGAAGAAAAGAGACAGCTCAGGGAGCTCAAAGAACAGAACCGGCAGTGGAGGAAGCAGCAGGCAGAACATGCCGCAGCAAAGGAAAAGGCTCCCGTTCAGGAACAAGGAAAGACAGGGAAAACTGCTTCCAAGCCGGAATTGATTGCTCAGGATCATAAAGAAGAGACTGGGGATGAATCAGCTCAGAGACAGGAACAGGTCGCCAGGATGCTCCAGCGTATGTATCAGCTGAGGGCAGAGAAAGAAGAAAAGGAAAATGCGCAGAAAAGAGACCTGCTTGCGCGGCTGATCCTGATATTGGATTATGCAGGAAAAGAGAAAGAGAAAGATGCAAAGCAGGCAGAAGTAAAAAAAGAGGATCCTGTGATTGCCTGGTGGGAGCAAGGACTGAAAGCAGAAGCCGGAAATGACTATGAGATGGCTCTGCGCTGTTTTTATGAGGCAGCAATCCGGGGGCATGTCTGGGGCCAGTATAAAACAGGAATTTACCTGGAAACCGGAAAGGGAACCCAGATTGATCGAAAGAAGGCAGCAGACTGGTACTGGAAGGCAGCAGACCAGGGGCTTGTCGAAGCTCAGTATAAAATTGCAGCTATGTGCTATCTGGGAAGCGGAGTGCCCAAAGACCAGGAGGAGGCTGTCCGATGGTTTCAGAAGGCGGCAGATCAGGGGCACGCCGGCGCGGCCAACTGGTTGAAAGAAATCCAAAAGGAAAAGAGTAAAAAGCCAAAACAAAAGCAAACCAAAAAGCCATCTGACCAGGCTTTGTATAAGACCGGAATGTCTTATAAGCAAATGGCTAATTATCAGGAAGCTGTAAAATATTTTACTGAGGCAGCGGAAGCAGGGAATGCAAACGCCCAGTATGAGCTTGCACTCTGCCTGAAAGATGGGAAAGGAGCAGCAAAGAATCCGGCAAAAGCCGCAGCATGGTTTCGCAAAGCGGCAAACCAGAAACATGCAAAAGCCCAGTATGAGCTGGGGGATTGTTATGACACCGGAATCGGTCTTGCCATAAATAAAGAAAAGGCAGCTTACTGGTATGAAAAGTCCGCCTACCAGGGATACGACTGGGGGCAGTATAAGTACGGTGTGTGTCTGAGAGACGGCATAGGAACTGGCAAAGACCTGGTACGAGCAGCGGCTTGGTTTCGCAAAGCTGCAGAGCAGGGGCATGCGATGGCTCAGAATGCGTTAGGGGTTTGTAATGAAATTGGCATCGGTCTTCCTGAGTATCAGATGAATAGAGCAAAAGAAATAGCTGCTGATTGGTATAGGAAGTCAGCCGAGCAGGGATATGATTGGGGCCAGTATAATTATGCTGTATGTCTGAAAGATGGGAAAGGAACTGCAAGAGATTCGGCAGAAGCCGCAAAATGGTTCCGAAAGGCGGCAGACCAGGGTAATTCCTGGGCTCAGAACCAGCTTGGACTTTGTTACGACTCAGGTATCGGCGTAGCTATGGATAAAGCGGCAGCCGCGAACTGGTTAAAAAAGTCAGCCGAGCAGGGCTATGACTGGGGCCAGTATAATTATGCCATATTCCTGAAAGATGGCACCGGGACAGCCAGGGATCCAGTAGAAGCCGTAAAGTGGTTTCAAAAAGCAGCAGACCAGGGTAATTCCTGGGCACAGAATCAGCTGGGACTTTGTTATGATACCGGCATTGGCGTAGCCATAGATAAAGCGGCAGCTGTGAATTGGTTTAAGAAGTCAGCCGAACAGGGATATGACTATGGTCAGTACAATTATGCCTTATTCTTGAAAGACGGCATCGGGACGGCCAAAGACCCGGTCAAGGCGATAGAATGGTTCCAGAAGGCGGCAGCTCAGGGCAATTCTCTGGCACAGTATCAGCTGGGAGTCCTGTATCAGCTGGGGATCGGCACTGCCAAGAATAAAGATGAGGCCATAAAGTGGTTCCAAAAGGCGGCAGACCAGGGGCATGAAGATGCAAAAAAGAGACTGGAGAAACTGACAAAAAAGAAGAAATGGTTTTTCTGAGCAGATATCGGGAGAGACCCTGAGGAGAATCTATGACAGAGAAGAGGAAGGCGCGCTGTATCTACTGCGGCGGAGATGTGTATTATCACAGCGGTCAGCAGCTGATCAAGTGCGAGTGGTGCGGACAGACGCTCATGACGGCAAAGTTTGAGAATGAACTGATTCGCATGAAAAAGACCGAAGAGGAAAATGCTCTTGTCAAAAAACAGCTGGCAAGGGCAGAAAAAGAGAAACAGGCGGCCGATGACCGTCTGTTTGCTGCGCTTTCTTCTCTGGGGGGGATTCGTGATGAACAGGACGCGCTCGGAAAAGTCCTGCATGTTCTGACAAATGGCCAGAACGAAGCCCTGCAGAATCTGCAGTTCCTGCAGGATATGTCAGCAAAGCTGGTCAGCTCGCAGGATGATATCTTTGCCCGCATGGGCGTCATGCAGGAAATCGCGTCTCATCTGCAGCAGATTGATATGGACGTGCAGGAACGGCAGTCGGTCATGAACGATTTTATAGCCTGGAGTCAGCAGATCCGGGAGGAAGACCTGCAGCGGCTGAAGGGAATTGAGCTATCTGCAGGACAGCTTCTGGAGAACCAGAGAAAGATCCGTGAAAAAGTAAGGCAGCTGCAGCAGGCAGCAGATCAGCATCAGCAGACGCTGGAGGCTTTCCGGGAACAGTATACCAAAGACAAACTGAAAGAACTTCAGAAACTCTACCATCAGGCAGAAGGGTTTCAGCAGGACAGAGTCTTTGACAAGGCGGACAAGTATTACCGCAAGGTTCTGACAAAAGGAAATGAAGACGCAGAAGTTTACTGGCGTCTTATCATGTGCCACTACTGTTTGTCTTACCAGAAGGATGATGAAGGGAACATGATTCCCATCATCCTGAATCCTGACCTGACAGATCCGGCAGAGATGTCGCTTCGAAGGGATCTGGAGCAGAATCTGACAGAGGAGAATCGCAGACATTATCTGTCACAGCTGGAAAAAATCGATCAGATTCTGGACAAATACCGGCTGCTTAAGGACCAGGTTCAGTTTGATGTCTTCATCAGTGTCAAGCAGAACCTTGACGGTCACTATACTTCTGACAGCGATGTCGCAGCAGACCTTTATGATTTCCTGACAGATCAGGGACTCCGTGTTTTTAATTCCAGGAGAACGACGATTCCGGCTGGTCAGGAGTATGAGCCTTATATCATATCAGCTCTCATGTCAGCAAAAGCAATGATTGTAGTCGGCACGAATGCTGATAATATGAACGCCCAGTGGGTCAGAAACGAGTGGTCCAGGTTCCAGTGGCTGCAGCGCAGTGAGAAGGAAAAAATCGGAAAAACAGACCGGATTCTGATCTGCTATCTGGCCAAGGGAATGCAGGCAAAGGAGATTCCCAAGGCGCTCAATCCCAATAAGCAGGCCATTTTTGACGGGGTGAAAGCACACGATGAACTGCTGGCCGGTCTGTCCTTACTCCTGAAATCCGGGAAACAGGCAGTGGCCGGAAAAGAAAAGATGATCGAGAAAGAAAACATCCCGGCAGATTTTAACATTGTGAAAAATCAGCTGACCGTCTGGCTTTCTCTGGGGAATTATGAAAAGGTACTGGATAAATATGAACAGCTGACGGAGGCAGGACTGCATCTGGAGCAGGCTGATCTGCATCTGGCAGCGCTTTGCGCCGGCAAGCAGGTTTCGGGTATAGGACAGATCGTACATTCAGAAGTAAAGCTGGAAGAAGAGGTCTTATATAAACTTGCGGTCAGACTCTGTAAGGAGGGAGAAGAAAAAGACAGACTCCGAGACCTGGCGGAGGAAAACCGGGCATGGAATGTCGAAAAAAGTGACAGTAAAAGCAAAACAGCCAAAAAGCCTGTAGAGAAGACTGTGAAAAAGATAGCAGTGAAGTCTGCGAAAAAAACTGCCGCAAAGAATAAAACGAAGAAAGAAAGCACTTCTTCGGAGGAGGAGTCTGCTGATTCCTTGTATGAGAAGGGGTGGAAATACAGCAAAGACGGGATGCCGGAGGAGGCATTTGCCTGCTGGCTGAAAGCCGCACAGCAAAAAAATCTTGAGGCAATCCGTATGGTTGCCCTGTGCTGTGAAACAGGCCGGGGGGTTCTGAGAAACAGAAAAGAAGCCTTTAACTGGTATAAAAAGGCTGCGGCAGACGGAACGACAAAGGACCAGATCATACTTGCAGAGCACTACGAAAAGGGAATTGGCGTAACGAAGAACAGAAAGACGGCTGCGCAGTGGTACCGGAAGGCGGCAGAGAGCGGCTCTGCAGAAGGCCGGTACCATCTTGGAAGGTGTTATCAGTACGGGATTGGCCTAGAGGTCGATTATTATGCAGCCAATGAATGGTTTCACAGGGCTGCTGATGCCGGTTATCCGGGCGGTTATGCCGGGATAGGCATCAGCTATGCAAATGGCTGGGGAAATCTGAAGGATAATACCATGGCTCATCCATACTGCGTGAAGGCCAGTGACTGGCTCCTGCAGAAGGCAGAGGATGGGGATATGTATGCCCAGTACATGCTGGGCTGCTGCTATGAAAAAGGCCTTGGAGCGATTGGCGGCACAAATAAAAAGCTGGCCATAGAGTGGTATGATAAGTCATCTGACCAGGGACTTGTAGTCGCAGCACAGAGTCTGGAACGCCTCAGCAAAAAGAAGTTCTTCTTTTTCTAAGGATAATCCAGGCAAAAAAAGTTCTATGTTATAATGTATATACCGTTATAATGAGTTGATGAAAATGGCAGAACAAATCAAGCTGATCGACCCGGCTGCAAGAGGATGCCGCAGGGTAGATCGGCTGACATATGCCAGTGTGATGGATATCTCGGATGCTCTGCAGGGCATATTTGAATATGATTAAAAAAGCACGGTACCGGCCAACATGATATGCTACCCCCAAGTAGGACACTGAAATATAAAAAACTACTTGGGGGTGTT
>CAMHFW010000129.1 GCA_946184675.1 uncultured Clostridia bacterium | reverse complement strand
CCTCTTCGACAGTCACACCTTTTCGAAGCTCACGCAGTACCAGACCCTCAGGAGTCACATCAATCACGCATTTTTCTGTGACGATATGGTCAACGCACTTCATGGCGGTCAGCGGGTAAGTGCATTCTTTGACAATCTTGGGAGCTCCGTTCTTTGCGGTCAGCTCCATGGCAACGATGACCTTCTTTGCACCATTACACAAATCCATGGCTCCGCCCATACCGAAGGCACGGCCGGGACTTGCCCAGTTGGCCAGATCGCCGTTCTCTGCAACCTGCAGAGCGCCAAGCACGGTGGCGGACATGCGGCCGCTGCGGATAACACAGAAGGAATAGGCAGTGTCAAAAGCAGAGGCACCGGGAACCGGCATATAATTGATTCCACCTGCATTGGAGAAACAATCACAGATTTCCAGTCCTTTGGCCATGCGGCCAACGCCGATCAGACCGTTTTCAGTCTGGAAAAGAACGCCGGGATCCGCAAAATCACTGCAGGTGCTGGGGATGCCGATGCCAAGATTTACGATATCACCTGGTTTAAAATACTTTGCTGCTCTTCTGGCAATAAAGTTTCTGTTATCCATCTTTATAATCCCCTTTCTACAGCAACTCTGCCCTTAAGTCTGTTGCTCTCATCTTCGCCGATATAAAGCATATCAACATACATACCCGGCACGCGGACATCATCCAGAGAAATCTCATTGATATCACAGTAAAGATCACACTGTACAATAGAAAGATCTGCACAGGTAGCGATGACAGGATGAGAAGCCATACCGGTTCCGTGATAAGCAAGATTGCCGAGCGGGTCTGCTCTGCGGGCTCTGGTCAGAGCGATATCAGCATGAAGTGCTTCTTCCAGAAGATAGTCTTCGCCATTGACAGTGACAATCTGTTTCCCTTCTGCAACGACAGTTCCCAGACCGGTCTTTGTCAGAACGCCGCCAAGGCCGGCGCCGCCGCAGCGGATTCGCTCTATAAAATTACCCATGGGGGAGAGCTCCACCTGGATTCTTCCTTCCATCATTGCCTTAGAGGTATCCGGGTTCATACCGACATGTGTGGTAACCATCCGGTCAATCTGTCCGTTGCGGACCAGCTGACCGATTGCCTGTCCGGGATTACAGGAATCAATTGAGTAGATTGTCAGGTGTTTCACACCGCTTTCTGCGAGCATATCGATCAGGTTCCAGGGCATATATACACCACCCTGTCCGCCAATCGCAATGGTCTGTCCATCTTTAAAGCAGGCCATGATTTCATCCCTGCTTCTGACTTTTCCATTATCCATGGGGTGCCTCCTTGTTGAAAAATTGATTTAGATGTCGTTAGTAAGCCTATTTTATCATAGAGAGCAACATGCTGGTAAGAGAAGTATGAGGAATGGTTATTCAGATTCATTATATACAGTCATACAGATCAGAATAGTATGAACTGTGCTTAAATCGAGATAACCGGTTACAGAGTATATTTCTGTATCTTACGATATACGTTCGACAGATCGATCCGCAATGCTTTGGCAGCTTTTGCCGGAGTCCCATAGTATTCCAGGGCAGATCGCAGCAGGTCTTTTTCCTGGTCGTGAATCAGTTCCTTAAAGGACTTTGTATTATTTTCCCAGTCAATTTCGAAAGAAAGAGGCTCATCCATCACAGGAGATGAGGCAGAGCTCACCTGCACCGGGCTGTTCTCTTCCAGAATAAAGCGGGGCAGGAGAGAGAGACGAACCTCATCCCTGGGGGAAGTCAGGACCATGCGCTCAGTGACATTACGCAGTTCCCGGATATTGCCGGGCCAGGTATACTGCTCGAATTTTCGAAGAACACTCTGATCAAAGAATTTAACGACATTATACTTGGAACAGACTTGCTTCAGAAACAGGTTTGCCAGCGGAATGATATCTTCCCTTCGCTCATGCAGCGGGGGAAGTGTCACCGATATGACATTGATCCGGTAGTAAAGATCCTGGCGGAAACGATTCTCTCTGACCATATATACAAATCATCGGAAATGAAAGGAGTATTATCATGAAACCCTGGACAATCAAAGCAATTTATGCAAGAAAACTTACTGTACCCAAGAGTGTTGGAGCAGGCGGAGGCGTGGACGCAGACCTTTTGCTGGAATTCCCGTTTACCTGTTTTCTTCTGAGAAATGGGGAAGAGAATATCCTTGTTGACAACGGCATGAAAGAGAGCTATCTGGAGCAGATGGCGATCGGTGATGTTTCCGCCGAAGGGTCTACCCAGCTTCTGCTGGACGGTCTGGCTGAGGAGGGACTCACTCCCGCAGATATCACCTCTGTCATCTATACGCATCTGCATTATGATCACTGTGCAAACGGCGATCTTTTCCTGGATGTTCCTACTTATGTACAGAGAGCAGAGTATAATAACCTTTTCTGCCCCTATGATTTCCAGGCAGCCAGAATGGACTATTTCCCGGATACCAGAGAGTGGATTCAGAAATGTTCCAATCTGATTCTGCTTGACGGTGACGTAAAACTTGCGAATGGATTAGAGCTTTTTGTAACAAAAGGACATTCCCTCGGACATCAGAGTATTGTAGTGCCTACAGCCAAGGGCAGATATGTGCTCTGTGGAGATGTGCCCGACCTTCTTTGCAGCCTCTTCCCCAAGATGGATAAGATGACCCTGATGGACGGCAGTGTGATTGACATTACACCGGTACTGAACCAGAGATTTACCACTAGCGCTTTCATCAATGACCTGTTTGGCGCTTACGAGAGCCATTATAAACAGCTGTCCAAGGCAGAAAAGCCGGAACCGGAATACTTTATCTGCTCACATGAACCTTCTAACATTGTCAGAAAATACTGGGGCTGAGAAGAGGATACAAAAAATGAAAGACAACAGGAGAGATGCGGTGATCGTGGCCTATGGGCGGTCACCGCTTGCAAAAGCAAATAAAGGATCCTTTGCGGGGATGCATCCCTTAGACTACGGTGCACAGACACTGAAGGGGGTGCTTAACCGGCTTCCGGGATTCGACCCTGCTCTGATTGACGATGTGATCGTCGGGAATGCCTTTCCACAGGGGAAATGCGGATATAATATAGGAAGAATGGTTGCGCAGAAAGCAGGACTTCCTGACAGCGTGCCCGGAGTTACGGTAAACAGATTCTGCTCCTCCGGTATTCAGACGATCGCCATGGCAGCGAACGCCATCATGGCAGATCAGATGGATGTGGTCATAGCTGGCGGAGTTGAACAGATGACCGGTCTCAATATGATGATGCCGGAAGAATACCGGGATCAGCTGCTGGAGAAAGAAATTCCCGGACTCTATATGTCCATGGGAATGACAGCAGAAAATGTTGCGGAGAAATATGGTATTTCCCGCAGTATAATGGAAGTTATGGCCGCAGAGTCCCACCGAAAGGCTGCAATCGCACAGGCATCCGGAGAGTTTGACCGGGAAATCATACCGATCACGGTTACTGGTGAAAATGGAGAGGCTTTTACCGCGGATAAGGATGAGGGAATCCGGCCGTCTACGACTCCCGAAGGATTGGCAAAACTTAAACCCTGTTTTAAGCCGGAAGGGCGTCTGACAGCGGCGACCTCTTCCCAGACAACCGATGGAGCAGGGTTTGTTGTGCTCATGGCCAGGGAAACCGCAGAGAAACTTGGCTATCAGCCGATTGCAAGGTTTGTTGGTTTCCAGGTAGCAGGAGTCCCTTCCGAAATCATGGGTATCGGCCCGGTTGAGGCTGTTCCCAGGGTGTTGAAACGAACTGGTTTAACAATTGATGACATGGATGTGATCGAGATCAATGAAGCATTCGCTTCCCAGGCCATTGCCTGTATCCGGACACTGGGACTGCCGGAAGAGAAGGTTAATCCGAACGGTGGCGCAATGGCTCTCGGACATCCGCTTGGTGCGACCGGTGCAGTTCTCACCAGCAAGGTGCTTTCTTATCTGGAAAGAAAAGGCGGCAGGTATGGCCTGATTACGATGTGTATCGGCGGCGGTATGGGAGCTGCCGGCATCGTAGAAATGGAGTAGAAAAAGCTGTTGATTCTCTGAAGAAAAGGTTTCATCTCTGACTTTGCAAATAATAATAGATTTGCTATAATATATAGCAAAGATAGCCGGCATATCTTGATAGGGTATGCCGGTCTTTTCAGATTTTTATACAGTCGTTTGGAGTGATAGAAACCATGGAAAATGATAAAAAGACAGGTTTAATGTATCAGGGAATCATGCTTCTGGCTGTTTTCCCGGCGCTGATCCTGATGGTGACCGGCTGGAAGTTTGCCGCGACAGTGATTCCGGCGTTTGTCTTCCTCATTGTCGGTCTTGCGGCAGCAGCTGTTCCGCTTGCAGGGTTCATCCTCTGCGCCAGCAGGATGCTGGCAGGAAAGGGGCCATCCAAATCTTGTTTTATCCTGCAGATCGTGACAGGCGGCGTACTGGCAGCTCAGATCATATTTACGATCGTCGGAATCTGTCTTTCTATGTATTAAGACAGGAAAGGTAAGACAGGAAAGACCGTGAATCTTTCTTGCAGGACCAAAGAGGGTATGGTATGATGTGAGCGACAGAGAACATTGGACTCTGCCAGAGGATAGCAAATAATATGAAATCACATGCTCTCAGCGTGGAAAGAGAGGTTACTTTACTATGAAATTCAGAAAAGGTAACGCGGCAGTCTGTCTGCTGGCATGCATGATGCTGATGATTGCGGGCTGCGCGAAGAAAAATCCGCAGACAGCAACACTTGAGGTTCCCTCCAATCCTACAACAGGATATGAATGGACCGTAACACAGGATCCCGAACTTTTTGAGATTTCCTCCACCTACAAGGCCGATGAGGAGAACGAAGGCGTTGTCGGCGCAGGCGGCACCCAGACCTTCGTACTCACCCCCAAAGAAGCAGGCAACACAACCGTAGAGTTTCTGTACGAGAGCTCCTTTGAAGAAAACAGCACCGAGATGCGCCTGACATACGGAATCAAGGTCAGCAAAGATATGCAGATTACAGTAGAGTCCTTCACCGGAGAACTGCCGGGAGATGCAGAGACAATGCCGGAGGCACCGGAACTTACAATCGAATAGTCGAGACGGGAGACAGGGGACGGTTCTCTGTCTCCACCTATTGTCAGACAATAAAAGGAGACAGAGAACTGATCAGCCCCTTGTCAAGTAGACAGGTCAAATAAATAATAGTTACAGATCCG
>CAMHFW010000128.1 GCA_946184675.1 uncultured Clostridia bacterium | reverse complement strand
TAAGGGCAGGTATTATTTATGGAAGAAAAAAAGAGAGGTCTTGCGCCGGCCATCCGCAAGGAGACCATGCGCGTGGCCCTTTATGTGGTAATTGGCGTTGCTGTGATGCTGGTCGTTTTCGCTATTCTTCACGCAAAGTTTCCGGAGAGGATTCCCTTTGATTATACGGTGATCCTGGGCGGCGTCTGTGGAGGCATCGTTGCAGTGCTCAATTTCTTTCTCATGGGAATTACCGTGCAGAAAGTAACAGATACCGAGGATGAGGCGGATGCCAGAGCTATGATGAAAGCCAGCTATTCCCGCCGCATGCTCATGCAGGGCTGCTGGGTGGTTCTGGCCATCATCCTCCCCTGTTTTCAGTTTGCAGCAGGCCTAATCCCGCTGCTCTTTCCCGGAATCGGGATTAAAATCGCCAATCTTGCCGGTGTCAATGAATAATCGGCCCGGCTGTTGGAATAAATCGGTTCCTCTCCCCCAGAGGCGCTGAGACCATAAACGAAGGAGGAGGTGAATAGTTTATGGAATTAGATGTATCGGGAGCCAGAATATTTTACACATTCCCTTTTGACATCCCGATACTTGGTAAGATCACGATCAACGAGACGCTTGTTGTAAGCTGGATCGTTATGGCGATCATCACGATCGCGTGCATCATTCTTACCAGGAATCTGAAAGTCGAGAATATTTCGAAGAGACAGGCTTTGGCAGAGATGATCGTAGAGATGGCAAATAACTTTGTTGTCGGAAATATGGGAGAGAAGTTCAGATACTTTATCCCGTTTGTTTCCGCCCTGTTCGCCACCAGCTTGATCTCCAATCTCATCAGTCTGATCGGCCTGCGCAGCCCGACCTCGGACCTGTCCGTGGAGGCAGCCTGGGCAGTCGTTGTGTTCATCCTGATCACGCGGCAGAAGATCAAGACAAACGGATTTGGAGGATATCTCAAAGATTTCACAACTCCTATCTTCGTAATGACTCCGTTCAATATTCTGTCTGAGCTTGCAACGCCCGTCAGCATGGCCTGCCGTCATTTCGGCAACATTTTGTCCGGTATTGTTATCAACGGACTGATTTACGGCGCGCTTGCAGTAGCCAGCTCGGCACTGTTTGGACTGATCCCGGGAGCGGTTGGCGATTTTCTGTCCAAGATCCCGTTCCTTTCCGTCGGTGTTCCGGCGGTCCTGTCCGTCTACTTTGACTGGTTCACAGGATTTATGCAGGCATTCATTTTCTGTATGCTGACCGTTATGTATATTGCAAACGCAGCAGAGACAGAGGAATGATGAAAACTGTCATCACTTATTATTAAGATATTATTAATCAGGAGGATTTTATAATGGATTTCACTGTTTTAGCAAAAGGTATCGCATTAGCAGGTTGTGCAATCGGTTCTGGATGTGCTCTGATCGCCGGTATCGGCCCTGGTATTGGTGAGGGTACTGCAGTTTCTAAGGCTCTTGAGGCAATCGGCCGTCAGCCCGAGTGCAGAGGCACCGTTACTTCTACTATGCTTCTCGGATGTGCCGTTGCAGAGACAACAGGTATCTACGGTTTCGTTACAGGCCTTCTGCTGATTTTCGTAGCTCCTAACATGTTCATGAACTTCCTTGGTTAATCTAAACATTTCATTTTTCCCATAAGGGAAACGGAGGGCAAAGATGCAACAAGTACAGGATCTCGTTACGATCATACCATGGAATTTCGTGGCTACGATCTGTAACCTTTTAATCCAGATGTATTTAATAAAGCGCTTTCTCTTTAAGCCCATAAATGAAATGCTCGCGAAACGCAAAGAAGCAGCCGACGCTGAGATCAGAGACGCCGAGAAGGCGAAGACTGAGGCAGAGGCGATCAAGGCTGAATATGAGCAGAATATGCTGGAGGCAAAAGAACGCGCGAATGAGATTCTCTCCAATGCGCAGAAGACTGCCGCGCTGCAGAGTGAGGAAGTCGTCCGTGAGGCTAACCGCCAGGCTGCGGCCATCAAGGCGAAGGCAGAGAGCGACATCGCGCAGGAGAAGAGAAAGGCAGTCAATGAGATCAAAGACGAGATCGGCGGTATGGCCGTCGAAATCGCCGGCAAGGTCATTGAACGTGAAATCAGTGAAGCAGACCATGCCAAGCTTATTGACGAGTTTATAGCAAATGTGGGTGATGCGTCATGACAGGCATAGCCAGAGTATATGGCGGAAGTCTCTATGATCTCGCTGCAGAGGAGCAGCTCACCGGCAGTATTTTAGAGCAGATGACCCAGGTCAGAGAGCTCTTCCGGGAGAACCCGGAGTATCTGAGGCTGCTCAGTGAGCCATCAATCCCGATGGCGGAGAGACTGGGACTGATTGATTCAGCATTTAAAGAGCAGGCACAGCCTTACCTGGTCAATTTCATCAAGCTCTTGTGTGAAAAGAGCTATCTGGGTGATTTTGGCGGATGCTGCGATGAGTTTACCCGCAGATATAATGCTGACAATGGCATCGCACAGGTGCAGGTAACAAGTGCTGTCGCACTGACAAAAGAGCAGGAAGAGGCTCTTACCGCAAAGCTGGAAAAGGTAAGCGGCAAGAAAGTAAGCCTCTCTGTCAAGGTGGATCCTTCTGTGGTCGCGGGACTCCGCGTCGAGATGGACGGAAAGCAGCTTGACGGCACCGTGGCCGGCAGAATGTCTGATCTTTCTAAGAAGATCAGCGAAGTAATTGTCTGACCGGCAGATCAAATAACACGAAAAGCAGAGAAATCTGCATAAACCTATTGACAGTTATGCGCTGCCGCATATGGCAGCGGAATGGAGAATACTATGCAACTGAAACCTGAAGAAATATCCAAGGTCATCAGAAGCCAGATCAAGTATTATGAGAATACGATCCGGCAGAACGAGACAGGTACCGTCCTGCTCGTAGGTGACGGAATTGCCAGAGCCAGCGGCCTCATCAACTGCATGGCCGGAGAGCTTCTGGAATTCGAGGACGGGAGCTTCGGTATGGCCCAGAACCTGGAAGAGAACAGCGTTTCTATCGTTCTTTTCGGTTCCGGCGACGCAATCGCTGAGGGACAGACCGTAAAGCGTACCGGCAAGGTAGTATCGGTACCGGTTGGCGACGCTATGATCGGACGAGTAGTAAATGCACTCGGACAGCCGATCGACGGCGCAGGCCCGATCGTGACCGAGGAGTTCAGACCCATCGAGTCCAGAGCCCCCGGTATCTGTGAGCGCCGCAGCGTATATGAGCCGCTTCAGACCGGTATCAAGGCCATCGACTCGATGATTCCGATCGGCAGAGGTCAGCGTGAGCTGATCATCGGCGACCGTCAGACCGGTAAGACGACGATCGCTCTTGATACGATCATCAACCAGAAGGGACAGGATGTCATCTGCATCTATGTAGCAATCGGTCAGAAGAGGTCTACCGTTGCTTCCCTCGTTGAGACATTAAACCGCAATAACGCCATGGATTATACCATCGTTGTTGCCGCCACAGCTTCCGAGGCAAGCCCGCTCCAGTACATCGCTCCTTATTCCGGATGTACGATCGGTGAGCATTTTATGAACCAGGGCAAGCATGTCCTGATTATCTATGATGATCTGAGCAAACACGCGGTAGCATACCGTGCACTGTCCCTGCTCATCCGCCGTCCGCCCGGACGTGAGGCTTATCCCGGAGATGTTTTCTATCTCCATTCCAGACTTCTGGAGAGAGCCGCAAAGCTGGATGATGAGCACGGCGGCGGATCCCTGACTGCACTGCCGATCATCGAGACCCAGGCAGGCGACGTATCCGCTTATATTCCGACCAACGTTATTTCTATTACAGACGGACAGATTTACCTGGAGACAGAGCTTTTCCACTCCGGTATCATGCCGGCTGTTAACCCCGGTATTTCCGTATCCCGTGTAGGCGGCAACGCACAGACCAAGGCAATGAAGAAGGTTGCCGGTACACTGAAGCTGATTTATTCCCAGTATCGTGAGCTTCAGAGTTTCGCCCAGTTCGGCTCCGATCTGGATGCTGATACCAAGTCCAGACTGGATCAGGGTGCCCGTATCGTGGAAGTTCTCAAGCAGAACCAGAACACACCGATCTCCATGGAGAAGCAGGTTGCGATCCTCTATGCGGTTACCAGAGGAATGCTTGCCAGCATCCCTGTGGACAAGATCCATGCCTTTGAGACAGAGCTGTTCTCATACCTTGATACTGATGCAGACGGCGCTGCAGCCATGCAGGCGATCCGCACCACCAAGAACATGGACGAGGATACAGAAGCAAAGCTGAAGAGCGCACTGGAGAGCTTTACGAAAGATTTTACAGATCGCAATAGTTAAGGAGGTCCCGGTATGGCTGCAAATATGAAAGCAGTGAAACTGCGCATCAAGAGTGTCGAGAACACGATGCAGATCACCAGGGCCATGGAACTTGTAGCCTCTTCAAAACTTCGCAGAGCAAAGGAACGCGCGGATAACTGCCGTCCCTTCTTCCAGGAACTCCACAAAACGCTTGAGACCATCGCGGTAGGCAACACAGATTTTTCCTCTGTCTATGTGAAAGAGTCAGGGAACGAGAAGTGGTGCTATATCGTAGTAGCCGGCGACAGAGGCTTGGCAGGCGGTTATAATACCAACCTGTTTAAGCGTCTGGAGCAGGAGGCGGAGGGAAAGGATTATATGGTCCTTCCGCTTGGTAAAAAAGCAGTGGAGTATTTCAAGAGAAGAAAAATTGACATACTGACAGAGGAATTTGCGGAAGTCGCCCAGGTCACAGTAGCTGACTGCTACGAGATGGCCCTGCTCATCTGCAAAGAGTTCAAGGAAGGAAATTTCGGACATGTAAATCTCTGTTACACCAAATTCCTTTCTATGCTGTCTCAGCAGCCTGACAGTATGCCGGCTCTTCCTCTTGTAGATCTCATCCCTGAGACAGAAGAAGAGAGAAAGCCTGTACAGGATCTGATCCTTTACGAGCCTGACAGTGAAGAAGTATTTGACGCGATCGTCCCGGAATATCTGGCCGGACTGATTTACGGCGCGGTATGTGAGGGAACGGTAAGTGAACTCGCAGCCAGACGTACGGCGATGGAGGCCGCGACAAACAACGCGGAAGAGATGATTGAGAAGCTCAATCTCCATTACAACCGTGCAAGACAGGCAAGCATCACGCAGGAGATCACCGAGATTGTTGCGGGTTCTGAGGGAGTCTAAAAGTCTTTTTAAC
>CAMHFW010000127.1 GCA_946184675.1 uncultured Clostridia bacterium | reverse complement strand
TGACCGTAGAATCCATCTCTTTTGACGGTCTGGGAGATGCCACCAGTCTGGAATAAGCGAAAGTGTCAGAGAAGTAAAGAGGCAGAAGAATCAAAAGAATCAAAAGAATCAAAAGAATCATCTGCGACATTACTACAGTAGTATTTTAACAAAATTTCCGCCAGCCATTCGGCTGGCGGTATTTTACAAAATCTGTTGCTATGGCTTATAGAACAAAAAGAGGTGGCAGTTGCAGTCGGTATAGATCCGCCCTGCACATGGAGCGGCAGTTATGACAGACTTGCCATGACCTTGTCCATCAGGGCATGGTGCATGCCATAACGGCTGAGGGCGTCAAAGTCCAGACGAAGGTTGTCAATCGTTCCCTGGCCGAGAGCAGCAAGGGCTTCGAAGACCCGGGCAGCGTCCTCCTCATATCCGTTGTACATCAGGGCATAGCCATAATAATGGGCGGCGACCACAGAATCCGGCTGCAGGCTGAGGGCCTCTGCCGAGTCGGCAAGAGCCTGCTCCGGATCTTTTTTGAAGGTCAGCTCATAGAAGGAACGCCATGCCAGGCAGAGGGAGGAATAGTAGTTTCCCATTTCTTTCGCGACAGGTTCCAGCAGTTCCAGCCCATCCTCAAGATAAGTCTCTGCGGGTCCGTAGTCACCGGTCTGGAAGGCATTGATCCCCACATTGAAGCAGGCAATCGAGGCATTTGCCTTTGCTGTGTCGGAACCGGTCTTTCCGGCGATCTCCAGGTAGACATCTGTGGATTTCCGGAAATTGGTGTCTGCTTCTTTTGTGAGGCCCTGCATGTTGCAGCAGAAGCCATACTGGTTGTACAGCTCTGCCAGGAGCATGCTTATCTCAATATTGCCGGCATCGGTCAGCTTCTGGGCCTCCAGATCTGCCTTCCCGAAGACCTGCATGGCTTCATCGAACCGGGCAAGCTGGGAGAGATTTGCCCCCAGTGCCGATCTGGCCCGCAGCAATGGCAGCAGGTTGTTCTGGACCGGGGATCCGGCGTAGATCGTCTCAAAGAGCTCGGTTCCTTTTTCCAGAGGGGACTGGGCTTTCTCATACTGTCCGGCCCGGTGCAGGGCAGCTCCGTAATTATATACGCAGGAAGCGTACTCTGTACGGACGATTCCGGAAGCAGCGGTATCCTGTTCAAAGAGTTCTCCGCTCTCGGAAAAAAACTCACCTGCAGACTGGTAGTCTCCCTGTTCGACGCGGACCGCGCCGAGGTTGCTCAGCACAGTGGCCCGGAGGATACGGTTTTCCTCTGTATCCGGAAGCTCTTCCAGGGACAGCCGGAAATATTTCTCTGATTCCGCATATTTACCGGCGGCCTGCTTCTGTCGGCCCATGTTGTTCCAGGCGGAGGCAAGTGCTGTTTCTGCTCCCGGAAGCTGCTCCTCCTTCCGTTTCTGCCAGATGTCGATTGCTTTCTGCTGGGCTTCCTGGGCTTTGTCAAAATATCCGAGAGTCGTGTAGGCAGTAGCCAGTTTTTCGTAGTTGGCTGCAATATCCGCTTCGACTTCGGTCTTGTCCGTGGCCAGTGCAAGAAGGTCATTGATTTGGGCCGTATTGTCTTCCAGGATCCTGGCGACCCGCGGGTAGGTGCCCGTGAATCCGACCAGTGCGTCCGGGATCGGGTAGGTCATGCTCTCCAGCATGCGCATGGAACGGTCCTGGACCCTCCCGGCTCCGGCCCGGTAGTTTTCCGCCCGGGTCCAGAAAGTCAGGGATACCAGTGCCACCAGGGCAAATACCGCTGATCCGGCAGCCCATCCGGTAAGAGTCCGGCGGCGCTTCCGGAAGGAGTGCTCGCGCAGGAGATCCTTATAGCTGCAGCCTGCGGTCCTGGCGATGACGGGAAGAAGAGCGGTCTCTTCCTTTGCCAGGATCCTTCTAGCATCGGCATCGCCGGTGCGGACGTCCATGATCCGTTCCGAGATATCCGGGACCAGCTTCAGGGAATCCGGGAAGGAGGTCTCCGGTGTACCGGAGATCAGCAGAGGAAAGATATCACCGGCTTTTCCCATCTCGATGAAAGAGGCTACCTCCCGGTCCACCCAGGCAGAGCTGGGAGTATCTGTGGAGCAGACGACTACCAGGCAGCGGGTCTCCCGGAGAGCCTGCATGATCGTGTCGGTCAGTACCTTGCTCACGGCAAGCTCTTCCGTATCGCGGAACACCCGATGGATAGGGGCGCCGCCTTTTTTGAGAATGGGCTTCGGGAGGCGGTAGCTTTCCAGGCGGTTGAAGGTCCCGCGGGTGACTGCTTCGTCCAGAGGCTTATGGCGGTAGCTGATAAAAACATCGTAAGTATATTCAGAGGGTCTGTTCATTTTGCTTCGCCCTCCGTTCCTGTCTCTGCCGCAGGATCTGCAGCAGCTGCCCCGGAATCTGTATCTGCCAGCAGTTCATCCTGTGCCCTGGCGATGATCGCTTCGATCGCCTTCTGGGCTTCCGGCACGTCTTTAAACTGGGCGGGAAGCTCCTCTGTCAGCCGCTCTGCCACCTCGGTGCCGATCTGTGCCTGGCGTGTATAGATATCACCTTCCCGCTTTGCCTGCAGGCCAAAATACAGGAAGATCCCGGCGATCAGGGCAAGAATGCAGGACAGGGTCAGGGCAGCAGTCCGGATCGCCCGGTGCCGGCGTCTCTCATGCCGCCGTTCCAACTCGTCCGGATGCAGCCCCAGCACAGTGGCGATGATGCGGACCGTCTCGTATCGAAGACGCTGTCTGGCCTCCCGGCTGTCCTTTGCCCGGAGATCCGAGGCTACGGGCTCAATGGTCTCTGTCTCCCAGACGATGCTCATGTCCGGAAGGATGCGCTGTACCTGTTTAGTCTCGATAAATTCAGGGGGAAAGGCTTCGGAAGGCTCTCCGGAGAGAAGAACGGCAATGATCTTGTCTCTGCCGTTTTTTTCCCGGAAACGGACCAGGCGGTCGGAGATGGCTGCTGACGCCCTGGCAGAGGGGGAGCAGAGCAGCAGGAGATAACGGCTTGCATCCTGAAGCGCACAGGTCTCCTCATTCAATGGCGCACCGGAGGCATCCAGGCAGATCCGGTCATAGGAAAGGGACGGATCCGCAGGCGCAGTCCCTTTGGGCAGACGGTACCGCAGGATGCTGTCACGGATAAGCTCCGCCTTCAGGGCATCCTCCCCGGTACTGCAGATGCAGATATCAAAAGTTTTTTCAGAACTCATATCGTTTTCTCTCCAGGATCACTCGCCGACGATCACAAAATCTCCAAGCCGTTTAGTCTGGAAGAGCACTCTTCCGGAGCTCTGGTCAAAGGAAGCTGCCAGTTCATCGATCTTCTTGTCCGGACCGGTCAGAATTACCGTCAGGGCTCCGGCGCTGCCATCCGGTTCATAGGGGAGCGAGATGGTAAGGGTCATGCCTTCCGGAAGCTCCAGACTCATATCCTTGGGGATGACATATCTGCCCTCGTCAAGGACATAGGCTTCGTCAAGAATACCAGGCGTATTCTGCGGATTCAGGAGTTCGTAAACGCCGGCTTCGTTTTTCAGGAAAAAAGCAGCTGAACCGCCTTCGGTCAGACCGAAGGAGCCAACAAAGGATCTGTCGCACTGCAGGCTGTCTACCAGGAAGATGCCGGAGCCGCCCAGCTTTACATTTGTCATGCCGGACAGCAGGATGGAGGTGATCTTATTTACGCCTGCGGCGATAATAGTCAGATCTTTCTGTACAGTCAGGTTTTCCAGTCCCGCGTTCACCATGGTCAGGCTGTTTCCGGTCTCCGTCTCTCCTTCATTGTCGGCAGTGTAGATCCAGTTTGTTCCGGTCTGGTCTGCCGTACTGTCGGAAACGGTGAGTGTCCCGGAGGGCGTGACGGAATCCGAGTGAACGGGTTCTTCGGGAGACTCCTCATCTTCCCCCTCGCACTCTTCTCCGGAAAGCAGGGGGATCTGACTGTCGAGAGCTTCCTCCGGAAGGGCCTCGACAGACTGGATCGAATCAGGGCTCACGGGTGCTGCCGTATCTGCAATAATATCCGCGGAGTTCCCTTCCGGAGAGGCGGCCGGGAGCTCAAAAGCCTCTTCTTCATTTCCTTCAGGAGAAAAAACGGCTGCTGTGCCCTCAGCTGCCGGAGCAGGGATCCTGGGCGTTATCTCCCCGGGATCCGGAGCCTGCGTCATTTCCTCCGGCATCTGCGTAAATTCCGGTGCTGTCTCCTGTGGAGAGGGGAAGGTCTCATCCGGAGCAGCCGGCTGGGCAGCAGGTGCTGTGTTTTCCAAAACCGGCTCTGCCTGATCCGTCTGAAGCTCCTTCGGAAGAAGCTCATCGGCGTTCAGTTCAGCGGCTTTGACATTCTGGCCGCCTGCGATAAGGATACCGGCCGCGGCAGCAGATATAACGTATTTTTTTATTTTTCTCATAGCGGTGCCTCTTTTTCGGTCAGGTTCGAACGCTGTTTCGGGACAGCAGGCAATAACGGTCAGGTATCAGAAATTGCGTTTTATTAATTATACAGGACGCACTTTTTCAGACACAAGGATTACAGGACAGGTACGAAAAAAAATCAGCATATTTACCGAAAGGTCCGGTCTGGTTTTGTCCATATGACTATAAGAGGCGTTTTACCATAAAAACTCCCGTCCTGCCGGGAGCCGGCAGGCGGGAGCGGTTAATACGCAATGTCTTCAGTTTCCTGCAGCCGCAGCCGTCAGGTCATGGCTGGCCGCTTTCGATCGTGAAATCTCCTGGCTGTCTGGTCTGGAAGGACAGCTGTCCGGTCACCGGATCAAAGGCAGCCTTCAGAGCCTCTGTCTCCCCATCCGGTCCGGTCCGGACTGCGGACAGGCCAGCAGTATTTCCGTCCGGTTCGAAGGGAAGAGCGATAGTAAGAATGACGTTCTCCGGAAACTCTATGTCAGAATCTTCGGTCTGGAACGAAATGGTCCATACCAGGATGGTCCCGTCCGGGGTCTCCTCCTCGCGGCAGGAGATCACTACCTTCAGGGCCTCATCCTCTGCAAGGAGCTGAAGGAACTTAATTAGGTCCTTTGCCTCGATCCGGACATCTCCAAGATCTGACCGGATCAGGATGCCAAGGTAATCCTCGGAAAGGATCTCCCTTATAAGGGCGGTATCGAGGGAGAAGAAAAATACATCTTCCGCTGCGCTTTCACTTTCAGCGTCAACAATATAATAACCTTTTTCAACAGCCCGCTCCTGAGAGACAGTCCTTG
>CAMHFW010000126.1 GCA_946184675.1 uncultured Clostridia bacterium | reverse complement strand
AGGGAGAGAAGGACCAGTCCGCCTCCGACTGCCGGGAAAAGGATACCGGAATGTGTCAGAACATAGTGGACGATCCGATCAGCCGGAGAGCCGGAGCCGGTTGTTTTCGTCTGCTCCGGAGCAGATTCCGCAGCAGGGCTTTCGGTTTCCTGCCCGATCTGCTGCGTCTCAGCGGCAGCGGTTTCTGTCTCAGCGGCAGCCTGGGCAGCTGCCTGATCGATACTGCTGCGGGTATACTGTTCATAACAGTAGTTTACAGCTTTGAGGGTATCTTTGCAGGGCGTGCTCTTGCTGTTGTCGAGTACGACACAGACCAGAAGCATGTCATTTTTATCCATAAAGGTGACAAGTGTCTCATTGGCCTCTTCGGTCCAGCCGGTCTTGCCACCTACGCAGGCATCATCGTGGACATGCGATTCCCGGAGAATCAGGTGTTTGGAACCGAGCTCGATGGGCTCTTTGCGCATGTTGGTAGATTTAATAGTGTATGTGGGCGTGGCTGTGATCTTGCGGAAGGTCTCATTATTCATGGCTTCCCGGCTGATCAGGGCCATGTCATGGGCGGTCAGATAGTGGTCGGGATCATGCAGACCATTTGGTGTCACGAAATGAGAACCTGTGCATCCGATCCGGGCCGCGCGCTCATTCATCATATCCGCAAAAGCGGGGATGGATCCGGCTGTGTAGATTGCTACCTGATTGCATACTTCATTGGCAGAAGCTACCAGCATGGCGTACAGGCACTGTTCTGCAGTCAGCTTTTCCCCCGGAATCATGTCGATATTCATATTTGCGTAGTGATCGATGCCATCCCAGCATTCTTCTGAAAAGGTCACTACTTCATCCAGACTTTTAATGTGCTCCAGAAAAACCAGGGCGGTCAGAATCTTGGTGATGCTGGCGGGATAATGCTTTTCGTCCATGTTTTTCTGGTAGAGGATCATCCCGGTTTTCTGGTCCATAACACAGCAGGCCTCGGAATCCAGTCGGGGTTCGCCGTTTTCCAGAGTCTCCGGTTCGGTCTCGGTCTCACTTTCTTCTGTCTGATCCGCTGATTTATTCTCGTTCTCCGCAGCCTGAGCATCCTCATCAGCGGCTTGCGCTTCCTCTTCCGCATCCCGGACTTCCTCATCTGCCGCAGCCTGGGTTTCCTGGGCTGCGAGGGTGGGCTGCAGGCTGCCGGACATAAGTATCAGGGATAATAATATAGTAAAAAAGACACGTTTCTTCATGGTCGGTTCTCCTGTAATGCCGTTTATTGTGTCCATCTGTGATGTATTACATATGTATGAAATGGGTAGAAGAATGTATAATTATTCTAAATGATTGTAAAGTATTTATGGTAAAATGTCAATGAAATGTGGGGAATTATATATGGAAGAAATCCTTTACAGCAAAATATGATTATGATAAAATAATTAAACGCATATTGAGAGGAGGCGTGCATCCATGACGGGAGCGGATGTTATTGTAAAATGTCTGGAAGAGCAGGGAGTCAAAGTGGTCTTCGGTTATCCGGGAGTGGCAATCTGCCCTTTTTTTGAAAGTGTATATAATTCAAAACAAATTCAGGGTATCCTGGTGCGTCATGAGACCAATGGCGGTCATATGGCCAGCGGCTATGCCCGCGTGACAAGGAAGCCGGCAGTCTGCATCACGACTTCCGGACCAGGCGCGACGAATATTATTACAGCGCTGGGAACAGCTTATGCGGACAGTATTCCTCTGATCGCGATTACCGGACAGGTCAGCAGCAAGCTGCTGGGCAGAGATGGTTTTCAGGAGGCGGATATCACCGGCGCGGCGGAGCCCTTTGTCAAGCACAGCTATGTGGTCAGAGATCCCCGCGATATTCCCCGTGTGATCAAAGAGGCTTTTCACATTGCTTCGACAGGCCGCAGAGGCCCTGTGCTGATCGATGTTCCGGTGGATGTGCAGCAGGCCGAGGTCAAGTATGAGCCTGCAGGCGAGGTCAATATCCGCGGTTATAAGCCCACCCTTCGCGGCAATAATCTGCAGATCAGAAGGGTGATCGAGACACTTGCTTCTGCAAAGCGTCCTCTGATCTGTGTGGGCGGCGGCACCATTCTGGCAGAAGGGGAAAAGGTTGTTCAAGAGTTCGCGGACAGACATCATATTCCTGTCGTTTCGACCATGATGGGTATCGGCAGTATGCCCAATGCAGATCCTATGTATCTTGGTATGCTGGGCACCAATGGCAAGCCCTATGCCAACTATGCTGTCGCAGAGTGCGATGTATTTATGCTGATCGGTGCCAGAGTGGCTGACCGTGCGGTTGTGAAGCCTTATAAGCTGGAGCGCAGGAGTACATCGATCATTCATATTGATGTAGATCCGGCGGAGATCGGCAAGAATCTCGGCACCACCATTCCTCTGGTCGGTGATATCAAGGTGGTTTTGCAGCAGCTGCTGGAGCATGATTTTGAGAGTGATTACAGCGAGTGGAATGAAGAGCTTGCAGAGCGCAGGGCGGCGTACACAGACCGCCGTCACTATGATCATCCTCACAAGATCAATCCGGCCAGGTTCATACAGACCTTGAGCGGCAAGATGGATGATGACGCGATCTATCTGGCTGACGTAGGTCAGAACCAGCTCTGGTCAGCGGATAATTATATTATGAAAAACGGACGCTTCCTGACGACCGGCGGATTCGGCACCATGGGTTATTCCCTGCCGGCAGCGATCGGTGCCAGGGCAGCCCTTCCTGATACACAGATTGTAGCAGTCTGCGGTGACGGCGCCTTCCAGATGTCTATGATGGAGATGGCGACCATGCGCCAGTGGAACCTGCCTGTCAAGTTTGTTATTTTGAAAAATGACTATCTGGGTCTGGTGCGTGAGTATCAGCATCATACTTATGATGATCATTACAGTGTGGTTAAGCTGGACGGCAATCCGGATTTTGAACTGCTCGCCCAGGCATACGGCGTCAGATATTTCCATCTGTGTGAAGATGCGGAGATGGAGGAGACAATCGATACCTTCCTTGCAGCGGAAGGATCCGCTATGATGGTAATCGAGGTCGATTCCTATGATTTGGTAAAGGAGTAAGGGCATGAGAGGGATATTTACGGTAACAGTTGAAAATAGAGCCGGTGTCCTGAGCAAGATCTCCGGCCTCTTTGCCCGCCGAGGCTTTAATATCGACAGCCTGGCTGTAGGAGAGACCGATGAGGAGGGCATCTCCAGCATGACGATCATTTCCACGGGCGATGAGCGCATCATGGAGCAGATCGAGAAGCAGCTCAATAAGATGATCGATGTCATCAAGGTCCGCCGTTTCAGCGAGAAGAAGGTCGTGACCAGGGAACTCCTGATGATCAAGGTCAATTATACCAATCTGAACAGGGCAGATATCATGCAGATCTGCAGCGTGACAAATGCGCATATCGTAGACCTGGCGCCTAAGACCATGGTAATCGAGCTGACAGCCAAGTCAGCTAAGGTAGACCGCTTTATCAAGCTCATGCAGCCCTTCGGTATCGCGGAAATCGCCAGAACAGGTGCCGTGGCCCTGGAAAGAGACAGCGACAATTAAATTGTTTGAAAGATTCGTTGAAAAATGGCTCGGAAGAGCCATTTTTCATGTGCGGATGTCTTGTCTGCACGAATGCGGATTTTACCTGTGAAAAAGCTGTTGAAACAAGTTTAGCAGGTAGAGTAGGAAGCTAAGATACCACCGAAAGGACTTGCTAAGAGTCATAGGTGAGGTAACAAGTCCCTTCGGGGACAGGCGAAAACTGCCTGTCTGCACCACAAACATGATAAGTGTGAATGTTATGGAGGATAGATATAGTCATGAGACTGAGAAATGTAAGCGGAGCCAGAGAAATCATGGAGGAGAGCCCTTTCGTCCTGCAGGACGAGGCTGATCAGCAGGCAAGAAAGGGACACTGGAAAGACCTGTTTGGCAATGACAATCCTATTTGGATTGAAGTTGGCATGGGCAAAGGCCGCTTCCTGATGGAGCATGCCAGACTGCATCCGGAGAGAAATTACCTTGGCATTGAGAAATACTCCTCTGTATTAGTACGCGCGGTGGAGAAGCGCCGTGAGTATGAAGGAGACAATGTTTACTTCCTTCGCATGGACGCAGAAGATCTGACATCCATATTTGACAAGGACGAGATTGCAGGAATCTATCTGAATTTCTCAGACCCCTGGCCCAAAGACCGGCACGCAAAGCGCATACTGACCTCCGTCAATTACTGGAACAGGTATGACCAGATCCTGCAGCCGGACGGCAGAGTCATTTTCAAGACAGACAACACAGGCCTATTTGACTTTTCCCTGGAGCAGGTAGAAGCAGCCGGCTGGGAGCTGGACTATTTCACACGCGACCTGCACCACAGCGAATACGCCGAAGGGAATGTCATGACAGAATACGAGCAGAGATTCACCAACGTCGGCAAGAAAATCTGCAGCCTCTGTGCCCATAGAACACACCGCTGATGAAAAATGAAGACAATTGACGACAAACAAAAAGAATCTAAAAAAAACATAAAAAAAGACTTGCATTTTGATTTCACATAGTATATAATCATCCTTGTCGCCGACAGTGGCGACAAGATAAGCGTCTTTAGCTCAGTTGGAAGAGCACCTGACTCTTAATCAGGGTGTCCAGGGTTCGAGCCCCTGAAGACGCACTGAAGGCATCGTTTTTGCTGACACAAAGTCTAGCGGGGGCGGTGCTTTTTTTGCGCGTAAATTGCGCGTAAATGAAGCCATGCACATACAAAAACAAACCCAGCCGCAGTATGCTCGCATACATGCAGCTGGGTTTGTTTTTGTATGTATACGGCGAAGCCGCGACAGTGAAGAATTGCGAAGCAATTCTGAACCTGTCGGCATGGCTTCATATAATAGTTTTTTTATCCTGTGTTTTCTGCTACAATATAGAGGATTGCTGCTGCATACCACACAAGGCTTTGTAAGGTGTTACATTTGTGGTAGCTGTTGTCTGGCAGAGCCTGCAAACAGCTGCTGGGTGCCACCGCAAGGACTTGCTAAAGGCAGCCTATGAGGTAATAAGTCCCTACGGGGACGGGCGAAAGGCTGCGGGGTGCCACCGCAAGGACTTGCTAAAGGCAGCCTATGAGGTAATAAGTCCCTTCGGGGACGGGCGAAAGGCTGCGGCGTGCACCACAAGAACTTATTAAGTGCAGCCTGTGAGGTAACAGGTCCCTCCGGGGACGGGCAGAACATATAAAAGTGCGAAAGGAGCATTTATGAAGTTTATTTC
>CAMHFW010000125.1 GCA_946184675.1 uncultured Clostridia bacterium | reverse complement strand
TGAATATGTCTTATGACGATGACACATATGTAAGAGGAAACGATGAGTATTCTTATAGTAACGAGTATACTTATTATGATGATACCCGCAGCAGATCCGGCGGCAGCAGCACAGGAGAAAATGGCGGCCCGGGCGGCAGCAGGAAAAAGAAGAAGGGCGGTTTCTTCCGTTCTCTGATGAAGGCTCTGTGCCTGGGACTGGTATTCGGGCTTGCGGCATCGGGGGCCATGTTTGGCATTTACAAGGTGACCGGTATGGGAATGCCGGCGGTATCAGGTGTCCAGGGGAGCACCGCAGCACCCGGCAGTGTCCAAATCGTACAGACCGCCGCTTCTGCCACGGATACCACGGAGTCTGGCGGAGTAGCGGATATCGTTTCTCAGGTTATGCCCAGTATCGTAGCGGTCAATACAGAATCCCAGCAAACCGTAACAGACTGGTTTGGCCGTCAATATACGCAGAATGCACAGGGAGCCGGCTCCGGTATCATTCTCAGCGAGGATGGAGATACCCTGTATATTATGACCAATTATCATGTAGTCAAAGGAGCGACACAGGTGAGCGTGCAGTTCTCTGACGAGACTACAGCGAACGCTACCGTAAAAGGATACGATGAAGATGCCGATATTGCTGTTATTCTGGTAAATATGGAAGACCTTTCTTCCGACACAGAGGATACCATCCGTGTAGCCGTGATGGGAGATTCTGATAATCTTCAGGTCGGAGAGAGTGCAATCGCTATTGGTAATGCGCTCGGATACGGTCAGTCTGTGACGACTGGCGTTGTCAGCGCAGTCGGAAGAGAAGTACAGCTGACAGATAAGACGATGACCCTGATTCAGACCAGTGCGGCGATCAATCCCGGTAACAGCGGAGGCGCCCTCCTGAACGGGAAAGGAGAAGTCATCGGTGTAAATACGGTCAAGTATGAGGATACTTCTGTAGAGGGTATGGGATACGCTATCCCGATCAACAGTGCCATCGAGACAGCTAAGGCGATCATTGACGGCACCCTGCAGGCAAATGAAAATCAGGAAGCTTATCTGGGCATCCGCGGTGGTACGATTGACGAGGAAACCGCCAAGACATACAATGCACCGGCAGGCGTTTATATCAGCAGCGTAGAGTCCGGATCTGCAGCAGAGCGCGCAGGGCTTCAGGCCGGATGCATTATTACCGCATTCAATGGCGAGACCATTTCTACCATGGAGGAGCTGCAGAAGGCATTGACTGAATGCGCACCGGGCGACAGTGTGACCATCACAGCGTCCTTCCCGAACGGAAGCTCCTATGTATCACAGGATCTGTCAACAATCCTGGGCAGCAAATCGGATGCTTCAGATATATTCGGAAGTGAGGAAAATGCAGAATACGCAGGCTGATCATATGATGTAAGCACATAAACAGAGGGACCGCCAGTACGGCATCCAGCCGGGCTGGCGGTCCTTTGGCGTCTTATATTCTGATCAAGTAAAATGGCAGCATATTATCCGGGAATTATGCACTTCTCTAAATTCGGACCTTCACACAGTATCTGGCAAGTCTGTCACCATAACAGAAACAGTCAGGCCTCCCAGACCGGAACCTCTTTGCACTTATGGAGATAGTAGTTGACAGAGGATGTGCACAGACTTGATGCATTTTATGATATAGACTATAATAGAAACAGAAATACAAGTTGAAAGACTAAGCAGACAGGAGGCTTTGATGGGAACAGATAATCAGGACGGATCCGGCGGACAGGATACAGATCGTTATGAAAGCGTCTGTTTCGTATGCGGTAGGCCGGAGAGCAAGGCCGGGAGAATGCTCCGCCTCAATAAAGATAACAGTCTCTGCATTTGTGTAGACTGTATGCAAAATGGTATAACCAGCATGGGGGGCATGCAGGGTATGCAGGACCTGGAGATCAATTTTCCGGATATGCTTGCCGGCATGAATCTGAACCATTTAGAAGATATGCGGATGCCGGAACGCAACCGGGTTAAGCATTCTGCAAAAAAAGAACCAGAGAAATTTGACCGGAAAAAGATACCGGCTCCACATAAGATCAAAGAGCAGCTGGATGAATATGTGATCGGGCAGGAATTTGCCAAAAAGGTGATTTCTGTGGCTGTTTACAACCACTACAAGCGTGTGCGGACCTCGTCGATGAATGATATCGAGATCGATAAGTCCAATATTCTGATGATTGGCCCGACCGGCTGCGGCAAGACCTACCTGGTTCAGACTCTGGCCAGGCTTCTGGATGTACCGCTTGCCATCACGGATGCCACTTCTCTGACAGAGGCGGGTTATATCGGGGATGATATCGAGAGCGTTGTTTCCAAACTGC
The DNA here is from genome assembly GCA_946184675.1 of uncultured Clostridia bacterium. Lineage (GTDB taxonomy): Bacteria > Bacillota > Clostridia > Lachnospirales > Lachnospiraceae > UBA2912. Next base: position 2,934 of record CAMHFW010000125.1, on the reverse strand, counting down.
TTCTGGCTGCGGATAATGATGTGGAGAGAGCCCAGGAGGGCATCATCTTCATTGATGAAATTGACAAGATTGCCAAGAAGCGCAACACGACCAGCCGGGATGTCAGCGGTGAATCTGTGCAGCAGGGGCTGCTCAAACTTCTGGAGGGCAGCGAGGTAGAGGTTCCGGTCGGCGCGACCAGCAAAAATGCTATGGTTCCTCAGGTAACGGTCAACACCAGAAACATTCTTTTTATCTGCGGCGGGGCATTCCCGGAACTGGAGAAAGTGGTTAAGGCCCGATTGACAAAAAGCAGTTCAATCGGTTTTGGCGCGGACCTGAAAGACCGCTATGAAGATGATGAAAACATACTGGCAAAGACCACAATCGAGGATCTGCGCAGCTTCGGCATGATTCCCGAGTTCCTTGGCCGTCTTCCGGTCCTGGTCGTCCTGGAAGGGCTCAGCAAGGAAATGCTGGTGCGGATCCTGAAAGAACCCAAAAATGCGATTCTGGAGCAGTATCGCAAACTGCTGGCACTGGATGAGGTAGACCTGCGTTTCGATGATGACGCGATCGAAGCCATTGCGGAGCGGGCGGCAGAGAAAAAAACCGGCGCCAGAGCCCTGCGGGGAGTCATAGAGGAGTTTATGCTGGATATCATGTATGAGATTCCCAAAGATCCCGGAATTGGCTCCGTAACGGTGACCAGAGCCTATATAGAAGGAAAAGGAAGTCCGCTGATCGGCATGCGGACGTTCCCTGTTTTGCCGGAATAGAAAACAAGCCCTTCTCGTGATGGAAGGGCTTGTTTTCTATTGTTGTTTCAGCATACGACAGCAGGATTTTACAACTTCCCGTTCGTCAAAAGGTATTTTATGGTTAAGACGCAGTGTATACTTTTCATGACCATAGCCTAGAAGAAGTATAATATCTCCCGTTTTTGCCATGTTAATGGCGTAACGGATGGCCTCTCCGCGGTCATCAATCTGCTTATATTGGCCGTTTGCATCACGGATGCCTTGTATGATCTGTGCACTTACCTCAGATACCGGTTCTTTTATCGTATGATCTTCCGTGACGATGGAAAAATCAAATTTCTCACCTGCAATCTTTCCCATGCTGTATCGGCGGTTTTGAGCTTTATCACCTACACTGCCGAAAACGCCAATGATTCGATTATGCGGATAGAGAGAAATCGAATCATAGATCTTCTCAAAGCTCAATGCGTTGTGAGCATAATCAATAATAACAGAAAAGTCTGTTCCGGTCTCCACATTTTCCATTCTGCCGTTTACCGTTACTTTGGCAAGAGCCTTTTTGATGAGATCCGGGTCGATACCTATATCGAAAGCAACAGCGGCTGCGGCCAGAGCATTGTAAACGTTATAAAGTCCGGGAATATGAATCGTCATATCATAAGTTGCTGCATTATGCATAAAAGAGAATGCACATCCCGCGGATTGGTTTGTCATCGTCTGCTCAGAATGGAGAAGGCGGAAATCGGATCTATCATTCTCTCCGTAATAGATCGGGGAATCGCCTTTTGCCATAAAGGACACATTAGCATCATCCAGGTTTAAGACAGATCTTCTGCAGCGTGTAAAGAGTACAGACTTCCAATAACGGTATTCTTCAAAGTCTTTATGTTCATTATTCCCTATATGATCCGGGGACAGATTGGTATATATTGCATAGTCAAAGAAAAGACCTTTGATGCGTTCGTCCTTAAGGCCGATAGAAGAGACTTCCATGACAAGATAAGTACAGCCCCGGTCTGCCATCAGCCGCATCAGCCGATAAAGATCATAAGACTCTGGCGTTGTATTCACAAGTTTCTCATAATAATCCTGGATATAGACACCGTTGGTACCGATAAGTCCAACCTTGTATCCGGCCTGTTCCAGTATGCTTCGGAGCATAAAGGAGGTTGTTGTTTTTCCTTTTGTGCCGGTGATTCCTATTACTTTCAGTTCTTTTTCAGGATGACTGAAAAAAGTGGCAGAAACCGTACTTAAAATGGTACGCGTATCTGTAACACGGATAATATTGCTGTCACTGTGGACAGGAATATTATCACAGACCAGAAAATTCCGGCATCCGTTGGCATAGGCCTGTTCGGCATAACTGTGTCCGTCCGTAAAGTGCCCCTTCAGACAAACGAATAAAGAATGAGGGCCTGCCTTTCTGGAATCATAAACAATGTTTTCAATCTCGCATTCCAGATTACCAGCTGTTATATCGTATTGTATTTCATCGAGAATTGACTGTAAGACCATTATGATTCAGAACCTCCTTGGGATCCGTTTTTGAGCGGATGCATTAGTATAATTGGCGTCAGTTCATGTTCCTGACCGGCAGGATTATCTTTAATAAATTCATGAAGAACAGACGCAATTGGCAGAAGACCATTGGAAAATCCAAGGATTTCCTGGCCAAGATCATTCGCATCTACAATCATGCAGCGGATACCCAGTTTGTTTTCGATTTCATTGCAGACGCCAGAAGGGTCTTCCGGCATCTCTATTCCGATATCCCGATATTCAGTCCAGACATGATCATAAAAGCCGTCCAGACCAGATACTTCCATACCGACAATCTCGTAGAAGACTCCCTTTTTCCCGAATAGTTTTGTAACTGCGCTGGCAGCGGAAGCATATAGAACTCTGGCCAGACCGACCTTATCGATGGCATACTGCATCTTGATTGTTTCTCCTACGCCTACGCCGGTGTCGGGATGAGAGGCAAAACGGGATAAGAGTCTGGCCCAGAAGCCAATATGGATATCTTCTCTCTTCACGACCCTGTTCTGGCAAAGCGCAATGATTTTTTCGCTTATAGAGATAAAATCCCCGGAAGAGTAGACAGGAAGAACATATTGCTGAATGATGTTTATATAGGATTCTCCCTGTTTCACAAAATGTGTTTTAACAGGCGTTCTCCGATAAATCTGTC